>JAUPUU010000335.1 GCA_030917395.1 Cyanobacteriota bacterium erpe_2018_sw_21hr_WHONDRS-SW48-000092_B_bin.40
CAGCCACCGACTGCTCATAAGTCTTGCCAGCTGAACCCGCCGAGGCGGCCAACTTTGTTACTGCAAACCAGGGGTGGTCTTTGAGCATGCGGATCAATTGCTGACCGACCATACCGGTGGCTCCTACAATTCCAACCTTGAGCGGTTTACCGTCCAGCTTAAACTTCGCGTCGCTAGTATTGGTTGTTACTGTTGCTAACTCAGTTGTTTCTGACATGGCTTGCTCTCGCTTTTAGGTGAAAAATTTGGGTGCAGAATATGCTCCGCGCCTACTTCTGTCTGAGTATAACAGCGCTTTGTTGTGCAGAAGCCGACTGTGAAGGGATTTTGCCGCTCTTCTGTTGCGCCTGCTGAAAAACTGCCACTGATAAGGATTGGCCATGGGCTTAGCCTTGAGCCCTCCTCCGCGATCGTGGTCAGTTGTGCCCTGTTGTTGATGAGATATAAGTAAATAATGGCTGCCCTGGAAAAGCTCGAAAAATAGACGGAACTAAACTCTCTGGCTCTTGTCTGTGGCTAGGAAAGTTTCATTGGTTTCAGTCTGGGAGCACACAATGGGTAAATCATTAGGTATTGATCTTGGCACCACTAATTCAGTTGTGGCTGTCATGGAAGGCGGACAAGCAATTGTCATTGCTAACAGTGATGGCAATCGCACGACGCCTTCGGTTGTAGCGATGTCCAAGAGCGGAGATCGGTTAGTGGGGCAATTAGCCAGGCGGCAGGCAGTCCTGAACCCCCTCAACACTGTCTCATCAATCAAGCGGTTTATTGGCCGGCGCTTTGATGAAGTGGAAGGCGAACGAAAAATGGTGCCATACACCGTCAAATGCGGTGAAGATGGTGGCTGCAAAATAATCATCGACAAGAAAGAATATACTCCTGAAGAAATTTCAGCGATGGTCTTGCGTAAGCTCAAAGAAGACGCTGAGAAATATTTGGGTGAGAAAGTAACAAGTGCGGTGATCACTGTGCCCGCTTACTTTAATGATTCACAGCGTCAATCGACCAAGAACGCTGGCGCCATAGCCGGTCTTGAGGTCTTGCGCATCATAAACGAGCCCACAGCGGCAGCCTTGGCTTATGGTATTGACAAGAAGACTGATGAGATGGTGATGGTCTTCGACCTTGGTGGTGGAACCTTCGACGTATCAATTTTGGAAGTAGGCGATGGCGTTTTTGAAGTGAAGGCTACCGCTGGTGATACCCATCTTGGTGGTGACGACTTCGATCACAGCTTGGTCAACTATCTTGCGGACGAATTTGAGAAGCAAGAAGGGGTTAACTTGCGCAGTGATCCCCAAGCTTTGCAGCGTCTTTCTGAGGCTGCTGAGCGGGCTAAAGTTGAGCTGTCGTCTTTGACTGAAGCAACTATATCTCTGCCGTTTGTTACGGCTACTGCGGCTGGACCGAAGCATTTAGAGATGAAAGTGAGTCGGGCAAAATTCAATGAATTGACCCGTGACCTGGTAGAACGCTGCCGCAAGCCTGTAGAGCAAGCCTTAGCTGATGCTGGCTTGAGCCCGGGGCAAGTTGACGAAGTTGTGCTGGTGGGCGGCTCATCGCGCATTCCTGCTGTGCAGGCTTTGGTCAAACTGATGACTGCCAATAAGCAGCCTAATCAAAGTGTTAATCCGGATGAAGTTGTGGCCATTGGTGCTGCTATTCAAGCGGGAATTATCAGTGGCGAAGTCTCTGATATTGTCCTTCTCGATGTCACCCCCCTATCTCTAGGCATTGAAACCATGGGTGGTGTCTTCACTAAATTGGTGGAGCGCAATACAACCATTCCCACCCATAAATCACAGATGTTCTCTACAGCAGAAGACAATCAGCCTGGAGTCGACATTTATGTCTTCCAGGGAGAGCGTCCAATGGCCCGCGATAACAAGACCCTAGGCAATTTCAAGCTCGATGGCATCAAGGCTGCTCCCCGTGGCATGAATGCTATCGAAGTTTCCTTTGATATCGACTCAAATGGCATCGTAAACGTGGCAGCAAAAGAGCAAGCCACAGGTAAAGAGCAGAAAATTACAATCACTGCTAGCACCAATTTGACTAAAGAAGACATCGAGCGACTATTGAAAGAGGCTACAGCTAATGCTGCTGCTGACAGTAAAGTAAAGGACGAAGCTGATGTTCGTAACGAAGCCGATCAGGCTTGCTACGCCGTTGAGCACCTGCTTAAAGATGGTGGCGAGAAGATACGAGACACCAATCGTTCGCGCTCGCAACTGTTGATTACCGAATTGCGACAGAAGCTAGAAAAGCATGAAAGCATTGCCGATATCAAAAAGATGACTGCCGATGTGCAAGCTCTTATGGCGATGCTGCAGCAAGATATTTCGGCTGCAGCTCCTGGTGCTAACAGCTCTAATGGTAATGGAGCCAATGGTAATGGATCTGGTCCAACGGCTAAGCCTAAAGAAGAAGAGGATATCGTTGACGCCGAAGTTAGCCCCGTCTAGAGGCTTCGTTTAGGTAGAGCACAAAAGAAAAGCCGCTGGATGTCGACAGCGGCTTTTCCGTTTGCTTTGCTTTGATTTGGCTGTTTTAAGCGCTCGCTTCTACCAGTTTGCTGTGCACCGTTGCCGACTCGGCCTTGTTGTTGTCGAGGATTCCTTTGACGTGCTCGACTTCGGCTCTGGTGCCGTGGGCAATAACTAAATATTTACTTGCTTTCAGGGCTGTTTCATATTTGAGTACGCTGTCCTTGGGTATTCCAGCACCAATTAGTGCCCCACCCAAAGCACTAACTCCGCCGACAACAACTGCTGTTTCGAGTGCTCCAGCCAGCCAGCTGACGATGGGGCCGCCAATCATTGTCGGGCCAATTCCGGGAATGAAAACAAAGGCCGAACCAAACAGCAAGCCCCAAATCCAGCCCCAGAACGCGCCGGTCTTGCCCCAGGTCGCCACTTGATCGCCTAGATTGTAGTAGCCAACCACATGTTCTTCGGTGTGATAGTCTTTGCCGACAATACTCAGCTGTTTCATATCAAAGCCTGATTTTTGTAACTCTTTAATGGCCTCTTCTGCTTCTAAATGGTCTTTGAAAACTGCTATTACTGAGTCATTTGCTGTTGCGTGCATTTTTTGTTCCTTTTGTTTTTCAGTTCAATTTATCGATTAGAACGGATGGGTTAAAATTCGAAGCCGAGACCAATGGCTGCTGCTAGGTTGGCCCCGTTAACGATGCTGACGGGAATGCCCAAGGCCATTGTGGCCTGTAGTCTAGAGTCACGTGAGCGGTGGGCCATAGATACGGCTGCGGCAGCCTGACCGCCGTAGTAGCCGCCACCGAGATTGATGGTGCTCTTTCCTGGGCTGGGAGTGCGAATGGTGCTGAGCATGGCTACTGCTGCTGCTACGCCTTGATTGGCGCTCTTTTGAACAGCATCGATTCGACCATTGAGTTGATTGGCTCTTGCGTTTGTGTAGTTGTTGGCTTGTTGAACGCCCCCAGCCACTTGAGTATTTGTATAGTTATTTGCCTGCTGAACGCCTCCAGCTACTTGAACGTCTGTGTAGCTATTGGCTTGGATAAGTGTCTGACTGCTCTGACCAAGTAATTGACTGACATTGACTCCATCAGTTTGGGCAACACCGGCAGCGACATTGACTAGGCGGCGTTCGTTGCCTAGGCTGCCGATGGAGACTGTATTGACCTGATTGGCTAGTGAATTGGCTCCCAGTGCCACGCTATTGTCGGCACTGGCTTGGGCCGAGTTGCCAATTGAGACAGCGCTATTGACGAATAGAGTGGCTCCTGGTGTGCCACTACCGGCAATGTTGCCGATGGCGACGTTGTTATTACCAGTTAAGTATTGTCCAGCTTGAGCACCTAAGCCGACATTGCGGTCACCTGTGGCCGAAAAGCCTGAGCTGATCCCGCCATTCAGATTGCGCTCGCCGGTTACAAGTTGTCCGGCATTGGCACCTAGGGCCGTATTGCGTGCGCCGGTAGTGCCTTGACCGGCAGCGTAGCCAAACGAACTATTGCGCTCACCAGTTATGTTGTTGCCCGTGAAGGCCCCTACTGCAGTATTGTAGTCAGAGCCAATGTTGGCTGTTCCGGCGAATGTGCCGGTAGATACTTCATATTGTCCTTGTGCTGCAGCGCCATTGCCGACCGCCACCGAGTATTGGCCGCCAGCTGTGGCTGGTCCTACCGCGACACTGCGATCGCCTGAGGCGGTAGCAAAGACACCGAGAGCTGTAGCACCCTCGTTTGTCGCAGTGCTGCCTGGTCCTTGAACGCTGTTAAAGGCTCCGCCGTTGGCTGTGCTGTTAAGTGACTGCTGAGCAGCGACAGATTGAACAGATGTAACTAGCGATAAAAAAAGCACTGCAAAGAGTGCTTTGAAATTTTGGTTTTTTCGATTGATTTCGAAGGCTTGATTGTAGATCATTGCGCTTTCTGTGGCTGCCATGGATTCCTATTCCTTTATGTTTTTGTTGGTATAGAACCAAGTAGCCTGTTTAAGGCGTTTAGCGTGCTAGTTTGATTCGACATCTGGTCAGACTGACCTCGTTCTATAAAGTGCCTTATAATTTTGGATAAAGTTGTCCAGAACTTCCGCATGCTCATCTCAGGCCTATTCTTTGGCTTCCATTAAAGTTTTGAAGGCTGTTTGATGCTAAGTCAATTTCAGGCTATGTCTTGCGTTTTCTCATTACTATCGATATCGCTCTCAATATCTTCTACCATAATTGTCCTCTCTCTCTTTCCAAACCTTGGCGTATACAGAGCCGCGAAGAGAACTTTTCCATCTGGCTTTGCCGATGGTAAAAGTTGAATGCGCTCTCTGATGTTGTCAGCTTGGGCCACATGGATTAGTTCGTATTGTTCGTCTTTGAAATTGAGAACAACATATAGCCCTTCTCTTTCTTCTAAAGAGTCGACATCGTTAAATGGTCCATCAAATTCGTGCTTGCCAATGAGAATAGACATAAAATCCCTTTTGATACGGAGCTTCTTGTCTTTGACTTGGTTCAACGTCAAAAGTGCCCTGAAAATCTTCGCGATTGAAGATGTTCAGGGCACTTGAATTAATGGTCAAATTAGAGAATTACATTGCTGAAGTTCGCACTGGCGAAAGATATTTTGCCGGGCGATCACCCGCCGATTCAGAGGCAATATGCAGACTTGTACGACGCAGGTTCTCGGCTCGATAGCTTTTGCCTTGCAGTGCTAGTGCCAATGATAAGTTGTTTAGAGCCATCGCTAAACTGAGCTCATCGGTATGGCGAAAGTCTCGCAACATCGCTAGTTCTTCGATGAATATTTTTTCTGCCTTTGCAAATGCTCTAGAGCGCAGCGCTTCCAATCCTTGTTTCTCTAATCTTTGCACTCGTTCGTTTGAAGTGAGAACCATTTTGTCTCGCGATTGTGTTTGTGTTGTTGCCTGGTTGGCGGTGTAACGCATGTCTTGAATGAGAGGGAGGTATATCTTGGTGATAAGGGGTAAATAATGTTTGAAAAGCGCTACTGTAGCCTGTTTGATACGAGGGTGCCTTGGGCCGATTGCTCACTTTGCAGTTCAGTGCTGGCATTGTATTCACCCGAGCGGGCAACCTTGTTGCAATGGGCACGATGAAGCAGGGCTTTTTGTGCTGCTTCAGTATTTTTACTTTCTCCGTGCCAGATTTCGAGGGCCGGTTGCTGAATAGCTCTGGCAAAGGAAAAGGCAAGTGGCCAGGGTAGTTTTAAATTGAATTTGCTATTGATGGCATTGAGGCGGGCCGACGCTAATTCGGCTGATTGACCGCCAGAAAGAAAGGCAATTCCTGCAACTGCTCCAGGAACAGCTCGCAGCAAACAATTGAGCGTGGCTTCAGCCACTTCATCAATGGCATTTTGTTTGCTACAGTTCAAGCCTGGCAGCACCATATTTGGTTTGAGAATTAGTCCTTCGAGCATTACACCCTGAGTGTAGAGCTGATTGAAAACAGCACGAAGAAATTCTTCTGTTACCTCGTGGCACTGCTCCATAGTGTGTTCGCCCTCCATTAGCACTTCCGGCTCAACGATTGGCACCATCGAGGCTTCCTGGCAGTATGCTGCGTAAAGTGCCAGGCTATGGGCATTGGCTTCAATACATGCTCTGCTAGGTAGGCCGGCTCCAAGTGATATAACTGCGCGCCACTTAGCAAAGCGCGCTCCGAGAGTGCGATATTCGGCCAGACGTTCGGGCAAGCCGTCGAGACCTCC
>JAUPUU010000336.1 GCA_030917395.1 Cyanobacteriota bacterium erpe_2018_sw_21hr_WHONDRS-SW48-000092_B_bin.40
ATGTATTTGACAGGGGCTCGCCAGCCTTCCATAATTCTTCCATGCTGACAAAAATAAATTCCCCTGTTTCCAAGCTGGTGGAAGCCCTCGACGGCGTCGCCGAAGCTCAAGCCTGGCGCGAGCGCCGCCATCTACTAGACACGCGCCAATTAACTATTGACGAAATTAGTCTTTGCCTGGCGCTGGCTCACTATTACAAGCACAACCAAGTGCACAAAAAGCCACCGCTGGCGATACTAGCAGCAAATACAATAGCCACCGTATTTTATGAAAACTCCACCCGCACAAAGACTAGTTTTGACTTAGCCGCCCGCAAACTTGGCGCTACTGTAGTCAACCTTGATGTCAATACATCCTCCGCCGCCAAAGGCGAAACCCTTGAAGACACAGCCCTGAATCTATGGGCCCTTGGTGTTAACGGCATCATCATGCGTCACAGCCAATCGGGAGCCCCCGATGATTTAGTACGCAATGTCGGCGACAAGCTCCACATCGTCAATGCCGGAGACGGCTGGCATGCTCATCCCTCACAAGGGCTGCTCGACTTATATACAATTCTCGAAAGCATCGGCCATCTGCCCACTTTTGGCGCCAATGGCAAACTAGAAAAGCGACTGAGCGAGACAACTTTAGCAGGCAAGAAAGTAGCAATTGTCGGCGATATCATTCACTCAAGAGTGGCACGCTCAAACCTTTGGCTTCTGAAAAAACTAGGCGCTGAAGTACATTTGGCTGGCCCACCGGCACTACTACCGACAACCTTTGCCGATGAAGAATTTGGCGCTATTGTGCACCACAGACTAGAACCCGCAATTAAAGACGCTGACTTCATCATCTGCTTGCGCTTGCAGTTGGAGCGCCAAGCCCAGGGGCTTATAGCCAGTATTGATGAGTATCGCAAGCAGTACCGCCTTGACCACGATCGCATTCGCCTGGCCAAAGCTAACGTGCGAGTGCTGCATCCTGGACCAATTAATCGCGGCGTAGAAATCACCAATGAATTAGCTGAAGATGCCATCATTTCTTGCGTTCTCACCCAAGTAGAAAATGGTTTACTCTGCCGCATGGCCATTCTAACTCTGCTCTTTTCCACACCAATTGCGAAACCTCAGGCCTAATTTATGCTGATCAAAAATTGTCAATTATTCGATAGTGAAAGCAAAACTAACACTGACATAAGAATAGACAACGGCAAAATTGTCGAAATTGGCAGCGCCGGCAAAGAACTAAAGGCGCTCAACGACGAAACAGTCTTCGACGCTGCTGGTCTCTGGCTTCTTCCAGGCTTTATCGATCTCCATACTCATTTGCGCGATCTCGGTCAAAGCGCCAAAGAAGACGTGGCATCAGGCACCAAGTCAGCGGCCTCTGGTGGCTACACCACAGTTGTGGCTATGGCCAACACTGTCCCGCCAATAGACAATGCCAGAATCTTTTCGCAGCTCTTGCAAATAATCAAAGAAAAAGCTGTAGTCAAAGTATTACCAATTGCCTGCGTCACCAAAGGTATGGCTGGCAGCGAACTGACCGAAATGGCCATTCTCAGCGAACTTGGTGCTGTTGGTTTTTCGGACGACGGCTTGCCGGTTACCAATTTAGCCGTGATGCGTCGCGCTCTTGAACAGGCGAAAGCACTTGGCTCTTTCATTGTCAGTCACCCTGAAGATAAAGATCTTTCTGGCACTGGTGCCATGAACGAATCAGCTTATGCCACAGCCAAAGGCCTTCCTGGCGTACCGACCGCTTCAGAAGCAGCTTGCATCGCGCGCGAAATCGAAGTAGTAAGAATGACCGGTGCAGCTCTGCACTTCGCCCACGTATCGGCTGCTGCCAGTGTCAAACTAATTGAACGGGCCAAAGCAGATGGCCTGCCTGTGACCGCAGACACCACTCCTCATCACCTCACCTTGACCGATAGCGAAGTTCCGGGTTACAACGCTAACTACAAGATGAATCCGCCGCTGCGCTCAAAGAAAGACCAAGACCTTCTTGTAGAAGCGCTTAAGAACGGCACCCTTGATGCCATAGCAACCGACCACGCCCCCCATACAAACACAGAAAAAGAGATGGGCTTCATCGCCGCTCCCTGCGGCATAATCGGCCTGGAGACTGCCTTTGCTCTCTGCCTCGAGCGGCTTAGCGCGGAGAGCCTCCCAGCTTCATCGCGCATGACCGTAGCCGAAGTAGTACGCAAATTCACAAGCGATCCCGCTCGTATTTTAGGCCTGGCAGAGCCCAAAATCGCAGTGGGAGCAACAGCTGATCTTTGCCTGTTCGACCCAGACATGACCTGGACCTATGAAGTCAATAAAGCCACTTCAAAGAGCAATAACTCGCCTTTTGATGGTCGCGAAATTAAAGGACGAACTATTCTCACCTTGTGCGACGGCAAAGTCGCCTACCAATTCGAAACAGCCACCAGCCGCTGGCTTGCCATCGAAGGTTTGGCTCTAAAATGACAGGCTCAGATAAGACTTCTAGCCAACTTTCAAGCAATGACAAACCAAGCGCGGTTGCCATTCTCTGGCGCAAAGCCCAGCGCTATTGCATGATTGGACTTTTTAGCGCAATTGCAACTGGTGTCTATTTAACACCGCTGCAAAAATTTTTCACCATGGGCCGCTATCAACATTACGGCATCACCATTAGCATCTTTGGACTAGGCTACCTGCTGCAAACAATCTGGTCATGGCGTACCTTTACCAAATGGGCCAGAATCAGCTACCTTTCCACCGGCTTGTTTTTCAGCACTGTCGGTATGACCTTTTACACCAATCCGTGGCTAGACAGCCGTATGTCTATGCAAACTGCCGACAAGGAACTCTGGAAAAATATTTTCATCGCTGTCTACATTCTCATCACATTAGCAATTGTCTCTATCTGGCTAAAGTGGATCAAGGAAGAAAAGGGAGCTTAAGATGGCCAAGCTGATAATGCTCGTGGGCGTGCCTGGTTCTGGCAAAACCACTCTGTCTAAAAGAATTGTCGCTAAAGGCTTTCACTACATGAACGCTGATTCAATTCGCCTTGAATTATACGGTGACGAGAAAACCCAAGGCGACCCAGCAGCAGTTTTTGAAATTTTCTTTGAACGACTCGAAAAAGCTATGGCCGAGAAACTCAGCATTATCATTGACAACACTAACCTCAACCCCAAACATCGCAAACAGATACTAGATCGAGCCGCAACTTTCGCCTACGATGACGTGCAGCTCTGGTTATTGGATGTACCTCTAGCAACATGCCTGGAACGAAACCGCAAGCGCGAGCGTGCCGTAGAAGAAGATATTGTCACCAACATGTATCACGAACTTTATAAAAACGGACGCCCGAAACGCACAGAGGGCAAAGTCGTCGTCATTCGTCCCTCGCCAGACGGAAGCGATTATCTGTTCTTTCCACAATCTTGAACCGCAGTAAGCCGTTGCAGGTGATAAAGTAATAGGTCATTGCATAGAGATAGAAAATTAGGCATGCCGAGTACCCCCGCCAAGTCGACTGAAACATTGCCACCAATCCGCTCGCCAAGGCTGATTATGCGGCCGTTTTTGCCATCCGATTTTGAGTTTGTTCACGCTTATTCAAGCGATCCGGAAGTCGTCAAGTTCATGCAGTGGGGTCCCAACACTGAAGAACAAACCCGTCAATTTATGGAAACCTGCTTTAACAATCAAAAAGCAGAGCCGCGACTTACTTATGACTTTGCCGTAGTGTTAGCAGACTCTGCCGACTTTATAGGCTCGGTTACCTTACGTATAACAAAAAAAGATTCACTAATTGGTGATATCGGCTACTGCTACAGCCGTCAGGCTTGGGGCAAAGGCTATGCCTCGGAAGCAGCCGAAGCAGTTATCCGCTTTGGCTTTGACCATCTTGGCTTGCAAAAAGTCGGAGCCACTTGTGATCCATTCAATTTTGGTTCGGCAAAGGTTTTACAAAAAGCCGGCATGAAGCTTGAAGGCTATTTGCGCAAGCACATCAACATGAAAGGCCAATGGCGAGACACTTTGCTCTTCG
>JAUPUU010000337.1 GCA_030917395.1 Cyanobacteriota bacterium erpe_2018_sw_21hr_WHONDRS-SW48-000092_B_bin.40
ACATGTGCAGCAGTCGAGAAAAGGGAATGACAAGCAAGAAGAGCCAGGCACTGACAATGTGCGCTTTAACTAATAGAGGTAGATCATGAATATGAGTAGTGTCAGGCTGCAAAAGCAATATGCTCCACAAATAGGGAGTAGTGGTACCAGAGCACCATGAACTACCCCAGCGACAGTGCACGGCAATAGCAGCTCCTAATCCCACTTGCAGCAAAAGTAGGAATATCACCACAAGATCCATGGTTGAAGTTACAGCTTGAACTTTAGACGAAGTCAGGCGTCTCACGGCCAGTACGATCAGGCCCAGCAAACAAAGGAAAGATAGACCCAGACCAATTGACTCAACCGCCATCAAAACAGTTTGATTTGACATCAAGCTCTGCCAAAGACCAGGCACAAGAAATGCCACCACATGTGCTAACAAAATCACAGTAATGCCAATGTGCCAGGGAAGCGATCCCCACATCAGACCTTTGCTTTCAAGAAACTGCGAAGAAAGGGACGAGTAAGAAAATGGCTGAGTACGTATCCTATAGATTGAGCCAAAGACACAGATAAATAAAGCCAGATAAGGCAAGGCGACAAAGAGAATAGTGTCACTCATATCCTTACACCCCCGGATGATCGACTTTCAAAACTGCTTGAATGGCCGAAAGCAGATAAAAATAAGGGTTATCATCTTTATTGAGCTGTTTAGTCATTTCGCCTACCGGCTCAAGCAAGCAAAGGGCCACTAGCTCGTTAAGAGCTTCTTCGTCAAGCCAGCTAGCAAAGCGCAAGAGCACAGCAAGATGATCTGGCAGCTCGCCTGCCGTATCAAAACCAAGCTCTCTGAAGCGATCTGACAATTTGGCCATTACAGTGCCGCGGTCGAAGTTCTCATCGCCAAAAATATATCCGGTGACATAAAGACTACAAAGAGCAGCCAAATCGAAAGTACGAGTATATAGCTCCTCCATCTCACCGATTGGCAGTTTTTTACAGGCCGCATCAAACTTTGCCAGATGCTTTGCTGCCCCACAACTATTGGGCGGATAAGCAGCAGAAACACTAACAACAAGCCTATGTATGCACTCAGCAAAATCAGCAGAAGAGTTCGCCAAAATGCCCGGATAATCAAGCATTTGCCCCAGTTGAGCTAAAGCTATTCCTTTTTTCGTACCGCTTTGCAAACTTAAAGTCATAGCCCTCTCTCCGGTAGGTTGTTTTGATTCATCCCCAATCCACACGAGCCTTTGCACAGCTCGGTATTGCAGCTGCCTTCTAATGCCTCTTCTCGCTGGGTTTCAGGTATGACAAATCGCTGATCGATGGTTGGCAGTGCAGTCAGCTGGAAAATCGCCTCAGCCTCTTCTGGAGTGGTTGACCCTTCTTTCATCATGCGACTGACAGTAACAACGTCTAAATCAGCCATATCTAAAGAGCGTCTGTAATAGCGGACAGCCATTAGCTTCTTCATCACATACTCAACGAGAGAAACATTACCAGCGCTAAACAAGCGTGCCAAATATTTAATTGGCAAACGCGATTTCTCTAAACTGGTGAAAAACTGCTCTACTGGATTTTCATAAATGCCAGTATCAATTTTGCCCATGACCGGCAATAGCGGTGGCACATAGAACAACATTGGCATAGTGCGATACTCAATGTGCAAAGGCAGGGCAATTTTCCACTTCATCACATATTTGTAAACAGGCGACAGCTGTGCTGCTCTGATAAATTCATCACTGATACCATTAGCCTTTGCTAAAGCGACAATCTTTTCATCATAGGGATCACAAATAACAGTGCGCTGCGACTCAACGAGAGCATGGTCAGGTACTTTCATCGCATCAGCCACTCTATCTGCGTCATAGAGCAACACACCCAAATAACGAATGCGTCCCACACAAGACTGGAAGCAATTTGGGATCTGTCCGGTCTCAAGCTTGGGATAACAAAGAATGCACTTCTCTGATTTGCCAGTCTTCCAGTTGTAGTATATTTTTTTGTACGGACAAGCTGGAATACAAGCGCGCCAACCTTTGCAAACATCTTGATTAATCAAGACGATGCCATCTTCACCGCGCTTATAGAGGGCACCAGAAGGGCACGAAGCAACACAACTAGGGTTGGCGCAGTGATTGCAAATGCGAGGCAAATACATCATTGAAATGCGCTCAATTTCGAAAAGTTGTTCTCGCTCTTCATCACTGAGTTCTTCTAAATTGAGATCGTTCTCTGCATAAAGAGTTGAACCCGACAAATCATCATCCCAGTTAGGACCGGCTTCAATTGCCATGGGCTCACCGGTGATCTGCGACACGGGAATAGCTGTAGGTTGATCGTCACCTTCTGGGGCGTTAAACAAGTCAGTGTAGCGATAGGTCCACGGTTCGTAATAGTCTTCCAAACCAGGCTGATTCGGGTTATAGAAAAGCTTGACAAACGAGTCTAGTTTATTCTGGCTACGCAGCTCTAATTTAATTGGTTGCCAACCATCATTTGCTTTGCCACTATCAGCACTACCACAGCCACTACCACAACCACCAGCAGAAGCAGCCGCATGGCCATTACCGCCAGTGAGCTTCCAGCCACCTTTGTAATGATCTTGATCTTCCCAGAGTGTAGGGAAGCCAGTGCCAGGCTTAGTTTCAACATTGTTCCACCACATATATTCAGCGCCCGGACGATCAGTCCAAACGTTTTTACAGGCAACACTACAAGTGTGGCAGCCAATACACTTATCTAGATGGAATACCATCGATACTTGGGCGCGGATATCCATATATCAGTACTCCATTTTATCCATCCGTTTAACCACAACAAAAGTATCGCGATTGACGCCGGGTGGGCCCCAGTAGTTAAAAGCGTAAGTAAACTGAGCATAGCCCCCAATCATAAACAACGGTTTCAAACGAGCACGTGTCAAGCTATTGTGACCACCAGCTCGGCGCATACCTCGTTCTTTCGACTTGGGCACGGCTACAGTTCGCTCGGGAGAGTGGTAGATGAAAGCTAGTCCACGAGGTATACGAGCACTAACACAAGCCCTAGTACAGACAACGCCGTGATCATTAAAGGCTTCGACCCAATCATTGTCGGCGATACCAATTAGATCTGCGTCTTTATCATTGAGCCAAATCGGCTCTATTCCTCGCGACAGAGTCTTCATTCGCAGGGTATCACCAAAGGTCGAGTGAATATGCCACTTTCCGTGCGGTGTCAAATAGTTCAAAATTAGCGAGCCTGCATCTTTAGATGATTTTTCTAAATCGCGCAAAGCATGCATTGTTAGCCTTGGTTTATAAGTCGGCAGATTCTCACCATAAGCAATGTATGCTTCATGATCGAGGTAAAGATGCTGCCTACCAGTGAGCGTACGCCATGGAATTTCTTCTTCAATATTTTGACAATAAGCTGAATAGGTTCGGTTGTCAGCAGTGACACCTGTCCAATATGGTGTCGTTAGAACACGACGGGGCTGAGCCTTTAAATCGTTGAATGTATAGCGAACGGCACGACTATCGGCAGCAAGGTGAGTATGATCAATGCCAGTCTTATGTGACTCAGAAACGTAAGCCCGGTGAGCTAATTCACCATTTGTTTCTGGAGCAAGAAGCAGAATCAACTCACAAACATTGAGGTCTTCTTTCAAAGACGGATAGGTATGACCACCCCATGTTTCAGTTGGACTTTCCAACATATATTTGTCATAGACATCAGCAACATCATAATGAGTGCCG
>JAUPUU010000338.1 GCA_030917395.1 Cyanobacteriota bacterium erpe_2018_sw_21hr_WHONDRS-SW48-000092_B_bin.40
CATTTGGTACAGGTGAAATTCAAAGTGCGAAGCTGCTGCGCCGTTATGACGACACCGCCTACAGTGCCCACGGGAATTACTGCGTCGATTACAAAATCACCTGCAACGTTCGCAATAGCGACTATATTAAGCGAAAAGTCTATGTCTACCTCGACTGCCCGCTGAAGACCGATAAGAATGAAATAAAGTATGCAGAACAGCCTGAGAAGGCCGTTTTCTATCGTGGTTCAGTCAAGGTCTCAACCGCCAACTACCAGCGTTTTTATCATCTTGTCTTGCACAAAGGTCAAAACCTTGAAGCACTGGACGCCTTTGAAGTAGAGCCCGGCGAAAAGATGAACTTTACTGTTGAGCTTCTCTATCCACCAGATGCGACACCACCGCAGTTGCTTACAATTTACAGCCCTAAATCTGAAGAAGTGAAGGTCGATATGCGGCCGGTTTTAGAGGGGAAGTAGATTCGGAAGTTAAGAAGAGAACATGAAGATAAACTGGGCGGCATTTATTGTGTTAGCGGTGACAAGTGCACAGCTTGTAAATCTGACGACTGTCCCGGCCTATGCTACAGACAATACTGAGGTCGACTCAAGGGAGACACCTAAGTTGAAGGGAAAGAAAGATTCTCCGCTCAGTGCAGTTTGTAAGGTACTGGAACCATCCGATGTCTTTGCATTGAACAACAAAATTGACTGGAACTCTGCTAGAACCAGGCTCACAAAAGGCGAAGATTTTACAACCTACACTTTTGCCGTGCCGCAAGTTGTCCAGTCGCAACTGTATACAGGCCTTTTCGATGGCAGAAGAGTCGATTTTCCGATGGGCGGATATCTGTTCTTCGAAACTGCACCGACGGTGACTGGCTCAAAGACGTTTTCACCGGACGGTTCCATCAATAGGTTCAAAGGTGGCGACTTCGCCTTTCCCAATGCCAATCCTGGTCAGGTAATTGGTGTCTGTATTCCTGTACCGCCCTTGAAGCCAACGACGAAGCCAACTGGCGGAGTGCATATGTACAAATCTACGCGCGCTCCCTACGTCTTAAAATATTTTGGCAGTGACATTTCTCATGGTTTCTTAAATGATTCAGATGGAGATTTTGGGGTCAATATCACTGTTAATGATGTCTATCCTCAAGACGACCTATTACATATTGGACAATTGAGCAAAGTTCACAAGGATGTGATGTGCAACGTGGTCGTTCTTACAAACGCTGGCTTAAAAAAACTAAGGACACCCTAAGACTTCGCTATACACTTATTCCATCCGAGGCAAAAGATGACCAGTGAAGAGAAGCTAGCAGGTGCTGCTGCGTCCAAGCTAATCAGCGAGAAGATTGCTGAACTGGGTGATTGGCGTGGAGAAACACTAGCTGCAGTGCGGGCCCTAATCAAAGAAGCAGATCCCGAAGTTCTGGAAGAAGTGAAATGGCGGGGGACTCCAGTGTGGTCCCATGATGGTGGCATTTGTACAGGCGAGACCTACAAGGCGGTGGTGAAGCTAACTTTCTTCAAGGGGGCAGCCTTAAAAGATCCAGCTAAGCTCTTTAATTCAAGCCTTGATGGAAACGTAAGACGCGCCATCGACATTCACGAAGGCGAGGAGATTGACGTCAAAGCCTTCAAGACATTAATACGCGAGGCCGTTCTACTTAATACTTCTGGCAAAAAGAAGGCTGCGAAAAACAAGTGAAAGTGCTTGATTAGCTCAAACAAACCTGCTGAGACCCAGTGCCTTTATTGAGTAATCGAACCACTCATTCAATTTCGTATGCAACCGTTGAAAGTCTTCGGTCTTAATGCATTCTTCAATCAATTCAATTCTCTGCCAGTAGGCTTGAGGGTATGAGTCAACATGAAGCTTCATCGGGTCTTTTTCTGGAAAGAGCTGTTTATATTCTTGAATGATGCTCATGCAGTGCGAGTATCTTTGTTGATAGGCTGTGAGATATATTAATGCTTCAAATACGTGCCGTCCATGCTTGTAGACATAGCCGTTTAGAGACAAGAAGTAATCGATGCAATAGTTCACGTGTGCAAGTCGATCCCACTCTGACCGCAGCTGATTAACGACGATGTCCTCAAGCCCACTGATGTATTCATCACGTGTCGCCCACAATTTAGATTCGGTCACCGGTCGAAGTCTACTTTGGCCGCCAAATCCTATTTGCGGGCCGTCTATATAGTAAATACCATTGCTTGGCATGTGCAGGGGAAGAATGACGCACTGCAAATAATAGTTCCCGGAAGGAGCGTGATCGAAATAGACACCTCTAAGAATAGCGCCCACTGGAGCTTTGAATAACAGGCTACTTTTCGATCCCCATTCTAGGGAATACTTGCTAGCGATCAGTTTTGGAACACCCGCAAGTATTCCTTTCATTTTACGATCTCCAAAAGAGCATCCCTAGTTTCTGTCGTTATGCTCTGCACCTTCAATCAGTTCTCGTGCAATCTCGTCAGCGGTGGAAAAGTTAAACTGCACTATTTTGCCGGTTATCTCCGTTTTTGCCACTTAACCGGTAAAATTCTACTGGTTAACTGACGATTCAGGCAACTCCTCTAAGGAGACCAGCTGAGCAGAATTTTTTCGAATTCATAACTATCGACTTTTATCAATGCCAAGCTTGCCGGTATGAAGATAAACACCAACCTCTTCCCTCTGCCACCACTGGCCCTTGGAGAAGAGCACCTCTGGCTTAGTGAACGTGTACTTGTAGAGCTTCACTCTTAAATACTTTGGTGGAGTATCGGCAAAAGGGTTGTATTTAAGTAGCTTCAAAACACTTTTATCACCTTGAGCTAGCGCGCTTAAGAAATGAACAAACCAGCGGTCTGGATTAGCTCCGCTTTCGGCCCTTAGAGCCTCAAACCACATTTGCCAGTCAAGGCGTGGCATATATGGCGCAACTATTGGTGGTGCCTTGTAAAGATCTCCAATTTTGTA
>JAUPUU010000339.1 GCA_030917395.1 Cyanobacteriota bacterium erpe_2018_sw_21hr_WHONDRS-SW48-000092_B_bin.40
AATCGTGAAATATTAAAAGACGGCTACAAGATTCTTAATTTCCGGGGCACCCGAGGTGAAGATGTTCAGCTTGTAGATAAATTGCCAGCCATGAAACCCGTTGAGCTGCTCCATGGCGACCACTCTATCTCAAGAATCAGTGCCAGCGGCAAGGTGGTGATTGCCTTCCCTAGCGGAGAGGCCCGGATGCTTGACCTGGGAATGCCTATAAAACGAGTCACAGTGAGCGAGTATGCCGGCGGGCAAAAGCAGTATCGACTCAACGAGACTGTGCTGGCCAATATGGAAGTGAACAACGTCAATCACGAAGTCAAAGCCCTTCTAGGCAACGGTGATCGCATGCATATGGTCGATAACATTCAAAACGGCTTTATTAACTTCACCCATAAAGATGGTGTTCAGACCTGGATTGAACATTCAGGTCGCATGGTGTTTAAGCTCCCAAACGGCAATATGAGCGAAGCTACTATTCCTAGCCAATTGGCGCACATCCGCTTAACTGAACGGCCCGATGGCAGCAAGCAATTTCAATTCTTAAACCCTGAAGGCACTCTCCTTCCACACAAAGTTGAACTACCTGCCTATACCGCCAAAGCTAAAACTATGGATGAAATTCCTCAGTGGAGACAGCTCAATAACTATCTGGCCGGTCGCCCAGAGAATACCGGTGCGCCTTTTGAAATGCATAGGGTTGAACCGGATGCCGGTGGTGTAGCCCACGGTCAACCAAGCCATAAAGAGAGCTTCCCGATTTGGAATCCTCGGTTCAGACCGACAACTGTTGGTCGCGTTTTTGATGAGCAAATCGCTGGAGTAGATCGAAGAGTAATGCGCGGCAATGACCTAGACAGCCCTGCTGATATGGCTCTGGCACAGCAAAATCATGGCTGGATGGTAAAGCGCTATCTCAGTGGTCTTGATCGCCAGGATGATTTCTTTGGCAATTAGCCTACGGCATCTTTTAAGGCACTGTGAGCCGCGAGATACTTGGTAGTAACGTTCAAGACTTTTGCCTCGTGAGTCAGTCGGCCGTGGGTATCTTGCAATTCCAAAAGTGCTTGCTGGTCTTCTGGCACACCATACATGGTGCCTGCCACCCAGTAAGAAAGATTGAGTGGATCTGATGGCAAATCTTTTGGTACTTCGACACTCTTGTCTGTGAGCTTGCTGCTCAGGCGAAGAATGTCTTTGATCGAGTCGAGTACTTGCTTCGCTACTGGCTCTAGATCTTGGTCGGCTGGTTCATCTTCCAGCCACTCCACTTCGCCTTGCAGGTAGGGCAAATCTTCTATGGTGCGCAGAACTTTAAACCGTCTGCGGCCTTCGGTCATAATATTGATTCGACCATCGGGTAATTTTTCGCACTCAATAATTTCAGCGGAGGAGCCAATAGTAGCTGCCTGCGAACTGTGAGGGTCATAGAGCAAGACTCCGAAGAGCTTGTCACCTTCCATGATGGTGGAAACCATTTGTCTATAGCGCGGCTCAAAAATATGCAATGGCAAGGGAGAGCCAGGAAAAAGAACCACATCGGGAAGGGGGAATAAAGGCAATATTTGCTTCTTATTAGGCACTAAATTCTCCAATACCAATCTTATAGATGCTGCTGACCGAATGAATTTTAGGTGCCTTGCGGTCTCTGAGCGCCAGCATGGGCTGGTCTGGTAGGTGTGTAAGCGCAGCAGCCAGGTGCACAGACGTCGGGCGCAGGCCCGAAGCAACCAATGGCTTTTTTCTCAGCCACGTTATTTGATTCTAGCCGTTCTTCCACCAGATCGGCCATCATTCTTGCAAACTTAGGATTGGTACCAGCGGTGCTAGTGCGAACAAACTGCATCTGAAGCTCGTGCCCAAGCTCTTTTGCTTCGGTGTCGAGGTCGTAAAGAATCTCCATATGATCGGAGATAAAACCGATAGGATGAAGCAAAACATGTCTGACCCCAGCCGCATGCAACTCGCGCATGTGATCGAGCACATCGGGTTCTAGCCACGGTTGAGTGGGTGGGCCACTACGACTCTGGTAGACCAGCTTGTAGTTGTTCAGACCGAGCGCTTTGGCGGTTAGTTCACAGGTCTCTGTCAGCTGTTTCACATAATCGCAGTTGTCTGCCATGGTCATGGGAATGCTATGGGCAGTGAAGGCCACATGCAGGTCTTTTCTATCAGCTTCGCTAAACTGTTCTAGACCAGCTTTCACGGCTTCAATATTTGCTTCTACGAAGAGCGGGTGATTGTAGAACACTCTCAATTTGTCACACTGAATATCGGCAGCATCAGCTTCAATTTGAGCCTTCTCTATATCTTCTCGATACTGCCGACAACCGGAGTATGAGCTGTATGCCGAAGTGATGAAAACAAGTGCTTTCTTAACTCCATCAGCTTTCATCTGCTTGAGGGTGTCGGCCAGCATTGGATGCCAATTGCGGTTGCCCCAATAAACAGGCAGCTTAATTGAGCGGTTATCTAGCTCTTGCTTAAGCGCTTCAATCAAGCGACGGTTCTGACCGTTGATTGGGCTCACACCCTCGAAGCGCTCATAGTGATGAGCGACTTCGAGCATGCGAGCATGAGGCACGTTCTTACCTCTGAGCACATTTTCAAGAAAGGGCATAACATCGGCCATTCCCTCAGGACCACCGAAGGAAAGAAAGAGAATGGCATCGTAATTAGTCATATATCACCCTTTTTGACTTGAAATGGCTTGTAGTGCTCAGGTCACGAACCGGCTTGATAAGAGGTCTAACACCTCTCCTTCGGCAGGAAAGCGCCCTAACTTGGCCTTCGAGAAAATCAGCTCATCGTTTACTTCTACTTCAAAGACTCCACCGCTAGATTGATGAATCTTAGTGGGGTAATCAAGTATTCTTGCGATATCGGCTGCCAAACTGACAGCCCTAGATTTGTATCCTCAAGAACCGCAGAATGTAATGGATACTGCTGGTTTATTTTCAGTCATATTGGTCTCCTACTAGACTAATTGTTGGTTGTCCGGCGATTTAAAATCGTTCTTCATTCTCGCTTTATGGGATAAATGGTAGATTCAAAAAAGCCGTTTTGCCCCATAATTTTAGCTCAGAAAAATCACATAAATTATGAATAGAGTACTAAGCCGCACCTGCACAGCCCTAATTGCCACTTCCACCCTGGCGTGGACGCTCTCTCTGGCCGCACCAGTGAGCAATGTGGCCTTCGCGGCTGAGGCAGAGTCAAGCAGCCCGAAGAGGCTACCACTTTGTAAAGTTAAACCCCTAGCAGCGGATATGGATAAGTTGCCAATGCTCAATAGCAACTGTCCTGAAGTTGTGTCAGGCGAGGGCTTACTGGTTTCGACCATGAGCGGTGTGGGCAAGGACGTGCCTGAAAACCACTTGAGTTATCGCTTCAAAGGCGACTTCGCTATCTTTTTGCATCACATCAATAAACAGACTGAAGCCGAGGCGAAGAAGACCCTTTATGTAAGCTGGGTTGCTTTCAACCCAACTAATCAGCCAGTCACTCTAAGAGTAGATGAGCAAGCTTCCTATTTAAGCCAGCCTGATGCACCATTTGTCGAGCGCGCCCCCCTTGCTGTAGACGATGAGAACAAACTCTTCTCTGGCCCAGGCGATCGTTTAACCGCCGACTATATTCACGGCAAGGCCAAGATTGAGCCACCTTTTCTCATCACTGTTCAACCGGGCAAACTTGCTGTAGTTAGACATGTAGATGTGCCAGTG
This sequence comes from Cyanobacteriota bacterium erpe_2018_sw_21hr_WHONDRS-SW48-000092_B_bin.40, assembly GCA_030917395.1. Lineage (GTDB taxonomy): Bacteria > Cyanobacteriota > Vampirovibrionia > Obscuribacterales > Obscuribacteraceae. Next base: position 3,717 of record JAUPUU010000339.1, read on the forward strand.
GCAGACCTGAAATTTCACCATAACGGCCGTTCATTTTTTGCCCGCGGCAACATTGACGGCGCCCTGCAAATGGCCACTATCGCTACATTTTCAGAAAGCGGTCCACCCGAGCTAAACAAGCTAGAGGCAATGTTGAAAGATTCTCTTATGGCTAGGCCAAGAGAATACGAGAAGCTTCGACCAACTCCAAATGGTGCCACAGGTCGTTTCATTTATGGTCGCGTTGCCGGAGTGCAGCAAGGGGTACACCTTGATGCCAGTCACAACCTACTGTTGAACAAGAGTTCCGACAGTATTAAATGCTATCCCATTAGTTCCCTTGCCAGAGGAACATTTGGTACAGGTGAAATTCAAAGTGCGAAGCTGCTGCGCCGTTATGACGACACCGCCTACAGTGCCCACGGGAATTACTGCGTCGATTACAAAATCACCTGCAACGTTCGCAATAGCGA
>JAUPUU010000340.1 GCA_030917395.1 Cyanobacteriota bacterium erpe_2018_sw_21hr_WHONDRS-SW48-000092_B_bin.40
CAAAGCGTTTGTTCTGAAATTCTTGCCAGCCCAGCTGAAAAGATTTGGGTGGGGTCTTGGGTTTAGCAGTCTTCGATTTAGAAGCTTTTTTCGCTGCCGCCTGCTCATTGACCGTTGCTCCAGCCGCAAGCGACAGAAGGCAGAGGCAAGCGACAATACTGTGGACGGTTTTACAGTTCATAGAGATCTTTTACCCATTCTCTGCCAAATGCCACGAGTCTTAACTGCCTAAACCATGTCTAGTTGATGTCTACGAATGCAGATTAGGCTGTATACACAGAGGGCTTAATATTAGGGTGTAGGATTTAGTAAACATGGCAACAGGCTCAGAGAACATCAGACAAGCGGAGCAGCATGAGCAGCCACTGGAAGGCGCCAGGCCGCTAGAAAGTAAGCCGGATAGTGCTGCCAATTTACGCAATCAATATTTCGACTGCCTGGCCAGCGGCAAAAGCAGCTGCGAAGTACCGACAAAACCGCGAGAACCAAACGGCTCAATCGAACTGACCAACCCCTATACAAGCATTATAGGCAACCAGAGCGAGAGAGCAGAAGCCCTGGTCGAACAGCCCAAACCAATCACTGCAGACACGGTCTTGCCGCGAGCCCAGTGGACCTTGGCCTTTAACCTTACTACCACCCAAGATCACCAGTCTGCAAGCGACTCAAATACTGAGGGAGCGCGCGTTTATGCTGGCGCCCGTAATAAAACAGCCGAGCTTCTAGAGCTGGCAGCTACAACCGTAGGCAAACCTGTCACCCTGGTAGTGCAAAATGCTCAGAAACCAGAATCTAGCGAAGCAAGCCCAGCGGCCGCAAGCAGCAACAACCAGGTAACCGATGGTCAAGCTCGTGCCTCCTTGAGCGCCTCGGGCAAAAACTCTGGCGCTAGCGGCATGTTGATTCACACCTATCTCATCCACGACGGCCAGATTCAGGAATTGCCGACACGGCCATCTCAAGGCGTTGCAGCTGATACTGAAGCGCTACTCAACATCGCTGGCCGCCAAGCTCCTTCCGAACATCTCGCTCTCTTTGCTCAAGGCCACGGCGGCGGCCCCCATGGAGTTTCCGGAGATACCGGCCGCGCCTCACTGGAAGAAATGGATGCCGCCATCAAAAATGGACTAGCTAGTAGCGGCCGAGACAGACTTGATTTAGTTGACTTTGATGCCTGCTCGATGGGCAATGCGGCTGTACTGGCAGCGGTATCCTCCCGGGCAGACAATATAATCGCTTCACCAGAGATGGAAACCGCTGGAGGAGAAGACATAGACGCCCAAAATGTTAGGGCAATAGTTGGTGCGGTCCTAAGCAATCCGGCCATGAACGGTCATGAACTGGGGCAAAAAATAATTGATTTAGCAGCCCAGGGAGCTAACGGTGGTGCCGCCGCGCCCCGAGAGATTGATCGCACGGTAGCTGGCACCGACACACTCTCGCACTATAATGCGGCAGAAATTGGCCAGTTTAATCAACACCTCGACAACCTTGGTGCAGCCTTAACTCAGGCCTTCGAAAGTGAGTCGAATAGACAGGCCATTCTTACGGCCATTGGAGAGGCGCCACTAGCCTCACAGGCTGGCGGAGTGAGGATCTCGGGGACACCTAGAGCAGAGCTACGCGACAGTAAAACCTTTGCCATCAATATAATAAATGCCATTGAAAATGGCTCCCTCAGTGACCCCCAGGGCCAAATCAGGAGCGCCACCGAAGCTCTGCAGGCAAGCCAAAGCAGATTGGTGGCAGGCTACCATGGTGAGAAAGCCGGCGGCTACGACCAGCAAGGTGGCTTGAGCATATTCTTACCCGGGAGAACCTACCTGGATAACCAAGCCAGGGCAGACGAACTTAATCCCGCTCACGACCTGACAAGCCTAGCCAGCAATGAGCGTTTCAGCAACCTAGAAAACAAAGAATCTTTGCTCAACCGTCTTGGCTATAACATCGAAGATGTACAGGAAGCGCAAACGAAAATGGGTGGTGATCTTCGTGCGCTAGAGCCAATCAGCCAGGCCAGAGAAGCGCTGCGCAATGCCAACACCCAAGCCGAGTACACTACAGCTCTAGGTTTACTGGGAGAGCGAGCCAGGCAATTTCAGCAATCAGAAGCGGGTCAACGCTTGAATCAAATCTATCTTGAACAAGCACGCGCGGCTACGACCAAGGCTTTCGCAGAGGAGATCCCAGCCCAAAGCCAGGGTCAGTGGACGACCTTCTTACGAAATCTACAGGCCTTGGCCCGCTGAGAAAGAAGAAGAAAAAGAGAAAAAGCAGCACTACTAATGGTGCATTGAGTTTGCTGAATCCTGCGCAGCAGCTAGCCGACTGGCGATGGTGGCCAGCCAGGGATTAGTATTTGAGTTGGCTGCCTGTGCCGAATTAACAGTTCTGGCCCTTTCCAAGAAAAATTTGCAATCAGCCAATTGATGGCGGGCGAGACTAATCAAAGCAGCCTGCACCAATACTTCTTGATTGTACGGTTGGCGCCGAACAGCCAAGCGAATATGATTCTCAGCCGCATCTAATTGACCTAAGGCCAATAGAATCTGTGCTCGAGTCATCAGCAAATAAGTAACGTCTTCGCCTTTTGTAAAAGACTGCGGATCAGAAGAGTATTGTTCAATTTCCTTCTCGGCTGAACGGGCATCACCCTGCGCCAACTTCGCCTGAGCAAGAAGACATCGTGCTTTAAAAATATATTCTGGATTTTGATTACTATGCACACCCTGACTTAATAACAGCCTGGCGTCTTTTTGCGCCTGACTATAATGGCCCAAGGCCAAATCCAATTCAGCTTTTTCCAGTAAGGCCAAGCCGTCATATGGTGCCAATTTCAGAGCATGCTCTAGCAGTCGACTGGCTTCGGCATAGTCGCGACGATAGAGACAGACTCGAACAATATTGAGCCTGGGCTCAACATAATCTAACTTGAGAAAAATCGCGCGACGCCAATCTCGCACCGCAGTACTAAAATCGGCCTTGCGTTGTTCAGCCAATCTAAATTCGGCCTGCCCCAAGCCATTCCAGCCAGCTGCAAACATCGGCTCTAATTTGACAGACCACTGATAATAATCGCGAGCCACTTCAAAACGGGCTTCAGAAGCTGCTTTACCAGCACTATTGAAGCAATAGTAAACCATCGCTCGGCGACCAAGGAAGACAACAAGACTAAGTAGAATCACACCAGTAACAAGAATTTTTTGCTTATTTAGCCAGCTATAGGTTTTTCGCAGAGGCTTCCAGCCATCTACTTCCAAGGAGCCATCAGTGCCAGCCGCTGCTACCACGGCATATTCATAAGGCAAATTCTCTGGCAATACTTTGGCCGGAAGAGCACCACTTCTTTCAAAGACATCACGCACTAATAGATCAAAAGTTTCTTTGCTAAAGAAAAAAGATGGAACGTAGTTTGGGAAAAGCAAACTGGAAAGAATTTTGTTCTTAACTTCAAAATGGAAAAGAATGGTGAGACGCCTGGCGGTGTGTTTAAGACCAAATAACTTAGTAAAGAAGAAATTGGGTTCTATGGCCACAGCTCGCATAGATGTCCAGGGCACCACCCGGTCGAAGCGCGAGAGTTTGATGCCTTTATCGCTTACCCAGACCCCACGACTGATAAATTTGAGCGATTGCGTAATCGCCAAAAATGCCAAGAACCATATGACAGCAACAATTATCCAATCACCCACCACGCGCAAAACGAGACCGA
>JAUPUU010000341.1 GCA_030917395.1 Cyanobacteriota bacterium erpe_2018_sw_21hr_WHONDRS-SW48-000092_B_bin.40
AGGCGGCGAAACACATTCAATCTCAACTTGACCAAAATGATTTAGAGAAGGAACTTGTGGGCGAGGCTGCTCGCTACAATACCCCTAAAGATGCCGCGGCAGTAAAGTTAGCTGATGGCACCAGCCTGAGCGAAGAAGCCGTAGCCGCTCGCCTGCCTCGCCTCAAGTCGGCTCGACTGCGGCTGCATATGGTCAGGAGAGATCAACGACAGCCGTTCACGGTGTTCCACTTTGTCATTGCCGATCCAGTCTTAAGCTTGTCTGGCGGCAACAAAGATGTCGTACTGAAGAACTTCCACGCCTCAGCGCCACAAGCAACTAAGTAACAGGTAGAAAAATAGCCAGCAATGTTTCTTGGATTGCACAAGTTAATGCAGGATGGTGACGCATGAGAGGCTATGGATTTTCAAAATCCGAAAAGTATGGCTCTGTAAACATGGACTTATAGCAATCAATCTGCCTGCTTGACTTGCTCTAAAACTCCTGATGACCGAGTGGTTGACGGGTCCGTTCTTTCCCTTTTCTTGCGATTTCCTTCTGGTAGCTAGTCTAAATGACCTCTCGTAACTTTGTTTCGCTACCAGCATTTCCTTGGACGGTCTGCCACTCAGCGCAATACCAAACCTCAGTCCCAATTGGCACATCATTCTTGTTAATCCGATTGTTATCGATATCAATATTTTTAAAGTGGATACTGTGAGGACGCTCTTTAGCAGTATCGGCGTCGTACCTAAACTTGACAGGTATTGGGACAGCTCTGAGGACAGAACCATCAGGCCTGCGCAGCTCTAAACCCACCTTGCCCTGAGGTGCTACAGACTCAGCGCGATCAGCTATAACCGCTATTGAGTCCTTAAACTCGAAGACTTCAGTCACTTTGAAGGCAAACCTAGCCATCTCTTCACCTCAATTTCATACTGTGTAAACCCGCGCCGCATCGCATACTCAATCTCTCTTTGCTTCATTACTTTTAGCACAGAGCAATCATTTTCACTTAATCCAAGTAGCTTCTGGTGTCTCAGCATAAAGTCTTTTACCTTTACCTCTGCAATTTCCTCTGGCATGGCTGCGAGCCATCCATGATTTGCTTGTGAGCCATGCAAAAATTCCTCTAGAGCTGCAATTTTATGCGGTCTCTCCTTTAGCCAGATTTCAGTGCTGCCCTCGCCTCTGGCCAAAGCATTTACTTTCATTCTTTCCATATAAGCCAGCTCTTCTGATCCTTCGGAGGCAATAACAAAAGTGCGGCCCTTGGCTTTCATGCTAGTTAACAGCTCTGGCTGGCTTCCTGAAGCTCTAGCTGACTTACCTCTGGCGGCACTTCTGGCATAAACATCTTTTTTCTCTCTATACCAAGTATTTTAAGCTCTTCGGCGGTCATCTGGTCGAGCTTCATTTGGTTTACTGCTGCTCTGTCTATTGGCTTAGCGCCGCCCTCAAAGAAGAACATGGGCATAAGAGTACCTGCCGCACCTGCTCTTTGCTCCGCTGTCATGGGCTTGTCTAGCTTGTCTACGGCTAGGATAAAAGCCCCCAAGACATCCTTTTCAAACTGGAAAGGGCTTTGCTTGAAGTGATTGGCGGTTTTTTTCAATGTCGTTGTTAATTGCGCCTGGCTCGGTCATATGGTGCTCTACCTGCCTCACGGCAGCAGCTCCGGCATCCATAACGGTACTGACGTACTTAACTGCATCTTGGGGTTTTAGACTAGGTGATACTTCTGGCACATTGGTTATCTGCACCCTTAACTTTGTATTTGATTGATACTCTCCCTCTGTAAGCACTTTAGATATCTCACCTTGTTTCTGTATCGCCTGTGACGCTTCTGCAGTGTAGACCTGATAGGTCATTCCGTTAGCGTTCTTCTTGGCCGGGCTTGCTATATTTGCCTCCCTAAGGGGATTAACCCTCGATATGGAGACCTCACCGTCTTGCAACTCTAAGCTTCTGTTCTGCTCTTCCCAATCCGCTGGGAGTTTTCGCCCAGCTTGGCTGGTTGGCTGATAATGCCGCAACGAGCCATCACTGGCATTAGTACGGGCTTGCTCTACTCGATTCATTTCGACATGCCCGCTAAGTCTTACATCTCGAGCATCTGGAGCCTGTAAAGGTTGTACTGCTGTTTCTACCTGGTGCTGATCGCTCTGGTCTTTTGCATTTGCGTCTGACATTGGCGTACCCTCAGGCCGTTACTTTAGCTGTTATGCCCATCTGTGGCTGATAAGAAACCGGCCTTAAGCTAAGCAAACCCGCCTCTTTTCTCTCCGCCTTTGTTCTGGGATGGCCTAGCGCGGGACGGGGGAGCCTCCGATGAGTTGGCAACGAATTGGAACCCAAATTTTTCTTTGCAGGACTTTAACCCTATCATTGCATGCCACTGCACCTATCTGCATTTTTTGATTCTTCCGGTGTAGTTACCAGTACTTTCTAAAAAGCCTTGGCATTTCGAGTTTCACCATATCTTCAACGCACTTCGGGTCTTGATTACTCTTTTTCAGCAATGCTAAATCTTCTGCATACGGCACAATTGAGTTTCCAGAATTTCCACTCATGTCTTGCTGCATTTGTTCAAATGCAATATCGATAGGAGCATACATCGTTAACTCTTGTGGGCATTCCATAGACAATAATGTTGACTCAGGACTTTGCAAACAGCCGATATAGAATCTTCTACCGTGCATAATTACTCCGGTTAGGAATACATCCACTGTTTCCCCATCCATTTGACCGTGCGAGAAAATGAAAGCAGCTTGTGCTATTTATAAGTTGCGCGTTTGCTCTCTTATGCGATAGAAAATAGAGACAAACTCATTGAGCTCTGGTTGAGATAGAAGGGCAAGGGCAGCAGAGATTTTGTTGTAATGTTCGATTACAGAGCTAGAGCCTACATTTTGTTCTTTCTTAACGCAAGATTCGATCAAGTTCCAAAATTTTTCTTCATTCATTCATTCTTCCTTGGCAAGAACGCTGACTTATTATTTCCAAGCATTATTTCAAACTGACTACACTTGACCTTCTAGTTTAGTCGTCCTTTGTCAACAAATCCAAATACTTAGCAATTTAAAGGCGGTAGCTTGTTTAGATACAAAATAACGCCTAGTTTTTTTCTTCTGCGTTGTCGATGGAACTATCAGAAGCAGCACCAGCTACAGCCGCGGCAATGGAAGGATTAGTGGCACTCAAGCGCTTGTTGCGTGCGCGATAGTAGGCAAGCAACAAGATTGGCAAGAGACCATAAATAATCAGTGAGAAGAATGTTGGTGCAAAGCACGGCCAGCCGAATATCCAGATCACATAAATTAGCGGCAGCGAATCGTCGATCACAACCTTAACCAGGTAGGCAACCGGGTTGAAGCGAGCCAGTCGGG
>JAUPUU010000342.1 GCA_030917395.1 Cyanobacteriota bacterium erpe_2018_sw_21hr_WHONDRS-SW48-000092_B_bin.40
CACCACCCTTGGCGCCAAGAACACCAATCACCTTGGCTGTAGTTTTCGCTTTATTCTTGCTCAACATCATCTAATTCACCATAACGCGCGGTGAAAGTGACGGAGCCATAACCACAGAATGAGGACGGCTACTGATACCAAGACCGTCTGAAAGCAAAACGCGGGCCTTAAATGGAGCCACTGGAGCAGGCAGTAAGCTCGTGCTCGCACTCGAAGCACTGCTGGGCACAACTGCTGCGGCATTGGCGAAGCTAGCATTACGCAGTGCCACAGAATCAGGCTCAAGCATTACTGTCAAAGCAATTGACTGATCAAAGATAACGGGAGTGGAAAGTAGTCTCAGGCGGGCAAAACCAACTACTTCATTGCTAGGGCCAGCGCTGACGAAATTCGGGTCGCTCGCCAAGACGGGAAAAATGTAAGAGCGCCCAACCTGCAATTTTTGCAGTTGCGACAACAACTGCTGTTGCACAGTGGCGGAAGTAAACAAACTTGAGCTTAAATTGAAAGCCGAAAGTCGACTACCCCGCTCAACCAAGGCTGGCGGTATCTCACTAGCCGAAACAACCGGAGCAAAGTAAGCCAAACTGGCCAGAAGCTGATTAACAGAGGTATTACTAGCAGCATCATTATAGTAATTGAGCGAAGATGCCGAGCGCGTCAAGTTAACAAGAGCACCACGCATGGTGTTAGATGAAGCAGCTGCAGAAGCGGCGCTAGGGGCGAGAGTAATTTTGATTGCCGCTGTTGAACGGGCAGAATTGGGGTCTGCCAGAAGCTTGAACTGTAAATTACTCAACGCCACGGGCAAGGTAGCAAACCCAATGAGCTCTTGCTCACGAGCAGCAGAGCTAGAACTAGTACTAATGCGGGGCACACCGGCGCCAATACGCGAAGCCGGTTGAGCTATCACTTCTACTAGCCTATGAGGACTGGCCAGACGAGCTTCGGCTGGCACCGCAGGACCAGGCAGGCCATCGCTAGAAGCACTGCCGCTAAAAGCATAAATCAAGGGTAAGAAGAAGAGCTTGAGGGCATCGCTGTCATCGCGGCGACCGCGTACTTGCAGGAAGTAATCACCACTATCGGCAGAATTAGGATTGTTGACGACAGTAACGTCACTAGCATCAAACTTAACAGCGCTCTCGGCTGCATACAGTCCTTGAGCGCTAGAATCAGGACCATAAGGGGCTCTATTCCAGGAAAAATTATCGATTGCTCCAGAAGCCTGACCTATTGTTTGTCTGATATTGGCTTCAGCTTGACTGCGACTAAAGACTTGCTCAGGCCTGGTCAATGAGGCTGAAAAAGCGCCAAGGGCAGCGGCTTCGGCACCATAACGTACAGCAGACGAGGCGTAAGCAGTGCGCATAACATCAACCGAGAAGGCCATGAATGCCACACCCAAAACGATAATAAAAGCGACAAGAGGCAATACGGCAGCACGGGAAGCTCGCCTGGTGCCAGGTGCTAGATTGCGCCTTTTATTATTGTTGTGTTGACTGGGGAATTTCATAAAGATCTCTTTTGCTGCCCGAGAAGACTTCTACCACCCATCTTGCCGTCTTACCAATTGGAGCTAAAGCAGCATCAATAGCCGGCGGGATAGAAACAGATGGGGCAGGAATGTCTAGAAGACCAGAAGAAAGAGGGGGAGGTGGCATCATGTTTGAATTGATACCAGCTGTGGGGAGCGATAAGCCGCGACTTTCTGCAGCCAACTTCAAATGCTCTTTTGCTTCTAAGGCTTTTGACGGCAACAGGTCTGATTCGCCATAACCAACAAGATGAGGTAGCTCAGAAGATAAGCGATTGCGCAATACCAACTTAATCTTGCCGCTCTCTTCCGCTAGGGCCAGAAGCTCAGCCTGTTCTGAGCTTACAGCTAAAGTAATGCGGCTACTTTCTTGACCTCGCAAAGAACTGCTGTGCAAGGCCTCTCGAGGATAACTAAAGAGCACAGGAACACTTTGACAAACAGTCTTACTATATTTCTTACCGTCTAATGTGCTGGTGACGATGACGTCGACTTTGTCACCACTATTGATACTGTGATCAACCAGGGCATAATCATCGAGTTTCAGGGTAATAGCGCGTTCGTGATTTTCAATGCGCTGCGCAATACCGTCTTTGCCAGCAAAGAGATTAGCACTGACGATTGGCTCGCCTTTACCTATATAGGTATTAGCCACTCGACCTACCAACAAATTTGTTTTTAAAAACATATCGTCGCTGTAGTATGAATCGGGCACGATCACATAGTGCAAATCTTGAAAGCTAATCCGGGTACCAGGAAAAATGTCCTGCCCAGCTCCAACAATCTGCACTGTCTTGGCCACCGGTGCATGAGGGGCAAAAGTACGAGCTGCCGCCACTAGCAGAAGTATTACGACTAGAGCGATAAGGATCGGCACCAAATTAAAAGACTTTGGGCTGACACTCTTGGCTGGTAAACGTTCTCGCCCAAGCAATGACGAAACCGATGAAATTTCTGAATTTGTCGCTGGGATTGACGTACGCATAGACACCTCGAAATAGAACTATTTAGTTACTACTGCTGGTAAACCTCTGTGAAAGACACTGCTCTCTCAGATATTGGAAAATTGAGAAATGAAACAGGAGAACCGCCAGCGCCACTGTAGACACCAACTGAATTTCCAAATTCGCTAGCACTAGTGGAGAAGGCATTGCCAACAAAAACAAAAGGATATTCTATGCGCACGCCCACGGTGCCCGGAGCAACTTGATCTTCGATACTGCCATCCGAATCAAAAGGCAGCACCTTGACCTTGGCACCAGGAGGAAGGCTACCGGTGGTGCCTTGGGAAAGCAGTTTCGCCGAGCCGAGCTGTTGAGCAACAACTGAGTTGGCATTGACGGCGTCTCCAGAAGTTGAGAACCCAGTCAAACTCTCTCGCACTTGGGCGTCACTCAATTCTGGTGTGCGACTAGCAAGGCGAGCAGCTTCCTGACAGGCCATAGCGACAGCCTGTTTGGTATAAAATACCCGTCCAAAATACATAATCGTCAAGACAATCAATAACAAGAATGGAATGGCGAAAGCAAACTCGACCATTGATTGACCACCAGATCTATAAGTAGACTTATAAGTAGAACTGATCAAGTTACGGTAGGAGCAAGCCTTGCCCCTACCGCGATATGTCTGTCTCTTTGACGATCTAACTTTCAATTCAGGCATCAGTTACCTTAAAAGTTTGAAGAGTGTTTGCCAAACAAACACTCTTCAAACTACATATAAAACTAGGTCTATTGCAGTACCCATGGAGTTGCAGTAACTTTGACAGTGCGGCCCACAGCTGCTGAAGTTGAACCACCATAGTTTGTAGCGGTTTCAACGTTTCTAATCATCTCGCCAGAAATGTGACCGAGTGAACCAAGAGCAACGACGCAAAGAGCGGCGACGCAACCGATGCCTAGGGCATACTCAACCATGCTCTGGCCACGTTTGCTGCGCTTGTTGTTAGACTTGTTAGATTTCATGCCAATCTCCAATGCTGATTGATAAAAGTACTAAAGCTCTGCTTGCCTGAGCCAGTGCCGCTTGAAAGCGACTACTGAATAAGAACTCTTCGTCTCGCTAGTGAAGTACAAGTACCCTGTAAGCAATTGCGAATTATTCTCATTAGCAACTATTGAAAGTTATCACTCTCAATAGTGAGTGTCAATCGAACATGTCTAAAGAAAATATAAAGGCTTTGGTGCAAATCGCGCCAAGAACAGCCAGCAGTAAGCTTTCCAAGCACTTTCATGGCGTTGATTCTCAATCTCAATTGAGACAAACTGACATTTCAAGCAAAGCTTCAATTAGCACTTGATAATAAAGCGAAACAAAGACTAGTCGGGGTAATTGCCCAATTTTCACGATTTAGAAATCATTCTCAATTAGAATCAAGACAAGAATGCAATTGAATAAGTTGAAAGTATGATCACTCTGGCCAGAAATCGGCGAACATATATGTATGGATGAAACAAAAAACAGACTGCTCTCCACCCAGGAAGCAATCGAAGCTATCGTCAAAGCTATACCGCGGGGAGACCACTTAACCGCTCCCGAAGTGTACGAGCTAGCAGTAGAACAAGGCTTAAAAGTTAGCTTGTCGACGGTATATCGCACCCTCAATCGCCTTAAAGCGGATGGCAATGTCATCACAGTTAGCGGCGATCGTGGTCTGCGCTATGAAGCAGCAGAAGAGGGTCCAGCTCACGACCATCTGATCTGTCTAGCCTGTGGCATGACCATCGAATTTTACGATGAACTCATTCGCGGCTTTGGTAAAGCAGTGGCCCAGCGCAAAGGCTTTGATCACACCACCAGCCGTTTTGACATCCTCGGATATTGTCAGAATTGCCGCTCGAAAGATACCAGCCATAAAATCGACTTAGTGCAAGATGCCGTGGCTGCAGCCATCGAACGCACAGAAGAAGCACTTGGTCAAATGCGCCTGGGCCTAGAACAATTGCGTATGCGCAAATTTACCAAGGCTTACTCGCCCATTAAGTCGGCCACTTCGCAACTAACCCAAACAATCGAAGACCTCGACTACGCCGCCAACTCACTAAGCGGTGACGCTCCTCCGGCCGCTCACAACCATACCCACGAATAGCGTCTAACGAGCGCCCTTGATAGTCTCAGCCACTTTTTTTTTATAGAGCCGATCGCGAGCAGCGGTTAAATCATTTTCTGATTCAACAATTACATCTTCAAAATACTTCAGGCTAACTTTGCGTTTCTTGTTGATCTGAGCACGCTTACCAAGCATCTTGGGCAGCAGCAATAAAGCCTTAAAGCTGCCTTCAATCCAGGGCAATACTTGCCCACCACGAACACAGACCACAGCTAAATAGTAAGCCTGCCAAAAAGCAATCTGCGGCAAGAACTTAAGCAACAGCGGCAGCGGAATATTTTTGACGATTGTGTTCCAGTTATTCTGCGCTGATAGCTTTACCACCAGGGGAGAGTAGCCACTGCCAGTGGTACCGCAACCAAGATGGTAGATACGAGCAGTAGGAATGTAATAGCACTTATAACCTGCGCTCTGGGCACGCAAGGCTATATCGACATCTTCTAAATAAGCAAAATAATCATCGTCGAACAAGCCAATATCACAGAAAAGCGAGCGGCGATAAAGAGCAGCTCCACCACAGGCTCCTAGAATATAGCGACCTTGATCAAAAAGACCTGTGTCTTTCTCCCTATGACCGATACGTCCAGGCAGTCCGCCTCGTCTATATCCGTCACCAACGCCGTCTAGCAAGGTATGGTCATCATAAGCGAGCATTTTGCAGCCAAGTGAACCGCACTCAGGATGCTCATGCATACCCTTGACGAGCTCGGCAATGAATTCGTCTTCGAGCACAGTGTCGTTATTAATGAGAGCTATATACTCGCCCTTAGATTCGCGAATACCGCGATTAACGGCCACAGCAAAACCGGTGTTTTTATCATAAAGAGCCAAACGAACAAAGGGATAATTCTCGCGAATGAACTCAACAGAACCGTCATGGGAGCCGTTGTCGACGACTATGACCTCAACCTGTTTGTAGCTCTGCTTGGCCAGTGAATCTAGCACTCCAGTCAAAAACCGTTTGCCATTCCAGTTTGGAATTACAACTGAGACTAAGTCTTTGATAGACTCAGGCGCCAAAGTATCGCTCAAAATTTGATCCTTGCTTCAATAAATGCTGCACAGCCAGCTATTTTACTGCTTATAGGCTCTTCTTGCTACATCCGTTTAGCCTATACAGCTATAATTGCCGTAGCCACTTAATAAATTCCGCATCAGCATCAAAGAAACATCTTGAGTAATTCGAAAATTCTTATCATTACCTTAGAGCCCATCTCAAAGAAGATGGCCGGTCCGGCCATTCGCGCCGTCGAGTTAGGCAAAGCGATTGCTCCAGAATTTCCAGTTGTGGTCTTTTCACCGGTCGAAGTTGAGAATGAAGTCAGGGAAGTACCTAATTTACAAGTAGTTACCGGCGGTGGCCGCCAAAAACTCACTGAATTAGCCACAGAGGCCAGCACAATCTTCCTTCAAGCCAATGTGCTTAAACCATTTCCCTTTTTAAGCGAAATGAACAAGCATTTGATTGTCGATCTTTACGACCCTTATTTATTCAGTGTTTTAGTGCAATACAAAGACGACGCGGTGCAGGCTTCATCGAGTTATCGC
>JAUPUU010000343.1 GCA_030917395.1 Cyanobacteriota bacterium erpe_2018_sw_21hr_WHONDRS-SW48-000092_B_bin.40
AGCTTTTCTTGGCGAGTGCTCTTGTTCTCCTGGAGCTAAATGCACTTCTGGTAATTTGCTACTGTCGATCTTCAATCCGGCATAAGCTAAAAGAAGTGGCGTGCCACGGCTTACGGTCTTGTTCGCTGGCGTCTGCCAGTCGACTATTTGTGGTTCTCGGCGTTGGTAGAGAGAGTCGAGCTTAGCTGGTACTTCTTGTACAAATAGTGCGGCAAGAAGATGGTGAATTTGGGTCAAGCCTGACTTGGAGACAAGATTGGTCGCTACAGCCAGATGATCTTGTTTGGGTAAGATGCCTGGAATGAGTGAGCTTAAGATACCGCTGGGGCCAACTTCGATAAATTTGCGGATGCCGTGAGCGTACATAGATTGAATAGTCTGCCGCATGGCCACTGGCTTCGTAAATAGTTCAGTGAAAAAGCTGCGAATGCTTTCCTCATCATCAGGATAGCGCTCAGCAGTTGAACATGACCAACCGGGGATGGCTAGAGGGCTGATGTCGACGGCACTGACCGCTGCTTCTTTGCCGACCATCACTTCTTTTACTAGTGGCGTGTGATAGGGGATGGCCACTGGTAAGAGGTGGCAGGGTAGACGCTGATCGCGCAAAGCATTGTTGAGATTGTCAATTGCTTTGGCGCTACCGGTGACAATTGTATGTTCATCGCCAAGGTCAGCACTGAGGTGAACTTGGTTGCGATCGGCTGCACTGACCAGGTTCATTACTGTGGCCGCTGGCGCTAAGATACGAAGCGAGCGTAGGTCAGCTAAGCTCTCAGCCGGAAGAGTACGAGCCACTTCTGTGCTGATTTCGTAGAATGTTTGGGCGACAGAGAGTACGTCTACTGAGCCACCAGTGGTGATGGCGGCAAATTCACCTGTGCTGCATCCCATTATGGCGTCAGGCTTAATTTCTAGATGAGTAAGAAACTGATAAAGAGCATATTCAGCTAATAAAACAGCGACTACGGCAAAATCTGCGGCGGCAAGAGAAGGCGAACCGGTTCGTTCTCCGGCTGTAAAAGGTGGTGGGAAAATAGTCTTGCTGGGTAGTTCGCTGGCGCCGGCTGCTAGAGCAATGTTATCGACAATTTCAAATACTTCTCTGATCTCAGGGAAGAGCACACAGAGGTCGGCCAGCATGTTGGTGTAGGCCGAGCCCAGGCCGGGGTAGAGGAATGCTGTCTGACCGCCCAATAGTGCCTCAGGGGCAGTAAAGTAAATGCCTTTTTTAGTCTCGCTGATTTTCTTGGTGGCGCTATTGCTAATTTGCTCTGCGGCAGTGGCGAGAGCTGCTACTAGCTCCTCATTAGATGCTGCTACGAGGGCCAGTCTGTAGCCGTTCTGTGGCGCTTTGCCCGAATGGCAGTTGAGAGTGTAAGCCAGGTCTTTTAAGACTATTTTGTCGTGCTTCAGTCTGTCGGCGAGGGTGTTGATTGCCTTAAGCAGCCCTTCTCGGCTCGTGCTAGAAAGAAAAAATACTTCGTTTTCCCACTCTTTCATTGGGGCAACATTATTGCCATTGGGGCCATTGCTCTCTTCTAAAATTATGTGGGCATTGATACCACCAAAGCCAAAAGCGCTAACTGCGCCACGACGAGGATGCTTGCGATCGTCGGTCTTGAGCCAAGGGCGAGTCTGGGAATTGACGTAGCAAGGGTGTTTGGCCCAATTGATTTTGCTGTTGGGCGTGGTAACGTTCAAGGTTGGCGGCAAAATCTTGTGGTGCAGAGCCAGGGTAGTTTTGATAATTCCAGCAATGGCACTGGCTGATTGCAGGTGGCCGATCATCGACTTAACTGAGCCAATGGCGCACCACGGCTCTTTTTCTGCATTTGCGCCTAGTTGTTGGCTCTCTAGCTGGCTCTCTGTCTGGCCAAGACTAGTATCGCTAAATACTTTTTCTACGGCTTGCAGCTCGACGACATCTCCGGCGGGAGTGCCTGTTCCATGGGCTTCTAAGAGTTCGACGGTTGAGGGTGAAATACCAGCCATGGCATAGGCATTGCGCATTGCTAGAGCTTCGCCATCAGCCGATGGGGCAATGACACTGCCGCCGTGACCATCGCTTGATGAGGCGACGCCGCAGATTGTGGCATAGATTTTGTCACCATCTGCCTCAGCATCTTCTAGGCGCTTGAGACAGATCATGCCAACACCTTCGCCCAGCATGGTGCCATCGGCGCTTTGGTCAAATGGTTTGATGCTATCAGTGTGTGAAAGTGCGCCAAGGCCGCAGAACATCTGGAAAAATACGGCCGATGAGTTGATATGCACTCCACCAGCCAGGGCAAAGTCACAGCGCTTCTCAATTAAGTCGTTGACTGCTGTCTCTACGGCGATCATAGATGAGGCGCAGGCCGCATCTATCAATAGGTTGCGGCCGCGGAAGCCTAATTTGGCTGCCAATCTTCCAGCGGTCACGCTGGGCATGGTGCCGGGAATAGTATCTGAGTTGACAGGCTGGAGATTGCCTTGAATTTGCGCTGCTGCTTGCTTCAACAGCTCTTCATTGTGTTCTGGTAGAAGCTCTCGCAATATCGCTGCTATTTCGTTGACTGTTTTGCACTGCTGCACCAAGTTTAAGCAACCGGCTCCTGGTGCCCCAATGCGTCCGATGATAATCTCGGCCCGATCGCGGTCGAATGATTTTGTTAGATAGCCAGCATCAGCCATGGCATCTTGCGCTACCTTGAGGGTAAGCATTTGATCGGGGTCACTGCCCACTACCGAGCTCGGCATGACGCCATATTTCAGGGGGTCAAACTGGGCAAACTCAGTAATGAAGCCGCCTCGTTTGGCATAGCTGAGGCCAAATTTTGTGGCGTCTTTGTCGTAGTAGTCAGCTAGACTCCACTCTTTGTCAGTGACTTCGCGGGTGGCATCAAAACCGCGAACGATATTTGACCAATAACTGGCCAGATCTGGAGCACCAGGAAAGAGACAGGCCATGCCGATTATGGCAATTTTAGCCTTTCTTGTTTCTGTTTCTGGCTTCTCGCTTATCGACGCCTTCATCGTGCCAATTCTTGTACCGGCGGTGAGGAGGCGAATCTATTGAACATCTTGCTGGCGATTCCACCTAAGCCCTCTACGACTACTGCTAGCTCGCCGTTCTCGTTGTATATGGCAAGATCACAAAGCAGGTCTGTAGCAGAAGAAGTACCTAAGAACACCCTAGCTTTGACGGTGCCAAGGCTGATTGGGCGCAGTAGATACATATTGCGGAAGCCGTTTGGAAGCACGGTGACATCTTGATGATGCCTGGCCCAGACTCCAGCTAATTGCATGGCACTATCGAGTAGCAGTGGATCCATTAACCAGGAACTGGAGTCAGCGCTAGTGACAAAATCGAGTGGTGCTGAACCGGTTATTTCGCCAGCAATATCGTTGTCGGCTAAGCAAATGATTGATGCCAAACCTTGGAAGGCTGGACCGTGGAAGAGCCAGGTACCATAGAGATCTTTGGGTTGTGGTAGCTCAGCAGTTGAAGCTGGCAAGTCACGCAAATTGAACTTAGACTGAATTGGAGCCGCTAGTTCGGTATTCCAGATCTCAGGACAGAGTGCGGGCTGTTGGGCGAATTTGGCTTTACAGCGGAAGTGAACTTTCTTTGGATTGGCTGAGAACAGTTGCACGGCAACGGTGTTTTCGTTGTCGCCATCAATTCCTACCTCGATGACAAAGTCTTTTTCGGCATTATGGAAGACGATTCCGGAGGGAATATCCAGATCTGAAACTTGCACAAGATGAAGGTCTGGATAGACAGTGCGAGCAGCTTCAAGCATGAGCTCAAGGGCTACGGCCATTGGCATTACTGGTAGGCCGTCAAACTTGTGATCTTGCAAATAAACATGTTTTTGAGTATCTATCTTCAGCAAGAAGGAAGCATTGCCTGGACCAACTTCGCCGCTGTTGAGGAGTATCCCTGCCGGTACTAGAGTGGTTGTTGGGGCAAGCAGTGTCAGTGGCATGTTCTTTGCCGCCATCTGGGCTCTCACTATCGGTGCTACTGCCGCTGGCGTCTGTGCTTGCTTTGGCTCAGTTACTTTGCTTGCTAGCTTGCCGACCAGCATAACTTCTACTTGCTCAGGGCAGTTTTTGCTTATTTCTTCTAAGAAGCAGAGACTGCCGTCTTCAGGCTGAATCATTGACCAACCGTGACTGGCGAATACTTCTTCTAGCTCTGGTGGTGCCATTCCGGCTTGCCAGGGGCCCCACATGAGGGAGGCTACACGGGCTGTTGTTCTTGTCTTTAGGTTCAAGGCCAGCTTGTTTAACGCCTCGTTGGCAGAGACGTAGTCGGCTTGACCAGAGTTTCCTGTTCTTCCGACAACCGAAGAGAAGAAATACATGAATTGTAGTGTGTCGAAGCGGACCTTCTCAGATAGAGTGATGGCCCCTTTGATTTTGGTGTCATAGACACGCTCGAATGATTCTAGACTCTTGTCTTTGATAAGAGCATCTTCAATTATTCCAGCACCATGGATGACACCATCGATATTGGATGTCTCGTAGATTGAGTCAATCAATGCTCCGAAAGCTACGGCATCAGAAATATCTACCGAGTAATACCTGGCAGTGGCTCCTGTTGCTTTTAATGCTTCTAGAGATGAGCGTACTTCGCGCTCTCGCAATAGCTGCTGATAGGTCTGTTCAATTTCTCTGACATTGATTGCTTGACCAAGTTTTTGACGCTCTTCTATTAGAGCGGCTTTGATCTCTTTGGCTGAAGTCAGACCAGCTGTGCTAACCGCTTCTGTGTCTTTAGGACGGGGTAGTCGGCCAACTACGATAAAGGTCGGTTTGTACTTTTTCGCCAGTTCTAGAGTAATTTTTGCTGTGATGCCGCGGGCTCCGCCGGTCACCAAAACTACTGAAGAAGAGTTCAAGGCTGGTTTTGTGCTCGGTGGAACTGACTGGTATGGTGCTTCTTGCACTACCAGACCGAGGCGTTTGCCGAGGATGAATCCTACTTCAACGATGTCGTCGTCGGCAAAGAGCTCAGACAAAATTGACTTGGCGGCTTCTTCTGCTGTTGTGTCTAAGTTCAAGTCGACTACTTTGACGTGCACTTCTGCCATTTCTTTGGCAATAGTTTTGGTCAGGCCAACTACTCCACCCTGGTAGGCGAGCTGCGGTAAATTAAGGCTGGCCTGCCCTGGGGCGCTGCCATTGAAGTTTCCACCTAAGTAAGTGACGTTGACGAAAGAGGCATGACGGCCTGCGGCTGCATGACCTTTGAGATCGCTTTCAACTGCTTTAGCGAGCAGGAACGTGCTCGACAGTTGTGAAAGCTGTGCCGGAGTTGATTGCGAAGCTTGATTGGCAGCAACATTGCAGATATTGATAACGGCGCCAATTGGTCCAAAATTATCTCTAATTTGTGCGATTACTTGCTTGACCGCTGCTTCGTCTACGAGGCTCTTGCGGTTTATCAGGATGTTGTTTTTGGCGCCCAGACTTTTATCTAGTCCATCGAGCAGGGCGGCAATTTGCTTTGCTGGTTCTTGCTGGTCGGCAATGATTAGAGTCACTGGGGCTAGAGCTTTTGTGGTTGCCTTAGCTGCAGGTAGCTCAACTGGTACGACCACGCCTCTGGCAACTTTATCAATGTTGCCTGTCTTGTTGGTGCTTGCTATTTTTTCTGCTGTCGCTGGCTGCCCGACGGGCGCTACGTTATCTGCACCAACTTCGTTAACTACAGATGGCTCTTCCTCATCGAGATCATTAAGGGTATTGATCCAGTCAACAATGCCTTGCAGAGTTTTGGTTCCAGCTAGTTTCTCAATGCCACTTTCAAGCTTTGTTTGAGTAGACTCTGGCAACAATTTTCTGAAGTTGTTGAGGATTTCTACGCGCTTGATTGAGTCGATACCCAGATCAGCTTCCAAATCTAAGGTTGGGTCAAGCATCGAGCGCGGATAGCCTGTGCGTTCGCTGACGATTTCGAAAAGACTTTCTGCCAGGGCTTCGGGATCGATCAAGTTTGACTGAGCGGCTGGCGGTTCTGCATGTATGTTGGAAGCCACGGCTTGGGGAGCAATTTCGTAGGTAGCGGAACTATTACTAGTGCCGTTGTTGCCATTGCCATTGCCGTTGCTACCATAACCATTGTTGTCATACGAACTGCTGCCATTGGAGCCGTTGCCATTGCTACCAGCATCATAAGTGGCGACTGGTGCTTGTTCTGTGTATGACAAGCTAGAGTTTTGAGCGGTCGGTTGAACTGCTACTGCAGGAATTGTCTGCTGCATGGGTTGCTGCATGGGTTGATGCATTGTTTGGGCTGGCAACTGCTGACCAGGTTGATTGATTTGTGTTAGTTGCGGTTGATAACCACCACGGCCATTAGCTTGCAGGTAGGCCAGCATGACATTCTGTTGCGTCTCGAGGA
>JAUPUU010000344.1 GCA_030917395.1 Cyanobacteriota bacterium erpe_2018_sw_21hr_WHONDRS-SW48-000092_B_bin.40
AACTCCTGAGGAGGTTGACAGTCAATACTGTTCTTTGTTGTCAGCTTCGTAAATTCTTTAGTGTCTCCCAAATCTGGGACAGGTCAGACCTTGCCTCTCAGACATAAAGACGAAATCCGAGACAGGATAATCTCGTCGAAGTTTGCGGAATGCCCGTATTTCATCCCCTTCGAGGTAGTGAACTGACGGATCGCCGTTTTTGAGCCTATTCACGTGCATCCTGGCACGATTCAGGTCGAGTTGATCCCACCGCAGCTCCACCAGCTCAGTCACTCTGAGGGCATGGCGGTAAGCGACTAGGATCATAAGAGAATCTCGCTCAGCATGGCGCCCTAAGCTCTTCGCCGCCTTGATGAGCTTATTAACTTCAGCTACCGTCAAATACTCCCGTGATCGCTTCTCAAGATTCGGGACTTTTAGTGGTGGTCCAGGCAGTTTTCTTTTCTTCTTTTTCTTAGACTTTCCCGAAATTGATGGACGGTCCTGTGCTTTAGCCATTTTTGCAAAATCCTGGAAGCCTAACTCTGTAACCGTTATACCATTTTTGAAGGCTCTGGTTTTTGCCTATCTTTACCGTCAATAGTCATTTTCGGTAATATTAATGCGAGCTAAAAAGAGGGAGGTTTAAGGTTTAAGGTTTAAGGACTAGAGTTTGCAGTGCGGTCCGGTTCCTTGGCTGGGCCAAAATCACAACTCTCACCTGCGAGTTCTTGCAGCACGCCAATACGCTAGTTGCTCAAGAATAATTCTTAGGGGTGTTCATTGCGGGCAGGCACGTGAAAGGTGGTTGATCTCACATGACCTTAGGCGTTGATTGCTGCTTTTATCAAAGCTTCAGGAGGTGGGTTCTCTGAACTCCAAGGACTACTATTTGCCTCAAGGTGCGCCTTGCAAAGTCGCGAAATCTGCTTCTGGTTTGCGCAATGGATCGCACCATCCAACAGATACTCCCAACGGGGTTCTGCACTGGAGGTCTCGCTGCGCCAGTATTTTTCTGCCGACAGTGGATTCGCTTTCTGGAAATATCCTTGCCAGAGGTTCCAGTCGCCCTTGTGCAGTTGGTCAGCGCCAACGATCGAAACCTGGAGAAAATGAAGATCCGAATTACAAAAAATGTCCTCAAGCATTGCTCTCCCTTTGGTACTGTCTTCCGCTAGCCATAGGCAAGACAATCTGCTGGGAGCTTGTGGTGCAATCGTTCTCCTTGCCACTTCAAATTCCAGCTCCTTTTTTGCTCGAATCTTGCTATATTTGACCAATTGAGGACTTAGTGGTGATCCGTCCCCATACCTTAGTATGCTGCAATCGTCTGCGAGTGCCGCTATAAGCAAATATATCGCTGCTGGTGTCAAAGTACCAGGTGGGAATGGTGCCTGTTTAAGGGCTTCAATAGGCAATGACTTAAGTTGCATGTGAGCTACCGATAGAGCCGGATCAAGTTTAGAAATATAATCTGCACTCCACAGAGTGCCCGCATTCACTAGATTCAAGCAAGCATACGCCGCATGTTCACCCTTTGGATTCACTGCATGAATGTACTTTGCACTATTTAAGCTCATGGACTTCACTACCTGTGCTCGTCGGCGTAGATATAGCTGTGCTCTTCTTTGCCGTCCTCAAATAGCATGGAAACCTGAATAAGCATCGGTCCGTAAAATGAAAATGTGTTCCGGAAATCGTTGTTTTCCTCTCGTAAGCACCTGGCTATTGTGAACTTATCGCCGGCAGACCAAGTGACCTGTGTCGGAAGTTCTTTGCGGTGGCGATGTCCCACAAGCCTCATTCGTGCTTCAAACTCTTGATCCGGCCTAAGGCTAGGCACTACTTCAACTACAGGCATGTTTTGTCGTAACCGCTTATATTCATCGCTGCGTAGCTCTTCTCTTTCTTTATCGGTATCGTTGAAATTGCGCCGGTTCACTTTCCCGTACTGCCAGCCAAGCTCCGGGGAGAGCACCCTGTCGATGACCTTAATGTTCTTCCAATACCACTTTGGCCGCAGAAGCGGTCTATTTAACTCGTCACGTCTGAAAAGACCGCGCGTTTTTACTTGGACACGTGTCTCATTCGCTTCGAAATTATGGCGGATGTTGATCAGATTGTAGGAGTTCCCGGTCGCATCTGGAAGTGCTTCGGAGCCTGCGGAACCGCCAGCAACAACAAGCATTGGCGCTCCGTTGTTCTTATACCAACCACATGTCGCATCGTATATGAACGAATGCGGATTGTGTTTATGTCCGTGCAGTATCAAATGAAAACCAAAATCATTGAGAAGGTTCAGCAGCAGTCCAGAATTTACCACAGCGTCATAATTCCTACCGGGCTCAGCAAATGCTGGAATCAAAACTGGATGGTGATGCAAAAGTGCGATTTTTACAGCGTTTTTTGCTGCTTTCGCATCGATCTGTTTTAGTTGCGTTTCTACGTACATCAAGTCTTGCTGATCGATAAAGCCGCGCTGTAAGTCAATTGTTTCTCTATGATTGTGGTGGCATGTTGCTAGTTCCAATACAATAAGACCAAGCTCATCTGCAAAGTTATGAACCTTACAAAAACGCTCCACATCAGCTTTCTGTAGTTCCCTACCAGGTGCGGAACCGTACAAGTCGCGATGAAAGTTGTAATACCCTTTCCAAAATGCCTCATGCTCTTTCTCTTTGAAACGCACGTCGTGATTGCCTGGGACAACAAATACTTTGTCCAGAGTGATTTGCGCTCCAAAAACCTTTTGTTTCGCCAGTCCCTCGATAAATGTGCGCGCCGCCGTGAATTCTCCGTCAGCCCCACCAAGGGTCAAATCTCCGGTTATAGCAAGTAGAACATTGTTGTACTTTTGCTCCATTGATGCTAGGTCGGTTGATATCGACTGCAGGAGATCCGGGACCAATTCATTCGCATGTTCACCAGATGTAGTTTTGTCGGGTAGGAAAATATGCCCGTCTCCAAAGTGGATATCTGAGAGATGCACGATAATGAATTGGTTTGATTGTTTGTCTCTCGCCATATTTGTGTCCTATCTGTAAAACGACTTAATAGCCGCTGATGCCGTTTTCTCTTTGATTACACAGCGCGTAGATTGTTTGCAAGTTTCTCGGAAATCAAAATGATGTTCGGATGGCTTAGGATCAAAAATTGTTACCTGTTCTGCTTTCCCGCTGCGGCACCATTCTAGGATGATTTCGTTGATGTCGGCTCTTCTAAATGAATAACCCAGCACTGCTAAGAATGTTGTTTCTTTAAGGCGTTCAGCTAGTTCCGTCCTTTGTACTTGTGCCAAGTCCGTTGCCCAGGGCGTGTCTACGATGTCCAAAAAGCCAACATTTTCTGCGTCTGGTAACCATTGTGCGTCTCCTTGTAGCAACGTATCGGCGACACCGAATCCGGTGTTACGTTTGTGGAATGACCAATCGGCAGACCCATTTATCTTCAACAGATTTATTCCGCGAATTTCCACGTTCCGCCGAAACCATCCCTGTTTTGAAACTTGACCAGGCATTGATAGGCAGGTGTAGCCCATTCGCTTTGCAGTTTCTTCTATCGTGTTGTCATAATTCAGAGTGAAGATATGCGCAAAGCCATCTCGAGCAGGACTCGTTCTCCAGTCTGCGAAGTGCAAGAGATCGCTCAGGTATTCAAGATTCGTGGAGTCCGTTACAGTAGTAACTCTCTTGAGTTGGACTGCGACTTCTCTAAAGGCACTCGCAGCATCTGGATCTGCTCGATTACCGAATGGTTCTTTTACTTTGACTAACTCATATGAGACGTCATTACAGGCAAGAAAAGCCAGCTTTCTTACAAATTTCTCGCCGTCATTGAGATCGCCTGTTTCAAAGGAATCTCCCGACAGGTTTTTATGTCTCTTTTGTAACCCAGATTGCCAAGTCTTGTCTTTCACCAGCGGCTCTATAATCTCTCTCCAGTCCGAAGACAAGTTGATTCCTGCTTCTTCCGAAGCTCCGGCCCCCAGCAAGAAGGCAAAGTCGTTACCATTGTGTTTTTCCATCATCATGAGTGCTTTTTCTAAATGCTGTCGTTTACTGATTTAAGTGTCAAGTGATTCATCCCACTCTGCGCCGAGAACCCAAGATAGAGCTGACATGCGACCGCTTAATAGACCCCATTCGAAGTCGTTCCATCCTAGACTCCTTTTGCCGTATTTGCGTTCGATGCGCCGCGCCGCCTTTTTAGCCCGCTCCATGAGCGGTTTTTGTTCCTCTGCCAGCACCTCTTCGCCGGTTTCGATTCGATGAACCCAGCATTTATGTCGGTTCCACCAGACCTTATCCCAGAATTCCTTGTAAGTATCCAATATGGCTTGATCATTGCGGCGTAAGATCAAAGGCCATTCTTCTCCCGGTTCTTCCTCGTCTGGAATCCATTCAACTTTGTCACCGTCGCCCGTATATCCAATTCGATGTCCATTTGGACCGCGCGCTCCAGGCTTCACTGGATCTGTTGTTTGTGCTTCTGAACGACGCAATGGACCGGAAACCAAACCATACTTCTCGATCAGTTCTTTGTGTTCTTGTATAAAATCGGTTAACTGCGGAGCTTCCCAGACCTTGATCTGAAATACGGGCCTATTATTGTCGGTGTAACGCTGCAAGTGGTCTTTCGCAGCGTTCGACAAAAATCCAGATGCGATGACAAGTGTCACGTTGGGTCGTTCAGCCGCTGCCCATGCGAACAGATTGTCCAGTTCTGTCGCAGGAACTCCCTTCTCATAATGCTTGCAATCAGCAAACCATCGTTCAAAATGTTGAGTCTTATCGATGTCAGTCTTCAAAAGCTGCGCCTCGATATCTCGGCCACTGTCTGCTGGACTGGCGGCCTTCCCTGTTCCCTTTCGCCAGTTCAAATTCACAAATCCAATACACTTGAGAAGGTCGTAGCAGAACTCCTCAAAATCTGTTGGACTTAAATGTTCGAATGAGATCACGACAATTTACCTGCAAGAAGCAAGGCTGGTAGTGTATCAAAAGCAAGCGACTCTGACGTAGTTGCATGACAATGCCATCTATGGGCAGAGTGCCCGATACTGCCCACAGATGGCATTATTGTTCTAAATGTGCCAGATATTGACTGCCGATGTTGGCTCCAAAGGCAATATAGAATGCCCAATATCAGCAAGATTGCTGAAAGGTTGAACCGCATTAATACTTCAAGCTCATTATAGCCCGGTGACTGTCGGCGGGATCGACCGCTAGATATTCCTTGAGCTGTCCAAGGTTTGAGTGACCGGAAATTTCTTGGATGGTGCGAAGTGGGATGCCGGCGCGGGACATGTTGGTTAGACAGGTTCGGCGCATAGAGTGCGTGGATGCACCTTCGATGTTAACTGAGTCGAAGGCTTCAGTGAGTATGTTGTGAGCGCGTATTCTGCCGATGTGGCTTTCGGGATTGTCGGTTGATGGAAAGAGCCAGGGTGATGGCGAGTAAGTTTGGTCGTCCTGGTCCTGGTCGTCGAGCAGTTCTTTGTAGGAGGCGAGTTGCTCTCTGAGTTTTGGATGGATTGGGATATTTGAGTAGACTGTATTTTTCTTTTTGAGCCTGGTGATTTTGAGTGTGTTTCTGACGCCACCGCTGGTGGTGAACACGTCTGACATTTTGATGCTGATTATTTCGGAGATGCGGAGGCCTGTGTAGAGACCGACTGCAAAAAGCAGTTTGTCGCGGTGTGTCTTTAGGACTTTTAGGACGATTTGGATCTCTTTGGAACCCAAAACTTTGGCTTTGCCTGGCATGTAAACAAAAGTTATCTCTGATGCAGTTTCGTTTAGTTTAACAGCCTTGCTTTGAAGTGCAAGCCCTGGGAACCTGAAATGGTGGGGTTGGTTGAGTAAACGAAATATCCCTTTTGTTTACTTTGGGCTTTTTCTGCGCTATGGAAGTTTTTGATTTTACGAACTAACATTGCGTGTGTTGAGGAGCATTGTGACCAAGATTATGTCTTTTAATAATTTAGAATCAGAGGAGACTGGCGAAGCCTCTACAACAAAAGCTTTTGAAAATTACAGCTTCACACAATATCGATTGGATGCACTAATTTATTTTGTGAATTCGGCGGCCCGGTCTTATGATGCGAATGACCCTTTCCGAGAATTTGCTGAGAATGGTGCGTCAGGTCCTCTAAAAGAACGGTTTGACGATCTTCTTGGTTCAAATTCTGCCACCATATGTGAGCTACTCTACTGCCGAATGGCTGATAATTTTGAGCTATACATACAAGATCTTCTTTTTGAGCTCATTAGGGTTACGCCAAAGGCTTTTATAGGTGCAGAGCAGCAGCTGAACTTTCACGAATTATTGGGAGTCAAAAGTATCGAGGAGATTTTGAGCGCAAAGTTTGAAAGCAAGGCAGAAGAATTGGCTCGTTTTGATTTGAATACTCTGCGAAAGAGAATCCTTAAGGATGCCAAGTTCGATCTTTTCGCGGATGATGATGAATTTCAGAAAGTCTACGAAATTGTACAGACGCGACACCTGTTTGTGCATAACAATGGGAGAGTTACTGAGAGGTATAGAAGTAAGCTAAATAGCACTATTGATATTGGAAGCCAACTAGTCGCCCAATATAAAGATCTAGCCACAGCAAGAAATACATTAAGTAAAGCTGCATCTGATCTCGATCAACGAGCTATAGCGAAGTGGAACCTGTATTGAGTTATCCAGCGAGTATTTTGCTTCTGTCCTTTCGTATGCAAAGAAGAGCGCTCGTTGAACTTCCGTGTTCAACTCATTCCCGGCGTTGGAAAGGAATAGACCTATATGCGGGAATATTAAGATGTTCGGAATAATATTGGACAGGTGATTGTTTGGAAAAGCTGTTTCTCATTCTAGACATTCCAGGTCAAATTGATTTGAAGGTAACTAAGTTTGTGATCGTTGAGAAATTTCAAGGCATCAGATTCAATCTCATATTCTGGAGTTGGTATGACCAGTGGTATTCCCGAACTAATTGTGCCCGCGCTCAAAGATACGGTACTTTTCGTCTTATCAGCGGTTGGCCCTGTAGACAAACCTGTTGGCACAGCCTTTCTTGTACATATTAATGACAAGAACAGTCAGAGGTTCAGTCCGTTTGTTGTCACGAATAAGCATGTTTTGCAAAATGTTGACGTTGATCCTGACGGTACCTTTAACGGATGCCAGTATCTAGATAAGGTGAGACTCAGATTTAACGCAGCCGATGGTCAAGGTTACTCAATAGCTGAAATGTTGGTTAAGGGGAAAGTCATTGAGCACCAAAACCCGTTGGTGGATTTAGCAGTTGTGCCCATGCGGATTGTTAATGGAAGTTCTGTAAGCATTGAAGGCTCTGTTGTATATGGAAGTCGCTTCGGAAATTGTCCAAGCTTTATTGAAGGAAGAGATACAGTAACTGTATCTCTTCTCCAAACCTACGCTGGTCATAAGCTCAATCACCCCATCCTTCGTTTCGGGAAAATTGCTTTGATAAGTGAAGAAAATTGGTGTAACACAGGTAGAGGTTTTGGACCCGAACAAGCCTGGCTAGTTGATTTGGGTACTTATGAAGGGGCGAGCGGCTCTCCAGTGTTCCTATATCCTGTGCAAACTGATATTCACGGTAACGGGCAAGTAACTACCCAGCAAGGATCAATTGCCTTGGTAGGAGTAGTCAAAGCAACACTGAATTCACCCAGCGATCCCAGTATGCAATTGCGGGCGTTAACCCCTATCGAGCCCGTGAAGAATCTTCAAGAGATTTTTGACCCTATTTTGGAAAACATGAGGCAGAACGGATGGGATCCAGTCGTCACTAGTTCCGGAGCCGACGTGATTTTGAAATACTGAATACATAAACGATGACCGTTCTGAGAGGCACAAGAGGAGACCGGAACACGACGAATCTTTCACTCAAATTTCATAGCGGAGAATCTTAAATTCGATCTGCAAATCCAGCAACCTCAGCTCTGCCCAGTGAGCCAACCAGCCAACTTTGCCCAAGTACTTTTGGGTTGCGGTATCTCGGGTAGTGGCGCTGGGCTCTGTTCGGGAAGCAAGCGATCTTCTAGGAGTAAGAGCTTCTCTTCAAATTTTGACTTTTCAGCTTCCAGAAATCCATTGCGATAGCTGGCTCCGGTCAACTGCTGAGCCAGCGCTTCTATTTTGGCTTCCTTCTCGCGAAGCAATGCGTCCTTTTCGTCGAGCTTTTGGCGCATCCAATTAAGTGTTGAATCTAGTGATTGATCAGCTTGATCACGGCTTGGAAAGGTCTGGAAATCGTCTTCTTCGGTACCTTCAACTGTGCTGTCGATTTCTCCATCAAAGTCCATGACGTCATTATCGCCGGTGCCATCTGGCAGCATATCCGCGGTGATGAGAATCTCAAGCTTCGAATTGATCGATCGGCCTTGCCTTCTGGATTTTATGCGCCTTGCTTTGACATAGCGGCGGAGAGTACC
>JAUPUU010000345.1 GCA_030917395.1 Cyanobacteriota bacterium erpe_2018_sw_21hr_WHONDRS-SW48-000092_B_bin.40
GCCCCTATCGCCATTATCGATAAACGCCGCACCAAGCATAACGTTGCTGAAGTGATGAGCGTGGTCGGTGACGTCAAAGGCAAAACTGCCATCATGGTTGACGACATGGTCGATACTGCTGGCACCTTGGTCAAGGGCGCGGAGCTTCTTATAAAAGAAGGTGCTACCCGAGTATTTGCTTGCGCTACCCATGCTGTGCTTTCTGGCCCAGCCAATGAGCGTTTAGAAGAATCACCCATCGAGCAATTGATTGTCACTAATTCAATTCCTCACGATATGACCCACATGTCCAAGAAAATTGTCGCTTTATCGGTGGCAGAATTGCTTGGTGAAGCCATTTGGCGTATTCATGATGATTCATCAGTTAGTGAGATGTTTGAATGAGTCTCATTCTCGAAAGCTTTCCCGTTGGTCCTTTGCAGTGTAATTGTTCGATAGTTGGTTGCAAAGAAACTGGCGAAGCTGTAGTGATTGATCCAGGCGGCGACGTTGAGGTCATTCTTGCTGCTCTCAAGAAGCACAATCTGACTGCTAAGTATTTGCTGCATACTCATGCTCACTTTGACCATATCATTGGCTCAAAGGCTATGAAAGAGAAGACTGGTGCACTCATTTGCTTGAGCAAAGGTGATCAATTCCTCTACGATAATCTCACTATGCAAGCCGGTAGATTTGGCTTCAAAGCTGAGGCTCCGCTACCAGTTGATCATTTTCTCGAAGACGAAGAAGAGATGATTATTGGTAAGCATAAGGCTTCGGTGATTCATACTCCGGGCCATACACCAGGCTCTACCTGCTTTTGCTTGCAAGATACAGATAGTGTTTTGTTTGCCGGAGACACTCTGTTTCAACGTTCAATCGGTCGCACCGATCTTTGGGGCGGCTCCTTTGAGCAAATCGTCGATTCGATTAAGAATCGGTTGTTTACTCTTGATGACAGTACCAGAGTTGTAACTGGCCATGGCCCAGATACTGATATTTGGACTGAGAAGAAAGAGAATCCGTTTGTTGGTTCGTAGCGTAAGACTCTGAAATACAGGGTCTTGGTATCTCGTTTGCATCTCTCGAACTTCTAAGGTGAGACATTGAAATCGAAAGAGACAACTGAACTTGATTTTAGGCCATTCAATTCAGATGGAGTGCTTAAGGCTTTGTGCAGTGTTCTGCGCAGCAGCAAGCACTTGTCGTGGAATTATGCTGGTGATATTCAAAGTGTAATCGAGCGTATCGGCAAAGTTTTCGAGTCATCACGCTGCTTTATTTTTGTTACTTCGCCTGAGCGGCCTGACATCGAAGTTTTTGAATATATGGCTTCCGGTGTTGGCGCTATTGCCCATCATTTTGCTAGCCCGATCGGGCAGAAATTAGCAGAGCAATTGATCGCTAATTCTGATGAGCTTTCTACGGTTGAAAATCTTGCTGAGTATGCTCAAGATCTCGATGAGCCGCTGCGCGACTACTTTGTGCGCGTCTGGGAAAGTTTTGGTCCGCAGAAGAGTTATTTGATTCCGCTGAGAGTGCAGTCAGAAGCCACCGGCGAGCGCCGAGCCGGCTTATTGGTCTTGCAGCAGGGTGAGTTGGGTGGCTGGAACAAGCAAGTGCTTGATAGTTTGCTCGCCATTGCCGATTACTTGGCCAAGCTGGCCGAAGTCGAACAGCTTGTGGCCAATCTTGAAGCGAAAGAGACAGAAGACAGCGCTACTGGTTTGCTCAACCGTCGTAGCTCAGCCAGTATTTTTGAAAAAGAAGTGGCCCGGGCCAAGTATTGCGGTTATGACCTTAGTGTGGCTGTGATTGATCTCGACTTAAATAAGCGCTCGCCTGATTTGTACGGTTCGGCCAGTGGCGATGCCATTATTAAAACTGTGGCTCAGGCGATTAAGGCCAATGCCCGGCCAATTGATGTTATTGGTCGCTGGGGTGTGGACGAATTTGTCGTTTGTTTGCCTTATGTGTCGGCCGATGAAGCTTTCCGAATTGTCGACAGCACACGTAAACGCATTAACGAAGCTTTGATGAACCTTGGCAAGGCACTGCCCAAGCAGGATGACCTCTGGTATCCGCAGACGGCAAGTATAGGAATCGCCGCCATGGCTGAAGGAAGGCAGACTTTTGATACTTTGTTTGCCGCCAGCCAGCTTTCCTTGGCTGACGCCCAGTCTGCTGGTGGAAACGTTGTTAAAGCCAATAAGCCTGCTTGATATCTTGCAGTAATTGTTCAATCTCTATTCCGCTTAGCAGAGGGTATAATTGATTGGTACATCACCTTGTAGCAGTAATGGTTCTTCGGAAGGGCAATATGACAAAGAAAAATTCAGTTGTGGTCACTCTCGGGCGGTTTGCTGTGGCAGTTGCTTTGATCGGTTATTGTGCCGTTCCAGCTTTGGCAGAAAGCGAATCTGGCGGGTTTGTCATGGGTGGTGGTAACGAGTCTGGTGGCGTCTTCAACAGTGGTGCTGAATCTGAGTCTGGCGGTGTCTACAACAGTGGTGCCGAATCTGAATCTGGTGGCGTTTATAACAGCGGCGCTGAGTCTGAATCTGGCGGCCTATCTGAAGTTGGGGCCAGCAGTGAGTCTGGTGGTGTTTATGGTAGCGGTGCTGAAAGTGAGTCTGGTGGCTTGTATGGTACAACCGCGCCAGCTCCAGCAGCTTTTGATCCGCAATATGGTATCAAGACCTATAAGTGGTAGCTTTTTAAGTCTGATTAGTTGACTATTTTTAGTGAGGGCTCTTCTCTGAAGGGCCCTTTGCTTTTGAGTTAGGCTGTGAACTTACTTTGTGATGGGTTTTGTGAGGAATTTTGTGAGAATCAGGGTGCGGCTTTTTGCCCGCTGAAGATGTTTTTGTTGTTGTTGGCACCACTTTTTTTGCACTGCCTGCTACCGCTGTAGTTTTTGTTGCACTTTTTGTAATGGGCCCATTGGTTTCTGTTTGTGTGGTCTTGCCTGTGAGATTGAGATGTGGATAGATAGCGTAGCCGACCACGCCGATGCCATAGAGTGCGATTACTACTGTTGCCATCAAGGGCAGGGAATTCTGCGAAATATCTACTTCGGCACTGTTACCTGGTTCTTCTGCATGACGCATCACCAATTTTAGAAGCAGTATGCCACCAAGGAAGCCACCAATGTGAGCGAACCAACCCACTTGGTTATCTTCGCCCAATAGGCCGTTAATACAGTTCATGGCAAAGAAGACACCAATCAAAACCCAGGCAGGGAGCTTCGGTCTGAAGAACCAAGTGATCCAGGTTGTCACTTGGGCGCCAGGAAACAATAGTAGGTATGCAGCTAGAACTCCGGCAATTGCTCCGCTGGCACCAAGTGAAGGGATACTTGAAGTGGGATAAACGAGAATGTGCGTAAGAGCAGCGAGCACACCACAGCTTAGATAGAAAAGTAGATAGTTCTCTTTGCCCATGCGGTCTTCGACGTTATCGCCAAAGATGTAGAGATACCACATATTGCCGATGAGATGGGCGAAGCCCGCATGCATGAACATGGCCGAGAAGAAGGTGGAGAATTCTTGGATTGAGACGTGACCGAGAAAACGATTGGGCACAAAGCAATAACGATTCATTTCGGCGTCGTTGGCGAAGAGACCTGAGGCTAGGGTCCAGATAAAAACGCCAATGTTAGCCGCGATCAAAAGATGATTGACTATGGGATATGACTTTGTGGGGTTGTCGTCTGCGAGTGGAAGCACTTTTGCTGTTACCTGTTTGAAGGTATTACTATCCTAGCGATTGCACGTGACAACCCCCTGGTTTTAACACCGATTTCAGAATTTAGCCAAGTTGGCAAAAAGCCCCCTAGATTGGGGGCTTTCGCGTAGAGCTAAGTTGGTGACTATTTGCTTTCGCGCTCTTGCTTGTAACCATATTCTGCGGCGGTCTTCAGGTCTTTTGCTGACATTAAGGCGTAAGTGGCGGCGCGATTGGCATAGGCTGAACCTAACTTATTGTCTAGTTCAATTGCTTTGTTGCTGTCGGCCAAGGCTAGATCAAGTTTGCCCAAATGTCTGTAGGCTTTGCCGCGGTTGGCGAAGGCGCGGGCTGACAGAGGATTAAGTTCAATCGCTTTGTCGCTATCGGCCACTGCCTTTTCGTACTCTTTCAAGCCAACATAAGCATGGGATCTATTGACGTAGGCGGGGCTAAATTTAGGGTGCAGTTGAATGGCTTTGTCGCAGTCGGTGACAGCTTCTTTGTGGCGGCCGAGGTGGTTGAGAGCACGGGCACGGTTAGCATAGGCCATGGTCAACTTTGGCTGCAGAGCAATGGCCTTGCTGGCATCGTCAGCGGCTTTTGTGTATTGACCTAATTCAATTTCAGCCCAAGATCTATTGAGATATGCCATATATAGTTTGGGGTCTAAGCTGATTGCTTTGCTGGAATCGGCCTCGGCCAATTTGTAACGGCGGGCCAGCATATGAATGTTGGCTCGGTTGGCATAAGCGCGAGCATAGTTGGGGCTTAGTTTGATTGCTTCGTCGAACTTGGCTAGAGCTTCTTGACCCTTGTGGTCATTGAGAAGTCTTACGCCTTCTTTCAGAGCGGCGAAGGCCTCTGGATTTTCTTTGGCACCTTTTTTAGATGTTTTGGTGGTTTTGACTGTGGTTTTTGTGGCTTTGGCTGGGGCAGCTGCGTAAGCGGCATTCGACAATTCACCACTGAGCAGACCTAAGTTGGCAAGGTTGGCTATGTTAGCTAAGGCAAGGGCAGTCAAGATCTGTCCGATTGTGACTTTGGCGGCACCTGATTTTATCTGTGTTGCCAAGTTAGCTGAGCGTTTGAAGCCTGTAAGCATTTATCTTTCTCCACCAAACTGTAAAAAGCCTTTGGATTATCCCACCTATTGCATGTCAGTGCTATTACCCTTGGCTTGCCAGTTACAGATGTTATAGTGGCAACAAGATTAGACCGTGAGAGTTGGATGGCATGTCAATTGGTGTGTTCAGGCAACGAACTATTGCCAAAAATGCACTGCTAGCAGTGGTCTTTGTGCTCGTTTATCAGCTCGCCTTTGCTCAGCTGATAATTTTTCTATTGCATGAACTTGATACCAAGTTTGCAGGTGAAAGACATCGCCTGGCCGTGATTTCTACTAGTTCTCGAATTGCCAACTTGACGCAAGAATTTGGCATTCTGCTTATTTTTGATCTCTCTAAAGGTCTCCACAATCCAGCAGCCGCTGCTACAGCATGGCCGTCACTTTCTTCACGCTTAGAAAAAGAGTTTGGTCGGCTTAAATCTCTGGCAGTTAATGATGCGGCCGCCGCAGAAATCTTGAAAGTGCAAGAGCAGATTTATGGCGCCGCTGGCGCTGTCTATCGCGAAGAACGCCGTCATATTAGCGATGAGAACTGGCAGAGCAAGGTTAAATTAGATCCTTCATCCCTTGTATTGGGTCCTGAAGTTTCTGATCACTATCAAGAGCTATTGGCTCGCTACAAAGCCATGGCGCCAGAGCAGTTGATTGCAGAATCAAAGACGCTGTTTATTGTCAAGGGCGTTCTGGCTGGTGTCTGCCTCGTGGATCTTATATTCACCACTACTTTGCTGGCACTTTTCTTTCTGCCCTTAGGAAAAGGCGTAACAGCCTTGGCTCTGAATCTAGAGCGATATAAAAATGAAGAAGAGTTGGAAGTTTTGCCGCCTTCATGTGATGAAATAGGAAACCTCGATAAGCTTCTTCGAGAAATGATTGAGACCTTGGGTAACTCGGCACGCTATGAAACGACGCTGATAGAGGGTGCCCTAGATGTTATTTTCAGGATTGATTCAGAGGGGCGCATAAGAGATTTAAATGCTGCTGTTAGCTCGCAATGGGGATATCAGCCCTACGAACTAGAAGGTGCGCCCTGGCAGACTGTGGTGCCTGCCGAAAGCAGACAAGCCCTGCGTGATTTCCTTTCATCGTTGCCCCGGCTAGATCACTCCTCTGCTATTGAGCTAGCGGTCAAACGTCATGATGGCACACTCTTAGAAAGCCGCTTCTCATGCTATTGGTCAGAGGCCGATCAATCTACTTTTTGCTTTGTTAGCGATATTTGTGCCGCTAAGCTGCGAGAGGAAGAGCTGAGAGAAAAAGAAAATGATGTGCGCATGCTGATGCGCAATTTGCCCATTGGCTTGGTGGTGGTTGATCAAGCTGGGGTATTTCTATCTACCAATGAACGTATGGAGCAGATGCTCGATATTTATTCTGCTTCGCCTGAGCGTTCTGTCGATGCCGTTTTTGGCGATAGTGATGTTCTTACCAAGGCGAGGCTGGTAAGTCAGTTGCGTACCCAGATTGCTGGTAAGAAGAATGTGGCTCTTGCTTGCGAGCTTACGGTCGCTGATCTCGCTGGAGTCGATCAGACTCTCGTGGTTGTCGAAGATGTCAGTGAAAAAGTCAAGCTCGAGAATTTGCGAAAAGACTTTCTTCAGCTGCTCTGGCGCAACCTTGGTGAGCCCATACTGAAAGTGAAGCAGATGCTTCTAGGTATTGAGGTAAAGACAGAAAAAGAACAGGGGCGGGTGCAGAAATTTGTACTTAACGCTAATCGGCTATTGCGTTTGCTCGATGAATTGCTGCGCCTAGAAGAGCTAGCACCGGGTAAGTTAGTCGGTGCTATGGTGCCGACCAAGACCAGCGATTTAGCCGACTCTGCCATTGCCTCTTTGGTTGATTATGCCCTAAATCAGGGTATCAAATTAGAAGTACAAGTGGCACCACTTATGGTATTAGCTGATTTTGAGCGGGTGGTGCAGGTCATAGTTAACCTCATATCTAATGCCATTAAGTTTTCGTTCAAAGGTGGAACTGTTCTGCTGCGTATAGTGCCAGATCATGGTCAAGTGGAATTTAGCGTAATCGACAATGGGCGCGGCGTGCCTCTAGAGAAACAGGCGCAGATTTTTAAGGCCTATGGGCAGGCCAATGCCAGTGACGCGCGAGTTGGTACTGGATTGGGGCTTGCTATTTGTCAGTCGATAATTGAGGCCCACGGTGGAACCATTGGTGTAGAAAGCCGAGAGAATAAAGATAATCGAGGTGATGGCGGTAGTCGATTCTGGTTTAAATTGCCAGTCTTAGAGGTGCCGCTTGAGTAATAGATTGCAAGTTCTAAAGTCTAGTGTGGCTAAACAGGCTATAGCTTTGGCTGTTTTGGTGTTTGCTGGTAATGTCTTGTTGCTTTTTACTATTTTGGGTTTTTTCTCTAGGTTCGAAGAGAGTCTGCGCCAGGAGCAAGAAGCTCGTCAGGTAGTAGCTTGCTTGTCGCAGTTTTCTTCGGTCACGCAGTTTGCTACCTTTGCCTTGATCGAGCGCACTCGCACTGAGGACAATTCACAAGAGCGTTACTCTTCAATTTTTTTGCGATTGCCTCGTATTTTTGCTGAGTTGAAGCACTCTTTGCGAAACAGACCTGAGGACGATAGTCGGTTAAATGATCTCTCTCTGGCTCTGGATCAAGCGATTAGTTTGGTCCACAAAGTTGAAGTAAGTTATTGGCGGCAATATAGCCCTAGTCGTAAACACATGCATATCGGTTATTGCATGGAGCTGATCAAAGTTACCAATACTATTAGCGATTTGTTGACAGCACTAGATGATAAATATCGTGGTATGGCCACAGCTGAAGATAGTGTA
This sequence comes from Cyanobacteriota bacterium erpe_2018_sw_21hr_WHONDRS-SW48-000092_B_bin.40, assembly GCA_030917395.1. GTDB lineage: Bacteria > Cyanobacteriota > Vampirovibrionia > Obscuribacterales > Obscuribacteraceae. Next base: position 7,640 of record JAUPUU010000345.1, read on the forward strand.
AGTCTGTTCACAAGCGCTTCTTTGGTCAATATTTTACTTTTTACTTTGCTCGCAATTACACTATTGGTCATCGCCAGCTTTCTCTTTGTCGTAGCTTTGCTCATTAGGCGTATCAAATCAATTGCGCAAAATACCATAAATTTTGGTTTGGAGAATTCGCCCTCACCAAGTTCTATGTCTATCTCTAGGTCTGGCTCTAGTCGGAGAGCTAATAAGGATAGCAATGATGAACTGGGAGCAATAGCGCTAGGGTTCAGAGAGTTAGCACAGCATTTAAATTCTGCCAAAAGTAGTGAAGCTTTGGCTCTAGAACATGCAGCTGACTTCATTTGCTTGCTTGATCAAAAAGGAATTTTATTGAGAGTATCTGAGGCAAGCGCAAAACTGCTTGGCTATCCAGCTGCTGATCTCATTGGCCGTCGGCTTAATTCTGTTGTCGAGCCGGGTGCAGCTGAGGCGCTTGCCCAGGCTCTAAGGTCGCTCGTTCAAGTTGAGTCGCCCATTAGCTTTGAAAGTCGGATCATAAAAGGTACTGGTGAGAAGCGCGATTTTGCTTTCAGGGCAAAATTGAGCCCTGATAAGACAATTGTTTGCGTTGCCAATGACGTCACCGAGAAGAATCAACTAAATTCGAAGATTCGCGAGAGCGAAGAGCGCTTCAGGACTATTCTCAACAGCTTGCCCCTGATGGTTGTGGGGCTGAGTCCGTCGGGGCAGATAACCGCTGTTAACGCGTATGGTGTGGCTCTCTCTCTGTACTCGCAAGAGGAACTTTTGGGACAGTCGCTTGAGCACTTATTTTCCCCGTCATCAGCCTCTTTGACTGGTGTTGATGAACTTGTATTGAATCGCTTAGAAGGTGTGCAATTAACGCAAAAGCTCAGGCGCAAAGATGGCACCTACGTATCTGTTGAGCTTGTTCTCGGCAACTACGCCGATGATGGTATTGCTGAGCAGAAGAACAATAAAGAATCGGATCGGAGAACCGACAAGAAGAGTTTAGCCTTTGTGCGCGACGTTTCGGTGCGTGAGCAGATTGAGTTTGCCAAACGCGATTTTGTCAATATGATTGGTCACGACCTCCGCTCGCCACTGATGTCACTTTCGGCTACGTTGAGCTATATTTCTAAGGCCACAAGTTTGCCGGCTGTAGCTGAGGCAGAGAAGGTGTTTTATAGTCTTATTGCCCTTACTTCAGACTTCTTGTATCTGGGCCGGCTAGAGGCTGGTGAAGAGCATTTAGGTATAACTCAAACTACCTTTTCTTCTTTGATCAATAGCTTGGTGCAAGCGATTACCGCTAGTGAACTGACCAGGCAGCTTGTTGGTAATACTGGTAGTACAGCTAGTGGTGCTGACAGTTATTCTCCACTCTCTATCAATCAACCTGCAGGCGACTTTGCTTTGTCTGCTGACTTAGAGTCTTTAAGCCAAGCAATCATGCACCTATTAAGCGTATTGTGCTCGGCCGGTTCTGGACAATCTCAGTACGTGATTGACTTTCGTCATCAGCCTTATGGCTTAGAGGTTCTGATTGTTGGCTCGGGCTTGAGCCTGACCTCATCTATACTAGAAAGTTTGTCTCAGGGTTATGTGTCATTTTCACAAGCCACAGGCAATTTACGCAGTGGGCTCAGCCTCGGCATAGCCATTGCTATTTTAGGTAGGCATGGTTGTAGCCTTAAGCAATATCAAAGCAATAAGCAGCAAGGTTTTCACATCTTGTTGCCATCGCTCTAATCAGCTCAATAGCTTCTGTACTAGTAATAGTTCTAGTACTAGTTCTAGTTTTAGTTTTAGTTCTGCGCTTTAGGGCTCTTGACGCTGCTTGCTGCTGTGCTTGTTACCGGAGCGGTTTTGGTCGCAGTGTCAGGTTTTGTAGTGGTAGCAGATTTTGTCGTGGTATCAGATGAAGTAGCGCTAGCGGTTTCGGTTAGACTGTATGCCCCTGATGCTGCGGCCTTTTTGAACTCATCAGTTAAGTGAATGTCGGCGTTTTTACGATGCTGGGTCATCCAGTCTATTTCTGCTTTTTCTTTGTTCTTAGCAGAGATCATTTCTTCTAAGGGCTTCTTCACTTCAGCTAGAGGAATGTCACCAGCTGTTTGTCTTTCAGTTACTTTGATTACGTGGTAGCCGAAATTAGTTTCAACTACTTCTGGCACAACCTGACCGGCTTTGACTTTGCCTACTGCCGCCATAATCTTTAATTGGTCCGGTCCATTGACTGTGCCAAGATCCATATAACCAAGATCGCCGCCGCTTTTGGCCATGCGGGCCGGTTCGTCTTCAGTGTAGTTGTCCGCTAAAGTTTTGAAATCGGCCCCTTTTAGAGCTTGAGCCAAGTAGTCTTTAGCTTTGTTATATTGAGCTTGCTTGATTACTTTGACTTCGTTATCGAGGTCGGCTCCTTTCAGTTCAGGCTTTTGCTCTTGTAGTTGTGTTCTCACACTTTTGAGAGGTCCGGCATCAACTGCCGGTGCTGCCACCACAATGTGAGATAGTCGTACGCGTTCACCGTGCTTTAGACGGCCTTTGTTGGCTTCAAATTCTTCTTTTACTACTTTTTCGCTAGCGGCCGGCGCTGCTTTGGCTATGCTATCTAGCATCATCTTGATCATTTGCGAAGAAATTATCTCTTCGCGAATTTGGTCTGGTGTTTCACTGGCATTGTTTACGTATTGTTTGAATCTTTTTGTTTCTTTGATCTGAACAAAACTATTGGCAGCCTTTTGATAGAAGCCCGCTTTATGCGCTTCTTTCAATACGATTTCGCGGTTAATTAGTTCGCTCAATAGTTGGCTTTCAATTACTTTTGTGCCGCACTTAAAAGCCAGGCCAAGCTCTAATACTTGCTGGTTAAATTGGGCTTCGGTCATGTTTTTTTCTTTGAGGAAGGCTGGAAGAGGCTTGCCGTCAAGTGCTTGCGCGGAATGAGCCGACTCAATCATTTTCTTTTTCTCTTCGGCGGTTAGAGTCAAGCCCATTTGTTTGGCCTGAACTAAGAGTGAACCCAGTCTCTCTGGCTGCATTGCAATCATCGATTGCAGTGAAATAATGGCTGCTTGATACTCTTTTTTGAAGCGACTGACTGTCACCGGTGATCCATTTACTGTGCAAATGATCATGGTGTCTGGGAGCTTAACTAAGTTAACTCCGGCAACAGGCTTTAATTGGGGTAGGTCGCTAAGTACTGCTGGTAGTGTTCCATTAGCGGCTGATTTAGCATCATCGCCTGGGTTGCTGCCTTGGGTGCTGCCGGTCTGTGGGCTGCTCGTATTGTCTGTCTTATCGCTAGAAGTCTCAGGTTTTTTTTCGCTCTGGCAGCCGGCTATAGCAAGAGAAAGTGTTAGCGCCAATAAGACGTTCAAATTGGTGCTGTTTCTTTTGCTTCTATTACTTGCGCTATTCACAGTACTGATATCCTCTTTTGACATTTTAGGCTGGTTTGGCGTGAACATTTGCCACCATGGCTCCGAGAAGTTCTGCCAGCAAATCGAGTTGATCTTCTGGATCATCACCTTGGGATTTTACGAGAATGTACGGACTTGAACCTTGACCACCAGCGATACCTGGTTTGTAGGTAGTGCGGTTTGCCAGATGTTTTGGCAGGCCATTTTGAATTGGAATCCACTGTTGTAAGCGGAATGGCACGTACAAACGCAAGCCTTGCATGTCGGGCTTGATTGATTGTACGTTGGCAGAACTTGCCACGAGTCTTAGTTTTACAACTTTGGTCAATTGCTCAGTTTCTTTTGGAATGGCGCCGAAGCGGTCACGCCATTCGTCAAGCAGCATAATTAGTTCGCGGTCGGTTTTTACGTCGGCAAGTCGTTTATATTCGATCAGGCGTTGTTCATTGTCTTCAATGTAAGACTCAGGAATGAAGGCTGTGACGTTGATATCAACTGCGGTGTCAGCTTCTTGTACAACTGCCTCGCCCTTGAGTTCAGCCACTGACTCTTCAAGAATTTTGCAATAGAGTTCAAAGCCAACCGAAATCATGTGACCGTGTTGTTCAGAGCCGAGAATATTTCCCACGCCTCTGATTTCCATATCGCGCAAGGCGATTTGATAACCAGAACCAAGAGAAGTAAATTCGCGAATCGCTTTCAGTCTTCCTTGGGCTTGCTCTGATAGAACTTTTGATGGAGTGTACAAGCAGTAGGCATAGGCCTGGGCATCTGAACGGCCAACGCGACCACGGAGCTGATACATCTGGGCCAGACCGAGTTTGTCAGCATCATTGATGATGATGGTGTTGACGTTGGGAATATCTAGACCCGATTCAATAATGGTAGTGCAAACAAGGACGTCATATTCATGGGCAAAGAATGCCAACATGACGTTTTCTAGATCGCGCTCATTCATCTGGCCGTGGCCAATGGCGATGCGTGCTTCTGGCACTAGTTGCTTAACTTCAAAGGCAATTTGCTCGATGTTTTCAACGCGGTTGTGAACAAAGTAAATTTGTCCGCCACGCTCCATCTCGTGCAGAATGGCCGTGCGCACTAGAGGCAATTTGTATTCGCCCACGAAAGTTTTAATTGGTGCGCGGTTGATTGGCGGCGTGTTAATTTGCGACATGTCGCGAGCGCCAGACAAGGCCATATATAAAGTACGGGGGATAGGAGTGGCTGACATGGTCATGACGTCAACCATTACGCGCAGTTGTTTTAGCTTTTCTTTGTGGGCAACACCGAAGCGTTGCTCTTCGTCGATGACAACCAGGCCGAGGTCTTTGAAGGCAATATCTTTTTGCAGCATGCGGTGTGTACCGATAACTACATCGCACTCACCAGTGCCCAGTCTGCGCGCTACTTCTCTTTGCTCTTTTGCCGTACGGAAACGCGAGAGGAGACCGACTTTAATTGGGTAGGGCGCAAAGCGCTCAGCCATGGTGTTGTAGTGCTGTTGAGCCAAGATAGTGGTAGGCACGAGGACTGCCACTTGCTTACCCGACATCACTGTTTTGAAGACACCACGAATGGCGACTTCAGTTTTGCCGAAACCAACGTCTCCGCAAATAAGTCGGTCCATTGGCTTGGCTGATTCAAGGTCACCTTTCATGTCTTGAATGGCTTGCCATTGATCTGGCGTTTCTTCGTAAGGGAAGGCTTCTTCCATTTCGTACTGCCATGGTGTATCAGGCGTACACTGGAAGCCTTCTTGCTTAGCTCTTATAGCGTACAAGTTGACCAGATCTTCGGCCACTTGCTTAACTGATTTCTTGACGCGCCGTTTGGTTGATTCCCACTCGGCACCGCCTAGACGTGAAATTCTCGGTGGGTTGTCTCCAGCTCCGCGGTAACGGGAGAGCAAGTTGATTTGATCGACAGGCACATATAGTCGGTCGTCGCTGGCGTAGGCAACGCTGAGAAATTCGCGCTGTTGGCCGTCGACGGTCATCCGTTTGACGCCTTCAAATTGGCCGATGCCGTGCTTCATGTGCACAACGTAATCGGTTACTTTTAAATCGGCGACTGAAGTGAAGCGCTCGTAGTTCTTCTCTGCTACTGGTCTTCGGTAAACTGTCGGTTTGCGCTTGACGCCAAACATCTCAGCGTCAGTACAAGAAACTAGCTCGACATCTTTTAGTTTGAAACCGTGGGTGAAGCCGTGCCGGCAGACCATTACAACAGGCCCGGAGGGCTGGTTCTGGTTTTGATTTAGGCTCGGGTTTAGACCTTGGCTCTGACTTAGTTTGAGATCATCCAGACTAGGCATTTGGCCGGAGAGAATATCATCTAAAGACGATATTGAAAGCGATGGCGGCTGTTGTTTGCCATTAGTGGCGCTTCCAGGACCTGGGGCGCCGCCCGATGCTTGGGCACTATCGTCGAGGGGCAGAATATGGGTGTCGGCTTTATCATCACTTTGCGAGAGATAAACAGCAGGAATGTCCCACTCTTTCATGATGCCTAAAATGCGCTGGGGCTGCTCTGTTGAAATCAGAACATTCAAGCCTTCTTTGCGCCAGCTTCTCACTTTTTCAGCCATGACATCAATTTGATTGCCAAAGCGCTCGACTGGTTGACAGTCAAAATTGATAACCGAATTGGCAGCATTAGAATTGCTAGTGTCAGCACCATCTAGTGCCATTGGCAAGGTGGAAACATAAATGCGCTGATGGCGTTTAAGCTGTTCAGTTATTTCACGGGCGCTGAGGTGAAGCGGGCGTGGCAGAGGCAGCAAACGACCAGTTTCTAGCCCTTCTTTGAAGGCAGCATCAAGCTTCTCTTGGTAGGAAGAAAGAGCGGCTAGCAGAGTGTCCCATTCGTCGAGCACAATCAGACTGTTATCTCTGATGTAATCGCATATGGTGGCAAGCTTTTCGTGGACATAAGGTGCGTAGTATTCTACTGATTCAGGGTAACGACCAGCTCTAAGCGCTTCTAAGTCGCTTTCCATAACGGTCATCAGCGTTTCTGCAGATGATGGATCTAAAGTCTCGGCTGCTTTTTCTGTAACGGCTCGGAGGGTATCGACTAGCTTGATGCGGGCATCTTCGCTTTGATCCGCGACAATCCACCAACGGGGCACAATGACACAGCTCTCAAGCGATTCGATAGACCTTTGCGTATCGGTATTGAAGACGCGCATCGATTCGATTTCATCGCCAAACAATTCAATTCTAAATGGCGAGCCGCAAGATGGATAAATATCGACAATGTCGCCGCGCACGCTAAATTCGCCACGCAAGGTCACTAGTGATTCGCGTGAATAACCTAAGTTAGCTAGTCTGCGAGCTACTTCTTTAGTATCAATTGTTTCGCCAACATTGAGGCGCAAGCAATTGGCAGTTAATTCTTCAGGTGAGAGAACTCTTTGGCTGAGGGCACGAGCAGTAACTACACAGATAAATGGCTCGTCTGGCTTTTCTTGGCAGTGGCGCAAGACTTCTAGCTGAGCAGCGACGTTGTCTGGGCTAGAAAGCACTTGCTCGTAGGGCGAGACTTCAGAACTGGGGTAAACAAAAATCGGATACTTACTTAGGTTGGTCAACTCTTGGTGATAACGGGCACCAGTATGGTTGTCTTGCACAACTAAGAAAATAGCTCGTTTAGTTTCGTGACCTAAAACTGAGAGCACAAGCGATTTAGCTGAATCGGTCAAGCCGGTCAAATTGAGTTCGCCGCTGCTACCCTTGGCCGTTCGAGCAAGGAGCCGCGCATATTGCGAGCTAGATATAAAAAGCTGGTGCAGTTTTGCTGCGAGGTTACTGTTGCGCGTTAGCATTTTTGGCGGGGTTCCCTTCACCGTATTGCAAATCAGTAAAAATAACGCTCGAGCGAGTCATATCTTGCCGATTTGGGAAAAAGGCATTTTACCATTTTGACCAAGCCGCTGGCTCTACGTGTAACGGGCTCTAAAGGGTTACATCTTGTATTATTGCTTTCAAATGCAATTGGAGGCAAAAGTGCAAAAACGAGCAGGCTTAACTCTATGCCTGGTCTTGGCTATTACTTCAACCCTCAGCCTCTCCGCTTTACTAGTGAAGGCTGAAGGCAGTCGCTATCGCCCAGATACCGTTGCGCATATGCAGCAAGGCATCAAGTTTTTGCGGGCAAAGCAGTTAGACCAGGCCCGTGGCCAGTTCGAAACTGTTATCAAGATGGAGCCTTCTATTCCTGATGCCTACAACAACATTGGTCTTTCTTACGCCTACGAGAATAAAGTCGATAAGGCCATCCAGTACTACCGCAAAGCTCTAGATATTGAGCCGCTTTATGTGCCAGCTCTGAACAACCTAGGCCTTGTGCTCTACTCTACTGGCAAGGCTGAAGAGGCCCTCTATTACTGGCGCCTGTGCCTTAAGATTTCGGGTGGCCAAGAGCCCGAATTGCACTACTATGCCGCTAATGCCATGCGAGATGTGGGTCAGAAGAAAGAAGCTCGTGAAAACTATTTGATTGCCATAAAGCTCGACCCCACCCATGCCGCGGCCCACAGTGGGCTTGCCGCCCTCGATTTGAGTGAAGGGCGGTTAGATGAAGCTTTTTCTGAAGTAAACAAGGCTATTAAGCTAAAACCTGACTCTGCCTTTAGTTATTATCATCTCGGCTTAATTGAGGAGCGTCGTCACAATGTAGCGGCGGCGATTAAGGCCTATGAGACTTCGCTGAAATATGAAACGGTCAGCAAATACGCCCAAGAGACCAAGAATCGCATAGCCAAGCTTAATGGCACTGCACCTGCCTCCGGCAATCTGGCTCAGGGGCAATTTACTTCTGGGCAAGACGACCAACAGGGCCAAAGCGATGATGATGGTCGTTCCGAGATGCAAGCTTCAATGCGGCAAGCCGCTCGCGAAGCCATGAAGCGCCATGCTTGGGCTGAGGCGGTTCACGATTTTGACTCGCTTATTAGAACTGGAGCTGGTGAAGATCCGATTGTGCTCAATAATTTGGGCTATTGTCAGGCCAACTTAAATCAGTTAGCGAAAGCCGTAGAGTCTTATCGCAAGGCTTTGATGATTAAATCCGACGGCTTCCCCGAGGCTCAATTCAACCTGGGTATGGCTTTGCGGCGCATGGGTGACAATGCAGGAGCTGAGGCTGCTTTCCGCAAGGCAATAGATGATTCAAGCCTGCGCAAGAAGACCAATCCGCTGGCCCAGAACATGTTGGGAATTATTTTGCGAGAGCGCGGCGACTACAACGGAGCTGATCGGGCTTTTCGCAAGGCTATTTTGCAGTCAGGTGGGGACGTGCCGGTGGCTCACTATAACTTGGCTGTTTTGCTTGAGCGCATAGAACGCAGTCGTGATGCTGTTTCTGAGTACAAGACTTATCTCAGGTTGGCTCCTCGGGGCAAAAATGCTACCAATGCCAGGTTGCGCTTGAAGCGCCTGACTGGAATGTAGTAGGCGCTCTTTGCTGGTGTTGTTGGTGAATAATTGGTGAGTTTCTGCTCATTTACTCTGTACATATAGAAATGGTTGCCAACAGAGTTGCAATCCTTATAGTAAAATTCGGAAATGAGTACTGTAGAAAGCGATATCACGAAGGCCGTCAACGAGCCGGTTAATCCTCCTGCTGAGCAATCGGACATGCCCAGTGCCGAAGCGGTAGAAGCCGTTTGTGCTGTGGCGTCTAAGCGCGTGGTTTCGCCAGTTCAGGCCAATAAGACTCGTGTGGCAGTTTTAATGAGTGGCGGCGTTGATTCCAGCGTTACTGCCATGGAAATGATCAAGGCTGGCTACGATGTCATTGGTGTGACAGGCTGGCTGATTAAGTCTGGTAGTCGTTGTTGTGATACTGGAATGGTTGACGCTGCTCGCGTATGCGAACAATTGGGCATCGAGCACCACGCCGTAGATTTGCGTGAGATGTTCAAGGCCGAAATTATTGATCAGTTTCCGCAATCTTATGCTCGAGCTAAAACTCCGCTGCCATGCAGTGTCTGCAATACATTGGTGAAGTGGGGCGCTCTATTGCGCTATAGTCAGAAAATTTTGCAAGCCAGATACATTGCAACTGGGCATTACGCTCGAGTAGTAGAAACTGAAGATGGCTTTAGATTGGCGCGGGCGAAAGACCCACGTAAAGATCAATCATATGTTCTCTGGGGCTTAACTATGGAGCAGCTTAAAGCTACTCTGCTTCCGCTTGGTGATTTCAGCAAAGATGAGATTCGTGCCCTGGCCGATGAGGGCGGTTTGGTAACTGCCAATAAGCCTGATAGCCAAGATCTCTGCTTCATTCCGCGTGGCACTACTACTCAACAGTATCTCGGTAATTTCTTGACTGCTGAGCCGGGGCCGATTGTACATACGGTCACAGCTGAGATGCTGGGGCAACATCAAGGCACCTTTAACTACACCATTGGCCAGCGCAAAGGTCTTGGTATCGCTTATCACGAGCCTCTTTACGTTACTTCTATTGACCCTGACACTAGAACTGTTTATGTTGGGCCGCCAGAGGCTTTGCTACGTAAAGAATTAACCGCCTCGGCAGCCAATTGGCTAATGGAGACACCACCGGTGGAACCATTCGAAGCTTTGGCAAAAATTCGCTATAACTCTAAGGCTGAACCAGCTACTGTTTACCCTTTGCCTGATGCACAGGTGCGGGTGGTGTTCCGTGAACCACAGCCTGCCATAACTCCAGGACAAGTACTTGGTATATACGACTTAACCGATACCTATATCCTCGGTGGCGGTTGGATCGACTGAATCTTGGTCGAACTCTAATTTCTCGCGATTTGATTTAAACCGAGTGGACCGAAACTCAGTCGTTGCGCGGTTGCCATTTATATTTTATAATAATGCTCGGTGCTATGGGTGGTGGCTACTTATTTGCTTTCTCTCCCCTGGCATCTTGATGCAAATACTTTGATACTAGTACCGTAGTGCTAATACTGTACTTTTAGTACTTAATGTGGGGGACTGCCGCTTGTTCGACAGCTTAAATTTAAGAGGGCTTGAGAAAGCAACTGGCGCTAAATTTGTTGCTCGCCTGTTACCGGTTTTGCTGGCTCTTACATCGCTGGTTTTTGTACCTGCTGAAGTTAAGGCGAGAAAACATGCCAGTACTTCATCTAGTCATTCGGCGCGGTCGTCGGCTAGTAAGAGTCGCAGCGCTAGGACAGCTTCTACTTCAAGAAGCTCTAGGTCGACAAGAGCTGCATCAACACGGGTAAGCAGTGGTCGCTCCCGTTCTAGCCGAGTGGTGGCAAGTTCGAGAACTAGTTCGCGTGGCCGTGCTGGCAGGCATGGTCGTGGTCATGCTGTAGCGGCTCATTCAACCAAACACCATCATGTGGTGGCACATGCAGCACCAAAGCCTCGCTATGCTTATCCGATTGGAATTTTTATGAGGAATGCGCCAAGCTTTGATACGTCTCCTCTAGACGCCCAAAATGCTAACGCCATTGCCTCGGCTTTCGATAGTGGCGCTGCTGATGCCTACGCTGCAAGAGTTCTAGTGCGAGCTGGTGTAGTCAATTACCATCCTCTTCATGGTGGCATTTTCTGGCGTAGAGAACCGGTCAAATATATTGTTATGCATTCAACCGAGACCGGTATTCCAGTTTCAGCCACACGAGTGATTGATAGCTGGAGCTCCATGGGTCTCCGGCACCCTGGCGCTCAATATGTAGTTGATCGCGATGGCACCATCTTCCAAGCGGTTGATCCAGATCTTGCCACGGTGCACGTCAATATTTTCAAAACTCTTCCCGGTATCAATAACGACAACAGTATCGGCATTGAAATTAACCATACTGGGTCGCAAGGCTATCCTCAAGCGCAGATGCGTGCTGTCACTCGGTTAGTGGGCTATTTGCAGAGTCGCTACAATGTTGAGAACGCGAACATCATTACCCACCGTTACGCTCAGCAAGGCGACCATACTGACCCTGTGAATTTCGACTGGGATGGCTTTATTGCTACTAAAAATAGCTTCCGCAATCAGGCTATTGCTTATCGCTCTAATAAAATCAAAGACGAGTCAAGGCGTTGGAAGCATGAAGTGGAAGTGCCTGTTAATACTTATATGAAGCCCCATACTCAGTTAAGCAAACCAGCTTCATTGCCCAGTGATGTTAGTGCTCCTGCCACTACCGTCAATATAACGAATACTGTTAATTCTGGCTCTGGCGCAACCAGTGCAGCTGAACCAAATGTGGTGCCTGCATTCGTACCTGCAAGTGTTACTCCTCGTTATGTCCCGGCTACTAAATCCGGAGTTCCTTCGGGGCCTGGTTATAGCTCTGGTAATGGCTCTAGTAATGCCTCAGGAGCTGGCATGCGCTCTGTTCGCATTAATCCAGCAACTATTCCGCCTCCGGGTTCGCTGCCAGTGCCTGGGCAAGTGATTGAGTATCCAGTGCCAGAGCCAAGTCAAGCTGATCCAGCAAGTAGAACTGCTCCAGCCAGCAAGTCTCCTTCTTCTCAAGCTCCTTCTTCCGGTGCTCCGATCCCATCACGCTCGCAATCTCTGCCACCAGAGGGTGCCCTTGGTGCTCCTGGTAATGCTCCCTTGCCTGGCGAAGATATCTAAAGGCCAACTATCCTAAGGCTAACTATCGAATCAAGCTTTCTTTGTGGCTAAGTAGAAAATCAGTTTGTGAAGGCGGCTATGCAATTATTGTGTAGCCGTTTTCGCTTTTAATCAAACGAATGCTATCTATAGTTATTGTTTGTTTTACCGGGAGTATCGCTGCTGATATCTTCGATTTGCTTTCTTCTTGAGCAAATGTCTGAGTGGCCAGTAAGTCAATTGCGCGCAAGTCTGCTGCCGGGCTTACTCTAAATAGAGTGAGGTGGGGGTTGAATTGCGGGTAAACTTCTTCGTTTTCTTGGAAAGTCGAAAGAGCGGCTCTAATTTCGCTGTCAATGAGCGACACTTCTTGTGGTGGCATTGATGGGCGCAGTACAACCACTCGAGCTTTGTCTTCACTGGGCCAGAGGCTAAGATGATCGTAGGAAAGTTCAAAGGTAGAGCGAGAAAGCTTCTGTTTAAGCTGAGTTAGAGTAGAGGCAAATTGTCTGGTTAACTCTTCTACCGCGCTGCTGTTCACCTCGCCTAAAAATAGCCAGGTCATGTGCAGCTTCTCTTTGGGCAGGGCGCGAATTTTGAATTCTATTTGTCGGCCTGGCAAAAAGCCAGAGCTGATTTGGCTTGCTCTGGCTTTTGTTATTGCACTTACTCTTTCGGCTTCGGGGCCTTCTAGAAAACTGCCTATGAACAGTCTAGGCATCTTCTTTCTTGGGAAGGGACGAGCGAATGGCATCTTTGATACCGTCTGGACCGCCCATGCCTTTGACGACAAAAGCGCTACCAATAGCGAAGGGCAAGAACATCATAACTGTTTGCATCAATGTCAGAGTTGGGAAATTGAAATTTAGGGTGAACAATATTGCCAGTAGCATCAGGGCGCAACTGCCACCAGTTATGATGCTGCCCCATTTGTTCTTGTAGTTGTAAATCATCATGCCAATGCCTGCCAGTAAGGGCAGCAGAAACAGTGCTAGGCCACCGCCACCGCCCATAAGCATGGCCAGAAAGCCGCTGCCGACCTTGACGTGCATTGCTACCATTACCATGCCTAGTATCAACAGGGCAAAGCCGCCGAAGTAATAGCCGTCAGATTTGTTCAGGGCAGCACTGCCACTATTGGCGCCGCTGGTCATTTTGCCGCCACTACTGTTGTTGAGGGCGCCACCTTTGGCGTTTTTGCCTGTGGTGGTCAAATCGGTGCGACCGCTGCCTGTGTTAACCAGTTCTATTTGGTCTTTGAGGACTGAGCTCTCAAGCTCGAGCAACTTGCGTTGAATTTCCTCTTCCTTTTTATTCATTGTCTCTCTTGCCTTGGCTTTTAAGATTAATGTGCGTGATTCCTAGCATAACATCCCCCAATATACCCACAGTGGGCTTATCTCTTGCAATCTAAATAGAGTGCGTGACTGATAAAAGCTCAATTAAATGTGGAATATATGTACTCAAAAGATTCATATTTGTGGTCCTGGGCCGATTTAACCAACGCTATTCAAAAAAATGTATGGCGCTAGCTTGATACCACATCTATACTGGAAAAATTAGCATCCAAATTTAAGACTGGTAGCCATGATTAATATTTCTCCTCGGCGTAAGCCAAACCTTACTACTGCCGTCTCTGTAACCCTTTCAGCGCTGAGTTTAATGCTTAGCTGTGTTCAGAGCGCCACGGCCAGTGGTGGCTCCTCTATCGAAAGACAGCCCCTAGTGGTTTCAAGCATCGTTCCTGAGACTCAGGCTAATCCTCCCGGCATGGCAGAGGGGTCTGGGGTCTGGGTTAATCTTTGGAATTACCCCAAAACTGACGTTGAGGGCTATTGCCAAAAGCTATACAGCACAGGCATTCGCAATCTTTTTGTGCAGACTTCCCGTAGTACCACAGAGGCCATCACTCAGCCTACCGAGCTTGGTCAATTAATTGAAGCTTGCCATAAGTACAAAATTAGAGTTATTGCCTGGTCGTTCGCCGAGCTTAAGAGCCCAATGGCCGACGCCGACAAAATGATTGTTGCTGCGCGCTTCCGCACACCAAGTGGCGATCGCCTAGACGGCATTGCCCCTAATCTGGAGAACAACCTAAATAAGACTGTTGTCGAAGGCTACAGTAAACATATAAGGGATGCGCTCGGCAATGGTTACCCTATGATGGCCGTGGTCTACAGCCCATTAAACCGCGCCCCCATGGTGGCCCTCACCCCATGGAAGGTTCTGGCCAAATATTATGATGTCATTGCTCCCATGGCCTATTGGAATGGTCGCTATCAGACTGTGGATGCCTACACCTATACCAAGCGTACGGTTGAGCGTGTCAGGCAACTAACTGAGAAGCCCGACGTTGAAGTGCACGTGATTGGTGATGGTATGGGTACTCGGGCTAATGAAATTACCGAGTTCATTCGTGCCTGTCGCGATGTGGGCGCCCAGAGCGCCAGTCTCTATCCCAACCAAAAAACAACAGAAGAGCAGTTCGGTGCTATGTCTCGCTACTCCGATTTAATGCCAGCCAACGGTCGGCACCGTCTCGAAGTATTGAGAACTCTATTGTCCCGTGGAGTTGTTGCCAGTCCGCCCACTTTTGACCCAGCCAAGGCTCTCAGCCGGGGCGAGTTCATGAAAGTTGTGGCTCATGGATTGAAAGTACCTAACATTAATGACAGTTCTGAGGCTTTTGGCTACTTCAAGCGCCTTGGTGTCGTAGACGTGGTTGCTAACGAATTTCCTGAGATGGCTGTCGACGATGATTTAATCTCGCCCATTAGCCTGGAAGCCGGTCAGAAGTTTGTCACTGTGGCCAAGAAGGCTGTGATAAGTCAGGCCAAGGCCCATCATGCCAAGGGCCTGTTTAAAGGCAATCCATTCAGAGCCAATCCGTTTAATGCTAATCAGACGCAAGCGACACCGGCCGGTTCAAGCTCTAGCACTTACCTGTCAATGAATCGCCCCACTCGAGTGGATAGGCTCTTTGTTGCCCCAGTTTATGCCGCTGGAGAAACCAAGCTGTTGTCGCCAACTGACGTCAAGTACAGCGGCAAGCAGCATCACATCAACTACTTGGATGCCGCCCAGCTTTTTGAAGACCTAAATCAGTAAAAATGAGCCGTAAAAATCGTTTTCTGCGATTATGGTTATAGCGGCTCTCAAGCCGGGTAGGAAATTATCGGAACACCGTATTGTCGACTACTCGTTTGGCTCATTTAATGAGCACTCTGCTTTAAACAGCGTCAGGGATATTTCTTTTGAAGTTGATTTAGATCTTCGCGAATCCTACAGGCCAGTGAGCTTGTAGGATTTTATGCTTGATTCTTCGTCAACCTGAGCATGCTTGAAACTGTTTGGAGCAATTAACTGGCTGGTGCCGCTATCGGATGTTTTATTTATCCCTTCGTTTCGGAGGATAGTTATGCTAGTAACCGTAACTGGACGCAATATTGAACTAACACCCGCTCTCAAGGAGTATTTGACCGAGAAGTTGCAGCGAGCCCAAAAGCATTTTGATCACAAGCTCGATTGCACAGCTTTATTGAGTGTGGCGAAGAACCCTTCCATTGCGAAGAGCCAGAAGGCGGAAATCACAATTAAGGTCAATGGCAACGTTATTCGGGGTGAAGAAGCCACCGAAAATATGTACGCTTCTATTGATTTAGTTGCCGACAAAATCGAGCGACAATTGCGTAAGTACAAGACTCGACATTACACCAAGACTGGGAAGGCTAAGGAGTACGACGACGAAAGCCCAGAGCTGTCTGATGATGATGATCTCGAGCCAATTGATTTCAATGTTGGAAAGGAACCAGCAAATGGTGCCGATGTTCGACCGAAGATTGTGCGTTCTAAGCGCTTCCCTCTCAAGCCAATGATGGCCGATGAGGCGTGCAAGCACATGGACCTTCTTGGTCATGACTTCTTTATGTTCATCAATTCGGAGACCAATCACGTCAATACGGTCTATCACCGTCGCGACGGCAATTATGGGTTGATTGAGCCGGAGGCTTAGTCTTCAGCCCTGAATGGGTTTCACAGGGCGCTACTTCGGTGGCGCCCTTTTGATTTA
>JAUPUU010000346.1 GCA_030917395.1 Cyanobacteriota bacterium erpe_2018_sw_21hr_WHONDRS-SW48-000092_B_bin.40
ACACCTAAAGGTGTAGGCCTTGCGTCGGCTTAAAGGCCAAAAAAAGTGCAAAAAAGTACAAAAATTCCCAGAAAACGGGAGGTCTTCTAGGAACTCTTGACAAAAAACGCCCACATAGAAATCTGCCGGAAGCTTTGCAGCCTGCATGCAGATTTTTCAAGTGTCGTCTATTGCTCTCATAGTGTCTTTATTGCTTGCAGTTCAATTTAGTTGGTTTAAAAATTGCTTGATAGCACCACAAAATATCATCACATCAGCCAGGTCGACATTGACATGACTAGAGCGCGGACAAACAACAAAGCGCTTGGGAGCTAGAGCGCGACTGAACATTTCCCTTGAATGGTCAATGTCGATGATACTGTCCATAGCACCATGCAAAATCAATAAAGGCACATGGGGCTGCTCCAGAATAGCGACATTATTGAGAGCCGGGTTATGCGGAAAAAGCCAGCCGGGGTAGATTTTGAGAAAGGCCACTTTCTCATGAGCAATGCGTGGCAATGAGGCAAAACCCGATTGCAGAATCAAACCTTTAGCAGCTCGCAGAGAAGAGACATGACAGGCCACTGTGGTGCCCAGGGAGATGCCGTAGATGACAATCTGCTCGGCCTTATACCCCAACACATTCACCAAGTAATCATAGGCACTGAGGCCGTCTTCGCAGACATGAGCAATAGTGGGTACTCCCTCACTCTTACCAAATCCACGCGGCTCGTAAGTGAAAACCGAGGCGCCAGTAGACAAAAGCAATTTGATGAATTCAAGCCTTTTGGGAATATCACCAGCATTGCCAGGGCAAACAAGAAAGACCCGATTTAGCTTAGAAAGTTTGGCAGAAGAAATTTTGCTGACACTATCTGGCAATCTAAAAATCCAGCCGCGCAAATTGCTGCTGTCTTTGGCTTTAAAAAGACATTGATAGTTAGGCACCGACTTGAAGCTATCCAAATACTCAATGTCGAGCTTTGTGCCCCGTTCTTTGTCGGGATGGAAAAGTTTGTGGGTGTAAAGCCCCGGTAGCATGCGAGGAGAAAGCGCTAAGTAGAGAATGACCAAAACGATAAGCGTTCTGGTCAAGCGGCGCAGCCATACGAAAACTCGCAATGGCCTGATGCCATTTGATTTTGATTTCATAACTTTAGGTTTTTAAGTGAAAGAAATGAGAACGCTTAAGAGCGCCGTTCATCTTTGAAAATAGCGCTGATTAATGCCCACATGGTGGCAGCGCATAGAATAATAACTGCGGTGTTAGCCCAGAAGCCCGGCTTGAGATACGCCTGAACGGCCAACATCAGCGCCATGCAAATGCCTACGACAGTGAATTCACGTTTCATGATTGCTTTGTTTTAGTTGGTTTTAGATAGATGTAGTTGAGATTTCCTACAGCGAGATCATTTGAATATTTGATAGAGAGATATTCTGAGCCTACGGAAAAGTGAGGGGCTCAGTCAAAGCAATTGCCCAGAGCAAAGGCGAAAAGCCTCTATACATGACTAAAGCAGTTAAGTCGGTACAAGGCTGGCAGGCCTCGCGCGAGGCACTGGCGAGAGCAGTGTTATTCAAAAAGTCATCTTCAAAAAAAAAGAAAAGTCAGCGAACCTGGAAGATCGCCGACACTCGAAGAAAACTAAAATTTTACCGCGGGGGGGGTGGTGGGGGGAGACAGAGAGAAAGCAGTTTTATCACTGAAGTATATGTACCCAAGAAAAAGCCAAACCAAGCATATTCTCTATAAATCAAAATCTCATCAATAACTTCGCCATGCTCTGACCAAAGTAGCGAAATGTTAGAGAACCATTACTCTTCTGTTAGCTACATACCGTGGAACGTAGACTGGTTTTATGCCGTTCAAATTTTTCAGTACTTCCTCAGATAAGCGAGAGCAACATGCAAAAGAGTGGAACCCGCAACATTGACCAATCTTTTATTGTTCTGGTGATCTGTTGGCTGGCTCCTGTAATGTGGCAATACTTTTCGACAATCCCACCGAGTGGTTGGAGTTCTGCCTTTTGCTCTGAATCATCAACTAATAACAGTTTTCGTGGCAGACGCGGCCCTGAAGTAGCGGCAGTTTCCTACGAATTCACAACCAAGAACGGCCAAACAATCAACCACACTATGTACTCTCTGCCGGTGTTTACCCTCTGGTCTTTCGACTCAGATCACTCCAAAAACAGCAAATTTCTTGTCTACTACTCACCAACTGATCCCAATCAGAATGTTGCACCTTCAGTTGGCATTGAATTTTGCACCATTGAGTTTTGGAATTATGCCTTTACCGTCCTTCTCCTTGGACTGCTCAAACTAATATTCACTGGCATGAACCAATTGAGTGGTGAGCCCCAAAATTATCCAAAATGAGTTTGAAAATATCAGCCGAAAGCCCGGGAAGCCAAGCGCCTTAACGGTTACGAAAACAACACCAGTAGTCTTCTCATTTAGGCTTGGCAGGGCCTCCAGAGCACAAATACTGGCAAAAGCTGTAAGAAGGTGGAAAAACATCCCTAACAGCGCTAAAATCTGGCACATCTGTGCAATTAACACCATCGGGGTTAGTAAGTTGAAAAACGACACCAACAGCAAAAATCTCACCTTGGCTCACAAGGTTGCCGATGAGATGCTCAAGCTTGACAAGCACGCCCAATATCTCGGCATGCAAGTCAACCAAATTAGCCCCGGTTACGCCGAGCTTTCACTGGTTGTGCGAGAAGACATGGTCAATGGCCTGGGCATCTGCCACGGCGGCGTTACCTTCAGCCTGGCTGATACAGCCTTCGCCTTCGCTTGCAACTCCCGCAACAACCGCACTCTTGCTCTCAACTGCTCTATCACTTACAGCGCTCCAGCACGCAGCGGTGATGTTCTCACCGCAGTAGCCCAAGAAACAGTTCTAAATGGCAAAACTGGCGTCTACGACGTCATTATCTCCAATCAGCATATGGAAAAAATCGCCTTGTTCCGCGGTGTTTCTTACCGCACCAGACAACAAATCGTTAACGGCTCAGCTGACGAATAGGAATAGATAAAGCAAATTACTTTGCCTTCTGGCGTCTGTACCAATTGGGGTCACCGCCACCTAATGGCACGGTCAACGGGCCAAAGTTATTGCTTGAGGTGAAGGACTGCCCGGCATAGAGCATCCACTTAAAGCTCTCTTCTAAAGACTTTGGTCGAGCGGCATAGCCATTGGTCAACTCATAGATGGCCCAGTCGCCTTGTCTAAACATCTCACTGAGTTTAAGCTCTGGTCTAGCGGCAAAGTCTTTCATATGCTTATCATCGCCAATAATGAGCTGCTTGCGCCCTGATTTTGTCGGGCCATAAGAAAGACCATCGTCAGGCAATGGTTCGGTGGCGAGAATAAATTGATCAATGTGCGACATGGTATCAACCGGTCTCTTTAAATAATGCATTAGCGACGGCTTGAAGGCGCCATAGAGAGCGATTTCTTCGCGGCAGTCTGGAATACATGAAGCCACAGCTTTCATATTGTCTTGCTTCTGTGCCGCAAAATACTGGAAGGCCACAGGAGTTACATATGAGGTCAAAACACAGATGGTGAGCGCCGCAACCAATAAGTTAGCGCTATAGCGCCGGGCCAAAAGTTCGCGAATTTGAGCAGCAGCACCAAGCAATGTTACGGCTCCCCCCAGGGCCAAACTAAGTTTTTGGGCGCTGCTTCCTGTCATCAGGAAGGCTAAGAGCGGCAGGCCCAAAGCTGCACCAAGAGTCAAGAAACAGACCAACCAGGAGACGATGATCAGCCATAATCTATCCCATTTGGCCTGATCATCAAAGGCAAATTTATCACTGGCAGCAGAGGTAAGCTCAGCTTCTGCTGCAGCCTTGGCTAATTCTTTGGCTCTCTTTTTAGTAAGCTTCTTAGCTACCTCTTTAGTATCAGCTGATAGTGCAGCGCCTTTAAGTGGCGGCAGAGAAGCGGCTTCAGGTGCTGTTTTATCGCCAGCTCTCCCTGCAACAGAAGTATCGGCGAGGCGCGTCATCGCCACCGCAATCAGCACAGTCAACGGCGCTACCAGAGGCATGGCGTAGGTGTCTAACTGGGTTTTGGAGAGACTGAAAAACAACAAAACAGCAGTAGCCCAAGAACCGAGATAAAACACAGCTCTATTCTGCAACAAATCAAAATCAAGGTACTCAGCCCGCAGAGCGTCTTTGTCGTCTTGGGCTGGATCTCTCGGCTTCATATCTTGAGCATAAGGTCGATATGATGACTTGAAAGAAAGTCTGGTACCACCAAACCATACTTTTGCTAAGGGCTGAAAGAAAGTGAGCTTAAAAGTCTGGGGAAGCAGAAGAAACCATGGCGCTAAACCATAGGCTAGTACTGGAAAGTAATAGAGAAAATTAGACTTGTGTAAATTGGTCTTGCCCTGAAAACGGGCCAAGTTTTCGTAGATAAAGAAGACTTGAAGAAACAGGCCCTTAGTCGCTTTCCACACCAGGTAGTACCAGGGCAGAACAGCGGCAAAGAACAGGGGAATTCCCAAAATTGGCTTGGTGCTGGCAAACCAGAAAGCCAGACGCTTCCAACCAGGCTTAGAAAGGAGCAAATAAAGCCCGGTACCAATAGCAAATAACAAAAGTCCGGCCGGTCCTTTGGTCAGCATTGCCAAAGCCAAAGACAGCCACAGCACAACCCACCAGAGGCGCTTACCGGCAAAGACACAGAGAATAAAGGCATAGGCACTAAGATTGACAAATGTCGTAAAGGCCACATCAATGCAGGAGAGCTTTGAATATGCCACTAAAAGCGGTGCACTAGCAACGAGTAGGCCGGCCAGCAAAGCCGCTCGTTTAGTAGCAAATACACTAGTGACATAGTAGCTAGCAAAAACTAGCAATGAAGCCAATAAGCCAAAGGGTAAACGAGCGGCGAACTCATTGACACCAAATAATTTGTATGAACCAGCCGTCAGCCAGAAAGTCAAAATTGGTTTGGAATAGTAAGTTTGATAATTGAGGTGCGGCACTATGTATTCGCCACTCTCGATCATTTCACGAGCAGCTTCTGTGTAGTAAGTTTCGCCAGGATCAATAAATGACCAGCTGCCCAGACTGTTGCAGTAAGCGCCGAAACAGACTACAGCAAGAATGATCCAAGGCACGTAGCCTTGAGTTAGCTTGCTGGCTGCAACACTAGTTGCTTTTTGATCGATGTCAGGCGCTGGCGCCGTACTTTCTTGCACTAGCCAATATTAACACCAGCAGTCGAAGAGCAAGACTTACCAAAAGCGGATCTCTTGTCAGCTATCGAACAACGCCGCTTTCTAGCTGAGACAACTGTTGCAGGTGTTTTACAATCGACTCAATTTCACTGTCGCTCAATGGGCCACCGACTTTCTTGGAAAAGCCTGGCATAGAACGGTGACTAGGGCTACCATTGGCAATAATTTGGCTGACAGCTTCAGCCATTCCCTTGTTTGAATAATCAAGCCGGACCAAACTTGGCCCCACAGCTCCACCCCCCATCAGTCCGTGGCACATGGCACAATCGGCCAGATATAATTCCTCGCCAACTTTGCCCAAGCCTCGATTAACATGACAGGCAGCACAACGACCCTGAAAAATTTTAGTCTGGACATTCTTGCCTAGATTTTCATGGGGATTGCGCACGTCGGCGCTGACAAAGATAGTCAAAGTAGATTCTTCAGCATCATTAGACCTGACAGTAATCTCCTTGGTTACTGGTCCTTGTTTCATAGAGGTGTCCATTACTACTTTAAGAACTTCACTGCCACCAGCCGAGATAAGTCTCTTCTTCATCGACGCCAGGGTACAACCGCATGCCGACTTGGTTTCGTAAATACGCAGCGCCTCATCGCCATCGTTGTGCACCATAAAATTGCAAGAAAGTTCAATTCCTTCTTCTACCACTCCAAAATTTTTCTTAGTCTTCTCCAAGCGAATTGCTGGCCCTTTCAGAGCCACAGCATTAGCAGCAACCATGACCTTAATAGCTATTTTGTCATTGACTTTGACAAACCCATCTGGATGCAAGCGCTTCAAGGTCAGCCCATAGTGGCTTTGTTCGATGTCTCCAGCAGCCGAGATAGATAGACTTTGCCTGCCAGCTTTAGTAACTATCTGTGGGGGCTCACTGAGAGTTAAATCAACATTCTTTTTCAGGCCATGCAAGCCAAACACTCCAGACAAAACGTACTTGCCGTTCTTGTTTCTACTCACTCTGAGGGAGTTAAATGAGGCTCTAGGATAGAGAGCAGTGTTGAAATATTTCGGGCCTTTTAAATCATCGTCACGCACAGCGATACCACTGGCAAGAGTCTCAAGCGGTACCTGAGCGGCAACTGAAGCGGTGGCTAAATTCGCTCCGTCAAATTGAATGGTTCCGGCAATATTCTTAAAGCTGCCTTTGGCGCCAATGCGCGAGCCTCTGAGAGCAACAAATTCGACAACTGATTTAGAACTATCAATGGTCCAAGACTTTGAACGGGCCAAAGCTGGAGTGGCAAACAGCAGCGCGCAGACAGCAATTGGGAAAAACTTGATCACATTGATTTCCAGAGACTACTGCAGGGTAGCGATTTGTGAGGGGCTGCACAAGCTAACCTCCTGGTGGGGATAGAGCAATGGCGCGGCAGCAGCTAAACTTCTTGACCATCTTTCTAAGACAGACATTTCAAGACAGAC
>JAUPUU010000347.1 GCA_030917395.1 Cyanobacteriota bacterium erpe_2018_sw_21hr_WHONDRS-SW48-000092_B_bin.40
CGGCTTGACCAAACTTGATTGTGCCGCCCTCATCTTTTTTCTTACCGTTTTTAGGCTCAGATGGAGTGACGTCGATAGTTCTAGGCGCTTCTTTCTTGCCAGAAGATCCTGGTGTTGATGGTGCTGATGCCATCATGGCTGCTGAATCAAAACCATCAGGATCAACCAAAGGTTCTGGCGGAGTGCGCATAACAAGCCAGGTTTGCGCTGTCTGGAAGAGGTTAGAAACAACCATGTAGAGATAAACACCAGTAGGCAATGGAATAAAGAAGAAGCTCACTGACATGGCAATGGGCATGTACTTCATGGTGTCTTGGGTGACACGCTGACTCTCATCCATTTCATCAGGGTTCTGTTTAGCCATGGTCAGCTTCGAAGACAAGAACATCGAAGCACCAAAAGCAATGATCAAGAAAACTAAGTCGTAATTTTCTGGTTTAAGTAAATCAACGCCAGTAGCGGTCTTACCCAGTGAATTGATAAAGAGGAATTGATCTCTTTTGGCAATGCCGTGCACAACTGCTTCAACGTGAAACTCTCCAGGCGCTGAGAAAACAGCATGTCCTGTTTGATCAATCGAACCTTCAGAAGGAGTCGCAAATTTACCGCCGAACTTCATTACCCATAAAGGTTTGAAATCTTCTGATAATTTGCCTTCAGTTGCCCGAGTACCAAAATCAATGGAATCGCCTGCCAGAACAGTAGAGTCACCAGGAAAAACAATTACTTTAGACAATTCACCGGCGGGACTGACATAGGGGCTATTGCCACCAGAAGTCTCATTGCGATGAACTTTGCTGGCATCCTTTGCCTCGACCACAGTCACTTTAACGTCGACTGGTTTATCACCAAAAGGAGGACCGTTAAAAGTGCCGAAGAGAGCAAACAAAATAGGTAGTTGCACAAGCATAGGCAAACAGCCACCCAGAGGATTGGCTTTGTTCTTAGCGTAGAACTCCATTACTTTCTTCTGCAGCATCTCAGGATCGCCTTTATAGCGCTCCTGAATCAATTTCATGCGTGGTTGAAGCAACTGCATCTTTTGCATGCTTTTAGTCGAAGCCGTAACGAAAGGCCAAACAACGATTCGCACTGCTACAGTCAACAAGATTATTGACAAGCCATAGCTGTGAGTAAACTCGACAAGCTTCATCAACACAGGAATCATGCACTGGTAAGTAATATCCACTGGTTACCTTGTACCTCTGTTAATGCCGCGGCTAATAAATCTGCTGTAAGTTCTACTGTCTAGTTCGGTCTGACTGCTTGTTTTAGTTCTAGGCGGCACTTCATCAACTCCACCGTCATTGAGCGGATGACATTTACACAAGCGAATGGTACCTAGCTTAAGCCCCATGAAAACACCATGGCACTCAATTGCCTCAACCATATATTGTGAACAAGATGGGTAAAACCTGCATGATGGCTGTCTCAAGAAACGAGTCTTTTGATAGGCCCTTAAAAGCAAAAGTAATATTCTTGAAATCATTGCTTTTGACCAAATTTCTTGCCGGCCTTAATTAGACTTTCTCTAATGGCAGCCGCAATCTCTGTAAATCCTAGGGTAAGAGCTGTGGGATTGATGACATAAACCAGGGCGTACCACCGGTGCATTGCTGCTTCTTGCCTGAAGCTCTCGTCAAAACCATTCTTCACTAGCCGGTAAGCTTCTCTCACTCTGCGTTTAGCGCGATTTCTCTTGCAAGCGCTTTTGAAGACCTTCTTAGAAATGGAAAAACCAACTAAAGGTAGCTTTAGCTGGTTGCCGGACTTTGCTTTTACCGCAGCCTCAGGTCTGGCTTTGGCTCCAGGTTTACCACCCGGAGGCCGTCTATGTAACACATAAAGCGTCCCGCAACCAAACGAAACGCTATTCCTCGCTGCATAAGCACGCTGGAAAACGCTTGTTTTGCGTAGACGCTCATGAGCAGGTAACATTTTATGCTTAAAGCAAACCCGCAGATGACTCTAGACGGATAGTCTGTAGCGGCCCTTGGCGCGGCGAGCTCTGATCACCTTTTGACCAGATGCGGTGGACATTCTTTTCAAGAATCCGCTGCCTCTTTTGGCTTTACGGATAGCGCCTCTAAGTGTTCTTTTCATTACAACTAATACCTAAATTGAGACAAACAAGAATGGGAGCTAAAAATGTTTTTGGCATTGATGGCTATCATTCTATCGATATGATAGCTATGCTATCATCTATTGCAAATACTTCGCGCTGTCTGTCCGTCTGGGCAGACTAAAAATTTACGAATCCACCCCCTTTCTTGCTCTTTTCTAACCTTGCCAAAGGTGCTGAGTAGGATGTCAGACATAATTGTCTTTTGAGGGGATGGGTTCGTCTTATTGTCGGACCCACAAAATAGGCGCGAGCCTTAAATCAGAGAACTAAGCGATGACGATCCATGACCAAGACGATGTGCGCCTGCTCAAACCCACCCGGGAGATCTGGAGCGAGGCCCAGAAGACACTTGTCAAAAAAATGTCGCAGCCTAGTTTCGAGAGCTGGATTCGACCATCTCAACTTATTGACTACAACAAAGGCATCGCTCTTATAGCCGTTAGCAACGACTTTGTCCAAACCATGATTGCTAATCACTATATGGAAGCACTGGCTCAAGCCATAGGCGAAGTTACCCAAGAAAAGGTAACAATCAAAGTCGTAGTCGATGCCAACGCCCAAAGCGAAAGCTATAGTGCCACCATCGCCAGTATCACATCGAGCCAAGGTAATACTTCAAGCACAACAATAACTACCGATAACAGGCAATCTGAGACTGGCTTAAACTCCAACGTTTCGTCATTTAGCTCCACCAGTGACGGCCTGGCTGACGTTTCCAGCCGCAGCTCTGGTCCAAACACTAACCATAACCTTGGTGGGTCCAATAGCAACTTCGGCAACGGCCTCTCTATGGTAGCTAGCTCTGGCGCCCATGCGCCAGGTGCCCTGCAAAATGGCGCCTCTTCCCGCTTGCCAGACCATGTCACCATCAGCCGCAGCAATCTCAACCCTAAATATGCTTTTGACTCCTTCGTGGTTGGCTCCCATAACCGCTTCAGCCACTCGGCCGCCCAGGCCGTAGCTCAAAGGCCCGGTCAAGCCTATAACCCCCTCTTTATATATGGAGGAGTTGGCCTAGGAAAAACTCACCTGATGCACGCCATTGGTCACGAGATTCTTAAGGGTTCACCCAACGCCTCTGTCCGCTACATTAGCTGTGAGAAATTCACTAACGAGCTAATTAACTCTATCCGCGATGACCGCATGATGGATTTCCGCAAACGCTATCGCCAAATAGACGTGCTCTTAGTTGATGACATCCAGTTCTTACAAGGCAAAGAAAGTACTCAAGAAGAGTTCTTCCATACCTTCAACGCTTTACGCGATTCTGGCAAGCAAATAGTGCTCTCCTCTGATCGCCCTCCCAAAGCCATTGCTCGCCTGGAAGAAAGGCTGAGAAGTCGCTTTGAATGGGGTTTGATTTCTGACGTTCAGGCACCCGACCTGGAAACCCGTTTGGCTATCTTGCGCAAAAAATGTGCCCTTGAGGGCATGCGAGTTGACGATGAAATTCTTGAATACATCGCTTCGTTGTTTACAAATAACATTAGAGAACTAGAAGGAGCGCTGATTCGCAGCCACGCCTACGCCAATCTCACCGGCGAAACTCTGACCGTAAACGCTCTGGCTGGCATGCTGCAGCCCACTACACCAAGCCGCCCCAAGGTCACCCTTACTTGCGACCGTATTATCGACACAGTAGCTGCACACTACCGGGTCGAATCAAGCGAATTGCGCTCAGCTAAGCGTTCCCAAGACCTGGCCCTGCCAAGACACATCGCTATGTATCTGGCTCATGACATGATCAATATGAGTTTTCCCAGAATCGGCGAAGCATTTGGCAACCGCAAACACACATCTGCTTTATATGCACATAGCCGCATAAAAGAATTAGTGACCAAAGACCCCGGCCTGTCGCAATCGATCAAGCAAATCACCCACCAGTTGACCGATTAACTGCCTGTTCAAAACTTGTGCATAACTTGTTTGAACCATGTCAGCTCACTGTCGAAAGCCTTGAACCTAGCGTATATACAGCATTTATGTTTGCACAATCAGTACACAAGTTATCTACAGGGGTAAATGAATCGGGGCTTTGGTTTGCGGGGTTATCTACAGAAATTGGCTCCCTCTGCTACTTCTATATAACTTAATTTAAAGACCTAACAGCAAGAGAATTTCTAGAGATGGCTCAGGTTGCCAAAAAACCTTCAAAGATGAGCGTTGAGAGATTGAAAAACAGCGCCCTAACGAGTAACCTTTAAACACAGCGAACTTGAGGTTTTGAAATGCATTTTGCGGTCCAGAAAGATGTACTCGTAAAAGCCCTTAAAGATGTCACCAGTGCTCTTGCAACACGCGTAGTGCAGCCAATCTTGAGTAACGTGTTGATTCAAAGTGATAATGAGTCAAGCATCAAGTTTCACGGTACAGACCTCGACCTGACAATTGAAACCAAAGCATCTGCTGTGGTTTACACCCCAGGCGCAATTACACTTCCTGGCAAAAAACTTTTAGAAATCGTCTCCAAGCTGCCAAACGATCTGGTTTCTTTTCAGATCAACAAAGAGACTTATGAAACAACCGTAACTTGCAAGCGCTCCAAGTTCAGCATTTCTGGCTTGCCTGCTGATGATTTCCCTAAAACAATTGAGCAACGTCCAAAAGAAGCAGTTCTTATGCCTTGCGACGTTCTCAAGAAAAGTATTTTGCAAACAGCCTTTGCTGCCGCAAGTTTTGATGCTTCTAGCATCCTTGGTGGCGTCTACATGGTTATCGATGATGGCAACTTTGAATGCACAGCCACCGACGGTTCACGACTAGCTCACCGCTTTGAGAAACTCAATTTAGCAGCACCTGTAGCCGCCGCTAAAGGCGAAGGTGATAGCGTCGAAGCTGAAGGCGAGGCAAGCGAAGCTAAAGTAGCTACAGCCACCCTAGAAAAGCCAGCTAGCTTGAAAGCTATTATTCCAGCTAAGGCTTGTTCTGAAATCATCAAAGTGCTTGATAGCCAAGATAGTGGCAATGAAGTACGTCTTGGCGTCATTAATGGCCAAATTACTTTTGAAACCAAAACTCACTATCTCTCAACTCGTTTGATTAGTGGTGAATATCCACGCTATCAAGAGCTTTTCCCAAAAGATTTCAGCCACTTAGCTAGCTTCAAGCGCGATGAGCTTATGCAGGCCATCGAGCGTGTGGCAGTTATGTCTGATGAGCGCACCCACCTGGTTAAATTGCACTTTGAAGCAGAGAACGTGCAGATCTCAGCCAATACTCCAGACGTTGGCCGCGCCCAAGAAGAAGTCTCAATTGGTTTTGAAGGCGAAACAATCGACATTGCTGTCAATGTGCGCTATCTAACCGATGTGCTTCAACGCCTGGTTGTAGAAGAGATTAAATTAGAAATGACTGGTTCGCTCAAGCCTTTAATCATCAAGGGCATTGGCGACGAAGGTTATAAGTATCTCTTGATGCCTGTACAAGCAAAATAAACTTAGTCACAATAGTATTGTGATTAATGAAAAGCCTTTTTTTACCTGCAGCCAAGGCCCCAGATCGGGCTTAGGTCTTGATGCGCTGCTTTGTTTTTCTATTGCCCTGATTACAGGTCAATCGATAATATTGCCAGTTATTGCAGCACCAGTCGCACCCAGGAGCGCACAAAAGGCCTTACCGGCAGCTTCTGCTCCAGCATCTATCTACGCTCAGGGTGTTCAGGCTTATCAGGCTGGTCGCTTTAATGAAGCTGCCGCTTATATGTACGAATCAATCACAAAAGAGAAAGCAGGGGCCAATGCCTGGCTTTATATGGCTCATTCTTACTTTGCCCTGGGTCAGAGGAAGCGGGCTGAAGAAACCTATCAGAAATTGAAAGACAATTTCGCAGGAACGCCTCAGGCTTCTATGGCAGCGCAATATTTAGCGCGTTTGAACCCTAATGGCAAGAAAGAAACTGCTGAAGCAACTTCTAAATCGGCAGAGAGTGCGGCATTGCCAGCCGATATTGCCAGAAGTAAAGAAGGGATGAAACTATTGCGAAAAAGGGTCTCGCTGGTTAGACCGGTTTATGGTCATGACCCTGTCAACCAGAGAACCATAAACGCTGTTGATTCTTGTTTTGACAAGATTCCGCCAATCGTGCAAGAGATTCTGTTCAAAGGTGACATAGAGTTTGTTATTACCCCGACCATGATTGATAAATTTCCCGCTGGAGCCTACCAGGAAGTAGCTGGCTATGAAGGTGGCACTTCAAAAAGTTGTCCTGGTCTGTTTACCGGAAAGACCGTAGTGTTAAGTCAGGCAACGGTAGACGAAAATACTAATGAAGTGCGCAAAGCCAGAGATGCTGATGATCTGCGTGGAACCTTTTTGCACGAAACTGGCCATGCTGTTGACGCCTGCTTGCAGTGGTATTCGTGTACCGATGAATTTAGACATAACTACTATCTAGACATTGCTCATGTGCCCGACGATGTAGCGCCAAGAATCAAGTATTACCTGCAAAAGTCAGTGCGGGGACAAAGAGAGACCTGCGCTGAGC
>JAUPUU010000348.1 GCA_030917395.1 Cyanobacteriota bacterium erpe_2018_sw_21hr_WHONDRS-SW48-000092_B_bin.40
TAGGTTTCGCACCCGCGGAAGTACCACAGCGCTCGAGCCAAATATTTTTTGCCCTTCTCTGGTGGCAGGCTTAATCCGATCCTCAAATTAGCATCGGCAGCATAAACACTATAACTAGCATCCGCTGTGCTGGCGAGATTCTCTTCAGCCAGCTTTGCACAGGCAACATAGTTCTTTTCTTTCATCAACTTAAGCAACTGATTGTTAATCTGATAAGTACGCTCAGCTCTCAGATCAGAATCAGGCATACTAAGATAGAGCTGACTCATGTTCCCCAACAGCCCCAGGGCGTAAGAACGCAGGTGAGGACCATGATTGAAATATTGAAAAGCCTGCTCATACTCTGCGATAGCATCTTTAGCTAAATTATCTCGTTGCACATTCATCAAGGGGTCAAGCGACTGCACGCGATAAGTATCACCTAGCTCCCAATGTAGATCGGCAAGCAAACCAGGTGGCTTACCAATTGCGGTAGCCTGCTTGATAGCATCTTTGTAGTTAGATTGGGCATGGGGCCAATCAACAAACCGCGCTGTCTGAGCCTCATCGATAAATTTCTGCAACTGCGTTTCACCAATATACTTGGTCGCGAACAATCCAAGAAGAAGATAGGCCGTCAGTGCTGCGGTAATCTTGCGATCAAATTTATCGAGAAAACGAAAGAGCAAAAGCTTCTCAGCATTGCGTGGCAACTTCTTGTTTTTTGAAGCAATGGCACTATCAAAACAATCAGACACAAGGGCCAATGCACTCATCAATTCCCGTGCGCTAGAAAAACGCTTGGTCGGTTTTCTATTGAGGCAGCGTTTTATAATGCAATCTAAGAGCTTGAAAGCATTATGCTCAGGAGAGTCTTTACTGTATTGGTTGGCCATCTCATGGAGAAAATCAACGGAGAGATCGGCGGTACCAAGAGAAGGAGGCCTCCCTACCAACGACTCGTACATGATGCAGCCAAGAGAATAGAGGTCAGAGCGAGCGTCAACTCGACTCTGGTCAAGACACTGCTCAGGGCTCATGTAAAAGGCATTCTGAACAGTATCAATGGGCATACCAAAATCACAGACCTTAACAGTATCAGCCTCGATACTACCGGTGACAATACTAATTCTATCGGGTGATAAATTGCCGTGAAACAAATTACGAGAGTGAGCCTCTGTCAGGACCTCGCAGACTTGAGTAAAGATATTGAGGAAAGAAGCAATATCGAGGCGCTTACTGCGCTTGAAAAGACTAGTTAAAGTCTCACCCTCAACCCAGTCCATCACTACATACGGTGTTCCATTTTCAGCAACACCATTCTCATAGACAGAAACGTGATTAGGATGAGTCAGTTCACTGGCTTTGGCGGCGGCTTTCTGAATCGCCCGAATCTGAGCACTGTCATTGACACGTTCGTTGAAAATTCGAATAGCAACAAAGCCATCAATGGCATCGTTCTTAGCAACATAAGTGGTGCTAAGGGCGTCTTTATGAATTTCCCACAGGAGATCATACTGAAGAAAACGCTGCGACTCTTTGACAGGAGCAGGCTCTGCATATTGCAATAGCTTTTGCAAATCACTAACAACAGCGGCAGCAGGCGATGGCGCAGGAGCAGGAGCAGGAGCAGGAGCAGGAGCAGGAGCAGGAGGCGGTGTCGCAGGAGCGGGAGGCGGTGTCGGCTCAGGCACAGACATATCGAGAAGATCGGCTGACGGTGCCACAATCTCTCTCAGTATCGGTTTGACTTCTTCGACAGTAATTTCAACAGATTTTGGGCGAGCATAATCTAACAGCTGCTCTCTCTTGCGCAGAGAACGGCTGCCCGTTTGTCTTTTAGGCATGTGTGATTTACTTTTTTTGGTGGTAAGGCAACGATAGGATTGAGCGTAACAAATCAAACTACTGGAAAAGGGATCGATTGTCAAGAGATATTTCGACAATTGACCTAGTCACGCTTGCTGCAGAAGC
Source organism: Cyanobacteriota bacterium erpe_2018_sw_21hr_WHONDRS-SW48-000092_B_bin.40 (assembly GCA_030917395.1). Taxonomy (GTDB): domain Bacteria; phylum Cyanobacteriota; class Vampirovibrionia; order Obscuribacterales; family Obscuribacteraceae. The sequence goes on from JAUPUU010000348.1 coordinate 1,954, forward strand.
AGCATAAACTATGGGAATAAAGTGTTTGAATTCGAAGCGGCGGAGAAAACAATGGCCGAACAGCAGCATCCAATGATGAAGGTAGACGAGTCGGGCAATCTATGGCTAAACTTCGGCGAATACGGCCAAGAAGTTGAACTCGCATGTTTCTCGAAAGATGGCTCTCGACTGCTAACCGTCGAAAAAGTCGGAGTAGCAAAAGTATTCGACACAGAAACGAGTGAATTAGTAGGAGAGATTCGACCAGTTAGTGATTTAGCTGGAAGCGACAAATCACCGACCACAAAAGAGTTCGAAGTATACATCGAAGCAGTAGCTCTAGACTCAAACGGACAGCTTGCCTTACTTGGCCTCAACGATGGCACCGCTGGTGTTTTCGAAGTTTCTACAGGAAAGCGCTTGTCTACACTCTTCCAAAATGACACCCCACCGGAGCACTGGGAGTTAATTCGAGCTGTCAACTTCTCTAACGATGGCTCAATGGCTCTTGTTGGCTTTTACAATCGCACAGTTGGTGTTTGGAACAATACTGGCGAGCAGCTCATCGCTAAACTGCGCCCGAGCAGCGCCGA
>JAUPUU010000349.1 GCA_030917395.1 Cyanobacteriota bacterium erpe_2018_sw_21hr_WHONDRS-SW48-000092_B_bin.40
AACTGTAGTGATAACCCGCTAGCTGTGGATTCTGACTTGAAGCAGCAAGAAATATCGAGCCTACGCAATAGGCAGTCAGACGATAGTAATTAGACCACCGCAGAGCAATCTGGGTGGTCTTTTTGTTTGTGCAGTTGCGTCCGCTCAACCATCTTCAGTGTTTGATAAGATTAGCCCTTCTACCGGCAATCTAAATGGCTTAAATCATCATGTCGTTGACCAAACAAGACAAAGCTGCACTGCGCGCTACGATATTCCGCCATTTGGATGGAATTGCCACGGCGCCCACTGCCTATACACTGCTTGAGAAGGGCGTCTTACAGCATCTGCTCGATCACAAAACTGCAGATGTCACTGAATTAGCATCCAAGTTCCAAGCCAATGAGGGATATCTCAACGTTGCTTTGCGCATCCTAGCTTCTCAGGGTTGGCTCGATGCCGAAGTAAACAATGTCACCAACAAAGTCAAATACAGCATCAATGCAAAAAGTGCTGTGGCCTTTGAACATTGCCGACTTTACAAAGATGTAGTGACGCTGCTTCGCCTTTCTGGTCAATTTCACCGACGCAAATTTGAGAGAGCACCCTTTACCGTGTTGGAGGGTATTTTCAAAAAATACCGCGAGAATTATGGCATCGAATTTTCAAGCGACCCTGATACCAGGTGCGTCCAGGAACAAGTGTTGATGCACATTGAAGGCATTGCTATTGGCCCTACCATCGTCTCACTCGGCATGGGCGGAATGTTTCATAAGTACTTTATGGAGGCATCATTCAAGGCGGACGAATTTCACGAAGACGTAGAGAGCTTCGGCAAAATTCTCGATTTTTTTGCATATCTTGGCTGGTTTGAAAAGAAAGGACAGACCTATCGATTTACAGAAAAGGGCTTGTTTTTTGCCCGCAGGGCCAGTGCCTACGGCGTGACCGTTTCCTATATTCCTACTTTCCGAAACCTCGAAGAACTCATATTTGGCAATGCCGAAATTCTGACGAACACCAAGCCCGAGCTGCCTGAGCTGCACGTAGACCGCGAAATGAACGTGTGGGGAAGTGGTGGGGCGCACATGAGTTATTTCAAAAAGATAGACGAGATAATTATTGAGCTATTTAATGGTCCTCTCGACGAGCAGCCAAAGGGCATAGTCGACATGGGCTGTGGCAACGGCGCATTTTTGCAACACATTTTCGAGGTAATCTCCCAGCGCGCGCTGCGCGGCAAGATGCTGGAAGATTATCCTTTGCTATTGGTTGGCGCCGACTACAATGAAGTCGCCCTTCGCGTCACTCGTGCCAATCTTTCTAAGGCAGACATCTGGGCGAAAGTCACTTGGGGCGACATTGGGCGACCAGATCTCTTGGCCCGTGACCTCAGCGACAACTACGGCATAGCCCTGGAAGACCTGCTTAACGTGCGCACCTTCCTTGACCACAACCGACCCTGGGAGCCGCCTGCTAACCCACTGGCAGGCCGCATTAGTCAGTCTACCGGAGCGTTCTGCTATCGGGGCAGACGATTGAACAATAATGATGTAGAGGCCGGCCTGCTAGAGCATTTCCGCCGTTGGCAGCCATTCGTTCACCGCTTTGGACTTTTGGTGATTGAACTGCACACTATCTCACCCCAGCTTGCTGCGGCAAACATTGGCCTGACATCGGCCACTGCATACGATGCTACCCACGGGTACTCTGATCAATACATTATGGAAGTGGACGTCTGTAACCAGATCGCTGCCGAGGCAGGCCTCCACCCAGACCCCGCGCATTTTTGCAAGTTCCCCCAATCAGACCTGGCCACGGTAAGCATCAATTTGTTGAAAGGCAATTAGCCGCGAAAATGCTCTTCTGAGAAACTATTTTTTTGAGGTGGGTATGTCAGAAGACACAGACTCGATGATTCCAATCAGTAACTACGTCATCAGGTTGTTGTACGACAAGAAGCCTGTGCTGGACAACAGGACTCTTCTAGAGCAATTGCAGACAATTGATAGGCTGATTGAGCCTATTGGCGAAAGCGAAGTGCTGATGTTTATCAATCGAAATCATTGCATGATGGATGTAGCTAATAACCCCAGCTCACCAGTGTTGGTTTGTGTAGCTGAGGGCATAGACCAGCAGGAGTTAAAGGATGCGCTTTCACAGACTTGGGATTGGCCTGCTGCAGAATCAATCGTTCCTGATTGTTCTCATGCTGTTCTTATAGCTGACATGAACGGACATGGGCTCAAGTCAAAGGATCGCCTTGAAAATATCCAGAAAGTTCTTGCTGCGGTTCATCTGCTCTATCCAGCAAAGGCCCTACACTGGCCTAGTTCGCAACGAATTGTCAATCCGATAGTTATATCAGAGATTTTGCGAGACGGACAATTCGATAGTTTGGATGCAGGTGCGGTGAACGTGCGACTCTTTAACGTCGGCAATGAACCCGGGGAAATGGTTATGGATACTTTGGGCTTGGCATTTTTCAGTCTGCCGGACCTGCAATGCCATTTTTCCAAGCTGGAACCAGCAGATGTGGCCAGCTGCCTATATAACTGGGCGAATTATCTTTTCGACAATGGTGCCATTATCGAATCCGGAAATACTATAGATGGCTGTGATGGCAAGCCGTGGCAATGCAATTGGGAGTGGTCATTGGTTGAACCCAGGCGACAGGTTATAGATTTACATTCAGGTAAATAGCAAAAGCTGACGTGTTTGTGCAGCCAGCTATCGCCAGTGGTGCGAGGTCACATCTTATAGAGATTAGTAATTGGAGCAGCGCAGATTTATCTGGGTGGTCTTTTTGTTTGCTGCCAAAATTTTTTTGCAAATTGCCACTACTTCGCCACACTTGAAGAGGCACAATGAAATCTCACTTTGTGAAATGGCATCCCTTTACTATCTTTCTTGTTCACTAACCTCAGTTGAGGGAGGATTTATGTCGCAAGTTTTGAAAAATGCATGGCAATCTTTTATTGAAGCTGGCGCAATGGCACAGCAAGAAAATCGTCTGGAAGATGCAGCTGTCTACTTTCAAACAGCGTTGTTAGAGGCACATAATTGTGAAAATGCCGAGCAGTGTTTCGCAATTACTCTAGACTGGCTGGCTGATGTCTTTCAAAAGCTCAACCGATTCGAGCAGGCCGAAGAAGCTGGTTTGCGTTCCCTGCGTATCAAACAAAATTGTGAGTCATTCTCAAAGGCAGACGTGCTGCGAGCGATGCTTAAGCTCTCAAAGATTTACTATGCTCAGTCTAAAATCGGTGCTGCGGCCTACACAACTAACCGCGTTTTGCAGTTAAGCGAACAGACCTTGGGAAGTGATCACCCAGCCGTTGGCTATGTCGCTCAGCAGTTAGCCGATTTGTATAGCACTCTTGGTTCGCATAAAGAAGCCGAGCTACTCTATCAACGAGCCTGTGCATAATCTCTTAATTGCTACGTGTAGGCATGCTCAGGGGATGAGCCGCACCGTCGATGGAGAAAGATTCTTCAGTGCCGGAGCGTAGGCACCCGTGGGCGCGTCACCCGAGCGCCCTAGAACGGCTGGTTTGACAATAATGCCGCTCATTGAAGCTACACCGTTTTTTTTACTTATTCCAGTTATTTTTAGGGCGACGAAACCAATCACTGCAGCAGACTGATTTAGCGGCGGTGGGCCTTGAATCAGCGGAAGCAAAATGTAGGGTTTGGCCATTATATCGGCATAAAATTCGTGGCTCATTGCTTGATAGCCACCTTCGCCGTTATTTAGATTGATTACGCTGCCGACAGAGATTGAGGGAATTACTGCTGGATTTGAATGGGTGAGACCCAATGCCTCGCTCATTGCGGCCTTAAAGTATTGGACATTGGCTGAGCCTGCAGTAAATGAAGTGAAAGCGGCATTTCTATCGTCTTTGTTGTCAAAGTATAAGGTGAAGATCTGTCCTGGTTGGCAGTTCATCAATGGTGCTTGCGCTCCCCCGACCTGGGTAGCAGCATCGATGCTAATGGCAATGGGAAAGGCGCTGCCTGATGGTACTTGGGTTACGTCTCCCATGCCACCAGCTGTTGCACTGGCAAAAACAATGTCTGTGCGGCGACCAAATATCTTAGCGAACAGGTGATTTATGCGTTTCTGAGCGCTGACTGTAATTGTCCCGCCTGAATTGGTCGTTGCATCAGTAGTCACTACAGTTACATTCGTTCCAGGAACATCGTTTGAGACCATTGAGCCGTCGGCTTTGTTGCTGGCGGTAATGGCCAAAGCCTCAGCAATGGCTTGAGTTTTATCGGCTACAGACAAGTGTGGCCCTCCAGCAAGGGCACCGGCATCAACTGCCGTTTGAAGCTCCTCTGTGGTGCAAACAATGTGGGCAATGTCGACCCCTAGTGATCCCAGTGCAATTAGCGCTGCAATCAGTAATACCAGTACCAGCACTGAAAGTTGTCCAGTATTGCTGCGCAAATTTCTCATAAGTCTTACTCCAGCGCATGAATTGTCGATGACGACAATTTGAAAAAGGCCCCTAGGCCTAGTGGGTCTGGTTGCGGAAAGGGCATGAGGCCATAAGAGCCGCCGTCGTAGTTGACTGTTACTGTCACCGTAGGCGGTACTGCCTTTGGATCAAAAACAGCGTCGCTAAATTGGCGTGAGTCGGCAATAACTCCGCTTATGCGTATGCGATCAAATACAAGTGTATTTTGCAGCTGGCGATTACTTGCAATAGATTTATCTTGCCAATAATCAATTGACATGTCTCGAGCGGCTTTGCTCGCTGCCTGGGTAAGGACGTTCTTAATTAGATAAGCCTGGACAACTTCGCCACCGACAAAAATAATCACAATAAATAGGGGCAGCATTAGGGCCATTACCGCTGCACCTTCCGCTAGCGACTGACCAGCATGTCGCCTCTTTGCTTGACGTCGGTCGCGCATGCTTCATTTCTCCGGATGCCAGAACCTACCATTTGACTCTTCTTGTCTAATCTTGACAGTCTTGTCCAGAATAGCTATCGGCCGCCTGGGTGATTGCCTGGCTTCGCCTCTCACTCCTTTGGGTTATGGCAGAAGGAAGGCTTTGGCTGTGTTTTAGAGCTCGCGTCGACCCAAGCCTGGTTCTGCCACTCTTTCGGTGCCTGAGCACCTGTGTATAACTCTATATACAGATGAATATGCCGATGGTGGAATTGTGGCTCAAGCGCTTGGCTATTGGATTAGATATTGATTGTGTGTTGAATGGCTAATCTTTAGATTGTCAGCAGATATGCAAAGTATTTTCATCGGGGGACTTCCAATAGATTTCTGCTCGGCTATA
>JAUPUU010000350.1 GCA_030917395.1 Cyanobacteriota bacterium erpe_2018_sw_21hr_WHONDRS-SW48-000092_B_bin.40
AAGCGAAACACATTATACATCGACTGAACTAGCGCATCTTAATAATACAGCGGTGCACGAAATCAACCTAAAACATTTTGCTAGTGCCATCAAAACATTCGAGCGGCTTCTGGAAATTTCACCCAACTATGCCCACGCTAAAGACAATCTAGTAATTGCCCACAACAATTATGGACTCGAGCTAGCTATGCGCCATCCCGAAGAAGCACTGAAACAATTTCGTGCCGCGCTCTACCTAGATCCAAGTCAGGCCGCTATTCGCAAAAATGTTTCTGCCATCATGCGCGAGAACGGTCAGGATCCAACCAGTATTGAAGACCGAATGACCATAGCCGATCAATGCTTGGCCAAGGGCGAGGCAGAAGGTGCCTTTATCGAGCTATCTGAAGCCCTGAGAATAAAGAACACATCACAACTGCGCGAAAAGCTACAGGCGGCCCTTGCAGCCATCAACAACACTGACAGTAAAAGAGCCAACCAGGCCCTAACTCAACGAGAACGAGAGAGAGATAAATATAAAGATAGAAGCGAAGTAAAATTAGACCCAAGACAAGAAGCGAAAGCCGAAACAAAATTAGAAGCAAAATTAGAGACAAAACCAGAAGCGAAATTAGCAGCAAAATTAGCAGCAAAAGAAGAGCTGAACACCAAGCCTATTGAACCGGATATGCCACCACCGACGATACTGGGTACAATTACACCAGCGCTTCCAGAACAACGCTCGACAATGACTACCATTGCTGACTTACCCAACGCCACTCTACGCACAAGAGAGCCCGTGGCCATGCGGCCAATACGAGACCACGAAGACATACCAACACAAACCATGCCACTAGAGTCACCATCAGCGACTCCCGGCTACGATGAGGCTTTCATTAAAGCCACCCTCGATAATACTCCAGAAACAGTTTTGCAAGTGGCTCGCCAACTAGCAAGCGAAAACAGAGAGTTAGACGCAGAAGCACTACTAAACCGTCTTTGCGACATTCTTCGCAAGAGAATTCTCAAAGGCGACAGAGCCTCTGAACAAACGCTGGAGAATACCTTAGAAACTTTGAGCGAACTTTACATCAAGGCAAACCGCTTACAAAATGCGGAGCCGACCTTGCGTGAACTTATTGCCATCAGAGAAAAGACGAAAAGTCCAGACGATCACATTCTGGGCAAAACCTTAGCGGAATACTCTAACGTCCTCAAGTCACTTGGCCGCAACGAAGAAGCATCAAAACACGAGCAAAAAGCTAACATCATTCTCAACCAGCTCTCTTCGCACTAGAGGCAGAAATATAATTTCTCGGTGAGGCTACATGCTGCTCTATGGTAGCCAGCAGTCACGAACTTCTATTGCTTGCCACCAGTTGAAGCCGGCACCACGGCTCCTGAGCCGTCATCCGGCAAGGCTAAAAGCAAACGCATGTATAACTTAGCAGCAGCCGAACACTGGTCGTCGTTCCAGGGCAAAACGCGAAACTCTTCCATAATTGAAAGAATTTGGCTGCGACTTTTCGCCCCAGCAATTCTAGTCAGCCACTGCTGTAAATCAGCATTATCCAGATCAGCCATAATTACCAGTCTTTAGGATTTGATTACTCTGCCCATTATAAAGAAGAACTCGCGGAGCAAACTTACTTGCAGGCCGCGAGTTCTATTTATCTAGCGAAATTTAAGCGATTGCCTGGGCAATGGCCAAATTATTACTCTTCCAGTTTGTTAACGCTGAATGAATCTGGATGGAATGGTGTTTGGAAACCATCCATAATGCCATTTTTCATACCGTAGTAGGTACCAGTAGCGCCACCGTATACAAGGCCAGCTGGCAATGTTACGACTGAAACTAGCAAGCAAGCTGGACCGCAATCTTTGCCGCCGATTTTGTCAGCACATTTCTCGGTCAAATCTTTGTAACCTTTTACTGATTGGCGAACAATCGCAATCGGTGTTCCGACTACAACGCCAGCAGCAACGCCACCAACTCTTGTAGGAAGAAGAGCGCCTTGGACAACTTTGTCCATATTATCGTCAGCAGCGAAAGCTGGGGCAGCAACTGCTGCAACAGCTAGAGCAGCTATTGCCAAACTCATAACTTTCTTGATCACAACGAACCTCCTAGAAACCCTTTAAAACTAGTAACCTACTTGACGACTTAAATAATCACGCTCTACCACAAACATCTTCTGATACTAGTGGCGTCGTAAACTCGGCAAAGTTATCAGACAGTGGCGTTTTGAGCGATTTTTGCCTGATGCCTGCGGGTCGCCAAGACCCCTCAGACAACTACATTTTGCCACGTTGACTAGCAAAACTCAAGAAGACTCTTATTAGTCTATAAAGTTCCAACATTTTAGATATACGGAGAGTATCTTCCGATCCTACATCTCTGTCCTAACCTGAACAGAAGAGAAAATGAGAGACGATACTACTAGTGGTGCTTGGTTTCGATCGAAAGAGCATGTGACAAAAAGAAGGTGACAACCTGCCACTCACTCCAAAATCGATCACGTAGCTGTGATTTGCCGGGCTTGGCAGAAAGATGCTCTGCCTCTAGTGACTTGGCCAGGTCACTCAGATAAATATCACTGGCACTAACAAAAGCAACATGACCACCGTTCTTTGGCGTGAGTAAAGTAACGTTATCATTCTCAGCAATTTCTTTCCCTGCGAAGCTCGAAATAGGCACCAAGGGGTCATCAACAGCTGCCACAACCAAAGCAGGAATATTGATTGAGGAGACAACCCTTAAGGCAGAAGCGCCAAAATAGTAAGCAGCGGCATCGGCGTAACCAGCATCCGGGGCAGTGAAAGCATTATCAAAACCGCGAAGCGAACTAATTGACGGCAAAATCTCAACGTCGTACCGTCCCGGAAACAAGCGATTCTTCGCTCTCACTTTTTCTTTGAGACTAAGGAGAAATCCATGCTCATAGAGCCAATTTTCGCCACGTTCAATGGTTGTAACACACTGATCAAGTTCAACCGGCGGGCAGACAGCACAGACCGCATCAATCAAATGAGATGGGTTAAGAGAAATTTTCTCGCCAGTAGAGCACGCCTTTTCAACAGCTCCACCAGTTTGCCCAGCACCAGCAAGCCCCTGCTCACCAGCTGCTTTGAGAACAATATTGCCCCCCAGAGAAAAACCACTGAGAAAAATCTTTTCAAAGCCAAATCGCTTTTTCAAATCGGCGGCAACCGCCACAATATCCTCACTCATACCAGCGTTATAGAGACCACGAGCGAGATGAAGCGTATCTCCACAATTGCGCAAATTGATGCGACAAACGCTAAAACCAATGTTCAAAGCTTTCTCACAAACACCTTTTACATAACTTGATTCAACGGAACCTTCCAGACCATGCACGATCAAGACAAGATTTTGAGACAAGTTTTTGGTGAGAGGGACGTAATTTTTGTTCTTCTTAGCCAAATGCTCCGGGCGGTGCAAGACCACAACCACTTGATTGCGCTCGGGCTTAAGCGGCGCTGTCTGCGGGTTTCGAGAATCGGAGCGAGATACCGATGCAGCCGGATCAACATCAATGACGAGCTTTTCGCCAGCGCAATCGGTCAAGGGAAAAGTTCGACGCATAGCCAAGGGAGCCAGTGTCATTAGGTGAGCATTCGCTAACCCAAGGGCTGGTTTGAATTTCGATAAGCGCACGTTTAGAGCATCCCCACTTACAACTGGTATAATCAGCTTATATCATTACCTTCACCAGAGCACCCCCTGCAATGTTATCCGACGGCGAACCAGCATTTTTCGCAATGTTCTTGGTATTTGCCTTGCTCATTCTTCTGGGCATTGCGCAGAACATGCCAGGCGTGGAGCTAATTCCAGCTCTGTATAACTAGAAGATAGAGGAAGCTGAGCGACTTTATGTCATTAGCCGCTATCTATGGCACCCTTGTCGGGCGATATCAGTTCCGTTCTAAGCTGTTGATTGGCAGCTCATTTTTCTGCAGTTTTCTGCTGTTACTGGCTTCACTTCTTACTTTCTCAGTGACCGTAACCGCTTGCAGCCCAGAACCAGGCGACGACACACTAACGCAAAATACTCGGGTCGAACTTGTCGACTGGCACGTTTCTGGGCTATGGGTAATCAACTGCCCAGTCTGTTGGATACGCGTAGCCAACTACAACAACGTACCAATCAAAGATGTAACCATCAAATACCAGACCTTCGACTTTGACAGTAAACCGCTCGATCAAGGCACTTACACCATCGATGGCGAAGTTGGCCCCGGCCAAGTAAAGAACTTCATCGAACAATATGTCGGCATTGTGCAAGTGGAAAGCGACAAAATCAAAGTGGAACTGGCGACTGTTCATCCCGGCGACGGCCACTAGCTGAAGACAAAAACTTGACCGATATCGGTCAAAATTCTCAGCTTCAAAGACAAAAACTCGACCGATATCGGTCAAAATTCTCAGCTACAAAGACAAAAACTCGACCGATATCGGTCGAGTTTTGAAATCATATTTAAATCGTCCAATCAGCTCAATACTGTTGCTCTGCCTTGAATGCCGACTTCCAGACCAAGTAGGCGATCAGGCCATACACCACCAACAAAATCAAAAAGATCAAAAATGGCATCTTTTGATAGATCTTGAGGAATGGGCGCAAAACAAAATCGATAATGAAAAACCCAGCTGTCGCTTGCATTGAATTGCCCTCCCGTTGTCAACATATTATATGAACAACTGAAGGCGCAAAACCAATACATTACAGATAGATCCATTTAGATCTAACTCATATAACCCTTGGCAATGCTGATTTAGAAAATTTAGTGGCTCTTATATTTGTGGTTGCGATCCCAGCGTTTTGCAAGGCTCGGCGAAACCAGATCGGGATTCATGATTAGAACCATACCGATCAAAAGGAACAGACTGAGACCAATCGAGAGAATAAATATCATCGGCATTGGTAGAACCTCAGCGCAAAGGCTGTCGTAGTGGGGGCGGACACAACAAGAACTAAATCAGTAACCGGGACAAGAAAGCAAAAACAGCATTACTAAAAGTTGCTCGAGAACAAAATGATCATGCTGCAACGTCGATTAAGGCCAGGTTAAGGAAAAAGAATCCTAACGCAGGTTGGAAACAAATAATACAACGAAAGGAGGCTGTAATAGCCTCCTTTCGTAGAGATTTTTATGAGATCTTGAGCCCAGCCTTAGCGCTCTTTAATCGATTACATCAGCAATGAAAGAAATACCAATCTTAGATGTGCTGCAGGGCAACATCTACGTGCAGTACTCCAGAAGATTGCTGTGAGACGACAGTGATCGTTCCTTCTTCTTCTTTAGGCGAAGTAGAAGCTGAAGACCCGCTTGAGGCAACAGCATGCTTCACTTTTACAGGAGTTTTGCGAGCCGATTTGGGCTTATCATCGGCAGCAGGCGACTGGGCAACTTTTTCAGTATGTTCGCTCTTTGCCGGTTGAGTAACTTTGGTATGACTGACTTTGACAGTCTTCTCGACTTTCTCTACTTTAGCCACTTTCTCAGGCTTAGTAGTGGCAGGTAAGAAGACAGGAGCCTCAACTCGAGGAGCGTTATACGAAACATAGATTCGAGCTGGAACGAGGTCTTTACTACCAGTTTGAGCCGAGGCAATCATAGTCACTTCTTTTTGTGGCTTGGCAAGATAGGCTTGTGCGTCCATTGGTGAGCGTGAAAGCAACAGCGTAAGCTTTTCAAGACCAGGATTTTCGTCAAAAGTTAAGTAGCCATCCGATGGCAAAGCATAATCTTTGCCTCTATCTACTTTGTTGTTTTCAGCTGCTCTGCTATCTGGGAAGAGCACACTCTGCTCGCCGCGGCTGCCGCTAGACAGCAAGATATAGGCATAGCCGTCAATGTTGGAGCGAACGTGAAAACGAATACTATCGTTGGTCTTGAACTGGAATTTATTACTGACTCGGGTAACGTTGTTACCACGCTTCAATTCGATCCAGTAGCGCAGGCCAGTGTTTAGCGACTCAGTTGGTTTTTCCAGCTGCTCAAAGAAGAGACCTTTAGCTCCGCTCTGTTCCTGGGCATACGCACCGGTCGAAAAAGCCACACCGAGTGCCACAGCCAGCGAAACTGCGCAAGATTTTCTGATTAGCTCAAGCGCTTTCATGTTCTTCTCCTCTCTCTACGAATTTACTGGGTTTCCTGATTACTCTTGCCCTACGGCAATCAATATCAAATTAGGGGGCAATTCATTCTAATTGTTCTGGACTAAATATTCTGGACTGAAATTCTTGTCGGAAAGCTACGGCTGATTGGTCGGCGCAACGCTGGTTGGAGTGTCATTTGTTTGGCTGGCATTGGTTTGGCTGGCGTTGGTTTGGCTGGCATTGGTCGGCGCGGAATCGGGCGGGGCAATGTTAGTCGGGGTAATGTTGCTTGGAATTTGATTATCCAGGGCCGGGTCTTTCTTGTGTCTTACGTCTACCTGGGTAATGTAGACATTGCTGCCCATCAAACCACTTGAGCCAAATGTGCCATTCTTGGGCTTACTGTCGTCAAAGAAGTGCGCACCTAGCTCCTTGGAGTCGACAACAACACCGTTGCCACTTTCGTCACAGCTCAAAAGCTGGAGCGAACGGTTTACAAACTGCTCAATCGCTTTCTCTTGAGCGGCAGGATCGCTCATTGTGAGCAAGTCACTTTTCATACCACTAGCCACTAGCAGAATTTTTTCTGAACCGTCACTATTGTCACAACCAAAGGCTGTAACCGCCTTAGCTAGTGGAATCTTTTCTAAACCATCCCCGACAAGTATGTAACGGGTACCAGCATCAAGAACCACATCATTGGCGGCAGAAGCTGGGCTATGAAGTATAACTTTGCCCGAATTCTGCACCAAAAAAGCATACATATAGAATGACTGCTTAGCTAAGACATCGACACCAAATTTGGCACGTCCGGTAAAGACAAAGTTCTTGTCGTGCATCACCACTGGCCCCGATGTAAATTCGGCTAGTGTGGGGGTAAACCACGTCTGACTCTGACTGGGCAGCACCACAGGGCTGGTATCGATAATATTGGGCTTAGGAATCATTGCCAGGGCGGCCGCACCACCCCCGGCAAAAATAAGCACTAGGGAGACAGCTAGCAATACCGGATTGTATGTTTTAGCGTTCGTAACCGGGCGAATGATCTGGGGTCCAGTGCGGGTTCGAGTCTTCCCTACCAGCCTGGTTTTAGCCCTGGTCTGGGCCTTGGTTTTCTTGGCAATCGGGCCCTTGTAGTCTGAATCTTGAATCAATCTTTGTCCACAACCTTTGCAGAAATTAGGCTCATCCATAGATGAGCGGCCGCACTTGGGACACTGAATGCGAGCAACCTGCCGGCATCCACCGAAGCGTCCAGAAACTTCTGTTTCGTCACCAGAACCAGAGAGAGTAAGCTTCCGGGCCAGGGTATTCTCACCATTATTCTTCAAACATTCAATTACCTGCTCCACCCAAATCATCTGATGGAAGCCACCATCAGGCGCCACCACAGCAGGGTCTGGTGGCACGGCACCACAGTGAATGCCGATCACAGCTCCATCTTTGAAAATAGGACAGCCAGCCGCTTCAAAGGGCAAACCAATGTTATGCAAAACATGTGAGGGATCGAGATCTTTGACGCTACCAAGTAAAGTTCCAGGGCGTAAAAGTGGTGCCAAAGAAGCATCTTCTACCCAAAGAGCAGTAACAAGGTCATTAGGTGAAAGCGGCGTCTTCACACCGAGGGGCAAAGGCACAATGTCGCCACCCTTAAGAAATGGAGCTTCAAAGTAGCTTACCTGGCGAGTCTTAACCAGCTCTTGCATGGCAGCATAAATAGAATAATCGTCTAATCCGGCCACTTGCCACATCAGCCCAAGGGGAGTGCCACCATCTAAGTACGGCCAAATCAGCTTTGTCGCTTCTCTTGAATCTGGTGGCAGTATGTCGAAATTAGGTTGGGGAGTCACTCTAATAAACAAACTAGAGGGGCCACCTACAATAGACACCATTTTTTCCATCTCGTCTGTGCGCCGCAAAGACTCGATTAAAAGCATGTCGATCGGCCGAGATATTTCGGTCACAGTGGTCCAACCAGGCTCTTCTTCTGAAGTGAAGTAGAAGCTGCCGTTGAGCTTGTGCATGATAATTTGATAAATCGCCATCTCATTAACGAGATTGTGATAGTAAGCATGAGTGGCGCGCCCGTTCTGACAAAACAGCTTGCCGACAACACGGTTGCGCTCATCGAGTATCGAGACAGTGCCGACTTTACGCGCATTGGTGATTGTTTGCACCACTAGCGGCAACTCAATTTCAGCCAAGCTGCCACCGAGCCCTGCTTCATGCTCGGGCAAGAAGCGCTCAAAGGAATCATTGATTTCTTTGATCTCATCGGCCGAAAGCTCATTGGCGCTAGGCGAGAGTTTCAACAAAGCGACATTGTGTTTTTGCAGAGGCAAGCCGTTTACTGGATCAGTAAGACCGTGCTTAGCCATAGTCTTGAGCACAGCCTTATCAACTTTAGGGTGGAAAACCACTGACTTAATTGAGTATTCACGTCCACTGCTAGGAAAGCGCACCCGCAAAGCCTTGAGAATTTCAGTGTAAAGAATGACTGAATGAGCGCAAGTAACAACAGTTTCGCCATCGACTTGCCAAACAGCCGCTAGCGGATAACGCACAGGCAAGCTCAGGTCGTAAACGAGCCCGACAGCATTGGCGTATTTAGTTAGCTCTGGTTCTGGCACTGATTACCGCTGACCGCTTAGGCGCTTCAAAAGTAAAGGACCCCTATAGTATAAGGGCTTCTACAATATCTATGTTTTTTGAGGTTAAGCCCCGGTTGCCAGGAGATAAAACAAGCCCTGCCAATATAGTCGGATGCGACTACAGCGCAGCCATGAAGCAACCAAACGCCACCTGGATTGCCAGGGGTCGACTTGAATCTTCGATTTTGTACATTGACAGCCTGGAGAACGTCGGCTCGGACCGCCTTGTTGATAATTTACTTGGTCTTGAAAATTTGCTTGGTCCTAATAACTCATCAGTCAACCGGCCTCTTTGCCACCAAGACGAACTCGCCAAGGCTGAATGCAGCGGACTTTCAGACTGGATTATCGGCCTTGACTTCCCCTTCTCTTTTCCCGCCCCCTTCGCCAAGATTTTGCTGGGAACCAATCCGGCTTATTCTTCGCAAACGGCATCGAACTCTCCTAGTTGGGTCGACTTAGCCACTCTCGTTAGCGGCCTGCCCTTCGAAGAACTTCTCGCCCAAGTGCAAATAGCAAAGCCAATCATGGGTGGTGAGGTTAAAAGGCTGACAGACAATTGCACTGACCCCAAGGCTCAAAGCCCCTTGCATCAAATCAATCCGGGAATGCTCAAGATGACCTGGCAAGGAATGCAACTACTCCTAGCTCTGCACAAAGAGGGCTTCGCCATCTTGCCATTTGCAACCACAGCGGGCATTTCGCTTTCATCCCCAGCTAGCAATTTGCCAATCCGCCAGAACCCTAACAGTAGCGGTCGCGCCGGAAGTACTCAGTGCTGCGATAATCAGAGAGCAGAGAACCCAGGCAAAGGTGCGCCCCATTTCAGGCCTGCGGTTATGGAGGTCTATCCTGCCGCTGTTCTCAAATCACTATGTCAGCCATGGCGCAAATATAAGGGCAAAGACCCTGAGGCGAAGCAGCTGCGGCAATTGATACTCAACAACCTCAGTGGCCGCAGCAACCTAACAAGCCACAATAGCCTCAGAGGCAACAACAACCTCGCGGGCCAGAGCGACAAGTTACGCTCTGTAAACAGAATCGCAACAGCATTACCAGAGCTTTCACTACCGCCCAATCTAGAGCAATTCGCCCTCGCCAGCGACGACGCCCTCGACGCAGTCATTGCCGCACTGGGAGCAGCAATTGCCTACCTCAATCCAAGCCAAACAGCCCCGCCCAGGCAGATTTCAACAGACCTGATCGCCCTTGAGGGCTGGATATACGTCCCCCACCCTAAAACCATAGAAGCCACCCAGGAGGTTATGGCGTAGGTTATAATGTTTGCTCCAGACTAAGGTTTGGTCCACGCATTTGCTCTGAAGGCTCGCAAATGTTGGTATATGCGTCCGTAGCTCAGCGGATAGAGCTCCCGCCTTCTAAGCGGGAGGTCGTTGGTTCGAATCCAACCGGGCGTATTTTTTTTGAAGCTGCAAGTCTGAGGATCTAGTCTGAAGATGAAAGTAGCGCCAATCGCAATAACCGTAGGTTTACTCGCCGCCATCGCCGGCGGTGGCTACTGGTATTGGACAACAACGCCGCTCTACGCATTGCAATCTCTAACGATGGCATTGCAAAACCACGATGGCCAAGCGTTCTCGAAACGAGTAGACGTTGAAGGAGCCGTTGAAAACATGCTCGAGGACGTACTGGTTTATCCAGCTTTGAGCACACCAAATTTATCGTCTTTCCAAAAACAAGTAGCTACTGGTGCTATTACCATGGCTAAGGCACAGATCAAAGACGAGCTTCTCAAGTCAATATACAGATCACTGAGCGCACCGACTCAGTATGGTGACAGCAATGGACCGACTTCAAGTTTGCTGATAGCTCCAGCCTATGCTGCAGACAACGCTTCTTTCCCCAACGCTCCCTTCCCCAACGCTTCTTCCACCAACACTTCTTCCGCTAACACGCCAACGAAGAAACCTGGTGATGTGCGCGATTTACTCAATGTCGCCAGCCATGAACTTGGTGGCGAAGTGGGCAAACTTAAAAACGAAGCGTATCAACGCATGCAGAAATATGTGCACGAGCATCCAGACACCATTCCCGGCCGAGTGATCAATGCACCGCCAGGCCAACGGGGTCAAATCATCCGGCGCGTGCTGGAAGATCACGGCTTCAGCCAGAACTATTTCAAGGGTTTAACTGGATACAAAATAGTTCCGATAACAACTGAGTCAACGACAACATCAAGCAGCGACTCATCAGTACTGCCACTGGGCGAAATCACAGTCACTACTAGTGGTGCCACTCCTCCAGCGGGAGCAGAACGAGCCCTTGTCGGATTGCGTTTTTATAGTCCGAAAATTAGTCAAGAAATAGTCGTAGAAATCGAGATGATGAAAGGCTTCAAAGCCTCTAACAGCAGTGTCGAAGATACGGAGTGGTGCATAACCCGCCTAGCCAACGTACGCCCGGTTCTCGATAGCGTCGCTCAAGATTATCTTACCGATGTACACGAACTGATTGCCTACTCGCTGTATGGCATGAATAATCAAAATATCAACAAAGATATGCGCGGCATTACAGATCGCATTAAGAGCCACCCTGCCGCCCAAGACTTTTTGAAAAAGCTGGGGATTTAAATTTTAGGCGCCGTCTAAGCAAAATTGTCTGTGGAATAGCAAGAGAAGTTTCACTTGGTCTTCTTAACGCTAGAACCTGACGCTGACTTGGAAAGTACCTTAGTACCAGACTTCTTAGAAGCAGCAGCTTTCAACTTGGCGATATCAACAACAATCAAACCGTTAGATTTTGCTTTCGCCAAATACTCTTTTGCCTTAACTAAATCATCTTTCTTGAGATAGCAAACAGCCATGCCAAAGTAAGCGTCTGGAACCGGTGATGCTATATAGCGCTCATTTCCCTGCGACTTATCAATTGCCTCTATGAAATTCTTGTTGGCAATAATTAGGCTCTTCACTTTAGCGTTAGAGCTACTCTTCACTTGCTTCTCATAAGCACTTTCACCAAAGGTCTTGTAGTCAGCGATGATAACCTGAGCAGCTTTCTTCCCTCGAAGAAAAACAGGAAGAGCCCTCTGGTAAGTCGAAAGAGCAAGGTCATAGCGCTTTGTCATTCGATAACCGTCTGCCATTGCCAGGTAGGCAGAGCCGAATAGCAGCTCATCAAAACCTTTTTGCTGAGCCGTGGCAGTATCGGTCAACCAACGGTAGAGCTTCTCACTATCGGCGAATTTACCAGTGACATAAGCTTGCTGCTGATAGCGACGAGCAAGCAAATGATAAAGCATTACCACATTGGGATTGCTCCGCCCCATAACACTCTCTAAGGTGACAATTTGCTTTTGCATATCAGCAATAGGCATCAGCCGCTGTTCAATTTGAGCATTAGCACACTGCCCTTTAATGCGCATCTCATCAAGCTTGTTAATCTCGGCAGCGAGGTCATTGGCCGGAGCCGCTATCGAAGTTGAAGCAGATGTTTGTGCCTGAACAGGTGCTGGTGTCTGGGCCGGAGTTGGTGCATGCTCTGGACTTTCTGTCTGAGCAGGAGCTGGTGTTGCCCCTGAAGTCGCCGTTGGTGCCGGAGCAGGTGTTGATGTAGCCTCGGTTGCCGTTGGTGCGACCGTCGTCGAGCTTGTAGTTGCCGCACCTCCAGGCGCTGCCAGCCCAGCCGGAACAACCACAGGATCGCTGGGAGCAGTGCCATTTACACTCGAGCCACCAGAAGTCATCACATCCGGTGCCGCCAAAACTGGCAACGAACTTTTGTTAAAGAACAGAGATAAGGCAAGGCAAAGAGACAAGGGAATACTTAGGGGTACCGGCGAGATTAAACGCTTCAGCGGACTATTAAATACTGAGCTCACTAGGCACCCCACATTAAAATTTTCATGAGTATAGCGCTGAAAGCGTCAGTCGCAGCATGGTTCAGGTCAAATTTTGACCGATATCGGTCAAAATTCGACCTGCGAAGCTAACAGCCGAACCCAATTCAAGAAGCAAAAGCCCGCCAAGCAATGGTTTGCAGGCATAGCTCGCAAACCAGGCAAAGCACTGACAACCTGGCTCAAAAACAAGGCCCGAAATTAGCGAGAGAGAAAAAACAAAACTGTCAAGACTGAATTTTCTCGACTACTAAAGCAGCGGCAAGCCACTAAATAGTATCTCCTCTCTATTTAACAGTACCCCTAAATAGCATCAGTTTTTGCGCAGTGGTGGCAGATACGTTATCATTGCTAGGTAGCCAATTAGTGAGCCTATGAACAGACACGCCATCAACTTCAATCTCTCTAAAAGTCAATTGCGCCAAGCAACAACACTATTATTGGCACTAAGCCTATCGCTGACAGCTCATTGGTCAATGGCACCATGCTCAGCTGAACCTGGCGCTCCGGCAACGACTGACACCACTAATGACACCACAGCTGGAAACAGCACTGGCGAAGGGCCTGGAGTGGCCACAAATAGCGACACCAGCACTGATAGCACTACCGATATTCAGGGCGGCAGCATTAAGATTCCCTATCGAGTGCCGTCAAACACAGCAGCAAATACAGCTTCAACAAACCCCGCCACAAGAGCGAGCGGAAGAATCAACACACCCACAGAAACAATGGCATTGAAGCCCAGCGCCTCTGGCGATAGCTGGGATCAGCTTGAATCTAAAGGTGAAAAAGCAGCATACAATTGCGAATACGGTGACGCAGAACGCTTTCTAAAAGAAGCAGTGGAAAAGGCCCGCAATTTTCCAGCTGGCGATCTTCGCCTGGCGAAGAGCTCTGGTGAACTAGGTCGCCTCCTTGCTATCCGCGGGCGTTTCGGCGAAGCAGAACCACTGCTAGAAGAAGAGCTAGCCGTAAAGACAGTAGCAAGCGGAGCCGAGGACGAGCACTTAATTCCAGCGATGTCCTCCATGGTGCGCTTCTACCTGTTACACGGAAGTGCAGCCAAAGCCAATCCTTTAGCAGAAAAGATACTTTCCTTTGTCGAAGGCAAGCTCAATGAAGCCAGAACCCAGGCGAAGGGTAAAGTGACACTGCAAGCAGGCCAACCACTTCAAGCCTGGGCTGGAGAGGCGTCAGCAGTGATGCGCGACCCACTAATTGAATGGGCGATTGCTTGCGATGAAATTGGCAATATCTACGCCTCAAAAAACAGTTCTGCAGACAACGCCGTAAGCGCCACCAAAGACAATGCAGTAAACAATGGAGCAAGCAGTGGTGCTAACAGTGCTCAAACAAATGCCAAAGAGGCAACCGCTGAAAACATGTCTCTCGCAGAACGCCTCTTCACAGCAGCACTCAATGTCAAATCAACTGTACTAGGAGCACATCACCTCTCTCTAGCCAACAGTTATGACAGCCTTGGTGTATTGGCCCTAACACGCAAAGACTATGAAGAGGCCGAAGCTAATCTAAAAGACGCCCTCGACATAACAGAACGCATTCAGCCACCAGAGAACTATCAAGTTTATGCGCGTTTAGACAAACTGGGCAAATGCCTGCTGCAAGAAAACAAGCTCGCAGAAGCTGAAGCACTTTACCTGCGCGCCCAAGACTTCTGGAAAGCAGCACCCTCAAAAAACGGCAACGAAGCAAGAGCGGCCTTTGCCCTAGCTAACATTTACGCTCAAGAAAAGAAATATGCTGAAGCAGCACCGCTTTTTGAAAAAGCTTTGCAGCTGGCAGAACAAAACAGCGGCCCTGACTCTGTTGCTCTAGTGCCCTATTTAGATAGATATGCCTATGTTCTCTACTATCTCGGTATGCGCGAACAAACCGATGAACTGCGGGCCCGCGCCCAGGCTATCACCGAGGGTAACACCAGCATAACCATGAGTAAAGACGCTAACGCTGCCGGCTTACAGCAATTTTAAATAAAGCTCCAAAACTGAGCGTTTTTGATAGCCTTCGGCAAGTGCTTTCTTCATATCGCCGTCAGCTAGCTGATTCAACTTCAATCGCCGATATGCTTCTGAACGAAGGCGATAGGTAGTATCTGACTCATACTGTTTACCATCCGCTGCTTCTCTCGCGATGGTAGCATCACACAAGGCTAAAGCTTCTTGATACTTCTTAAGGAAGAGCAGCGATATGATTCGATCTTTGGCAACGATTGCTGCACCAGGCTCAAGCTTCTCGGCTCTATCGAGTAAATCAAGAGTCTTTTTCTCGTCACCTAATCGTGCCGCCACGAGTGTCCGCGTCTGCATGGCTCTTCGACTCTCTGGCTGAATTGCCAATGCTTTATCTGCCAACTTGGCAGCTTGCTCAAAGTCACCCATACAGAAATAACACGACGATTTATCGGCAAAACCAACAGCCGCATCAGGAAATTGAGTAATCAGTTGATCCCCAACTTTAATAGCGCCAGCGATATCACCCTTTACAAGATCTATGGCTAACAAATACTCAGAAGCTCGCCAATATTTCTTGTCGAGACTGAGGACTTTTAGTGCATCATCATATGAATGTTCGCAGTCGCCCTTAGCAAGATACAACTTCGCCCTTGCTAAGTAAGCGCCGGGACTACTGCTATCAAGTTCAATTGCCTTATTAGCGTCGAGAAAGCCCTTCTCGAATTCACCAAGCTCGGAATAAGCCTCGGCCCGAGTGACATAAGTATATTTGAGTGTAGGGTCAAGCTTAATTGCCTCAGTAGCATCAGCCACAGCTTTTGCCGGTTCCCGCAAACAAAGATTGGCATAAGCCCGACCGGCATAGACTCCAGATGAATTGTGTGCACTTGAATCTAAGA
>JAUPUU010000351.1 GCA_030917395.1 Cyanobacteriota bacterium erpe_2018_sw_21hr_WHONDRS-SW48-000092_B_bin.40
ATAGTCGCCCAGACTATTTAGAGATCTTGAAAGAAAAAGACCACCTCTGGACTTGGTCAAGTAAAAACCTTCCACTAAAAGTATTCATTAGCTCGGCCAAAGGTGTAGCAGGCTATCGCTCAGCTTTTCGCAACTATGTCATCAAAGCACTAGACACCTGGTGTGAAGCATCAGGTAAAAAAATCAGATATGTCATTGTCAAAAATAGTTCTGATGCTGACATAAAAGTGCGCTGGACAGATACTGCTCTCGATTCCTCCTCTGAGACAAGAGTATCAGCGGGCGTGACAAGCTTGACTCAAAGCGAAAACGAACTAAGCGAAGCTATTGTCAATTTACGCACAACTGACGCCTTTACCGCTGGTGCGTTTGTAAAGAATGGCGAAATGGCCTCTACTACCATGCATGAAATTGGCCACGCACTTGGCCTCGACCACTCAAATTATATTTACGACGTTATGTATTTTCGCGCTTTCCCCAAACAAACCGGTCTTCCTACCAAGCGCGACAGAGCTACCATAGCTCTTCTCTATGGCAACCACCCTGGTGTTACTTTCGCCCCGAACCCAGAGGCCAATACACCTGATGCAGTTGTAGTGTTTTCGCCGCCACCATCCTTTGCACCACCTCTGCCACCAAAGGCAGACAAGCTTGTGCCACCATTATTTATTCCACCACCCTTCAACGCTGTGAAAGAAAAGCTGACACCGCCTCTATTTGTTCCACCGTTACCAGGTAAGGACATGCCAAAAGCACAGAGCGCCCCCATTCCTACTTTCTTACCGCCAGCACTATTGCCGACTACACCTTTGCCTACAACAAATGACAGCCTCAAGAAAAAGAACACAACAAAGAAAGGAGCTGCAAAAGAAATACAAGCACCCTTCTTTATGCCTCCACCAAAGCCCTAGTACTTAGCGAAACGCAACGCCTGAATGCGTTTTCAGATTTCAAGAATTTTTCAACTCGCCTCAATAATATGGCAACATCCAAGGCAAGGCCGACGATGCATACTACTAATAAAATGAGGTTTCATCAAAATGAGATTTGAAGATGCTGGTCAAGATATAATTCCGTACATATTGCCAAAGACAGATGCTCAGGCAGATAGAAGTTTAGGCCAGCAGGTCATGGACTTAGTAAGAAGCGGCGCGGCAGAAATTGCCACAGTAGGCAAGGCCACAATCAGTGAGAAAATCAATCAAGTCGCTGATTTCACCAAAGAAGTTGAGATAGAAAGCATCCTTAGTGGCGCATGCCGGAGTGGCGCGAAAGATCTTGCCACCAATAACATGGACAAGATCCTAAACATGGCCGCAAAGATGCCCGATGGAAAATTCGAAACCGCCAGACTGGCAGATCAGGCCGTCCTCATCGCCGGTGGCTGCTTGGATAGAGATACCGCAAACTTCCTACGCAATGTTCAATCTATAGAAAAACGCGGTAATCACTTCGAAGTCGAATTCAGTAATACCGCCTCCATCAAAGTAGGTGAAAATGTCCCTGGCACAGGCGGACTAGTAGAACTCTCAAAAATGCAAATGGATAAAGTGTCATTTGATCTAGTTTCCCGAGACGGCGCACAACAACTCGTCAACATAAAGGGAATGAATCTGAAGTTCGAAGGCCCAATGGGTTACGATTTCGACGGCACCGTTAAGGGTATCACTCTGGTGCGAGGCGCTGATGATCGCCTGCACTACCAAGCCCAGGTAGCTCAAAAATCAGTGTTAGCCCATATTCTTGGTGCTCCATCTGAAGTCACGATCAATTTAAAACCAGATAGCAACGGCCACCTAGTATTAACAAATCCAGCGGAAATCAAAACGAAAATCATACAATCAGTAGTTCTCGGCCAGGCCCTACCAGTCGTGCTTCCCGGAGGGCTAGGCACAGTAATTGGAGGAATGACAAGATAATTTTCCTGGATTCATCAGAATTAAAATTCAGCAGAGAAGAGGTTTGATACGCGACTTCTTCTCTGCTTTTTAGTGAGAGTTTCTAGCTTTCAAGTTTCTTTCAACTCGAATGAATATCATGGCAACATCGAAGGCAAAACTATACAAGCCGCAAATGAGTGCACTTAGAGGAGTTCTTGAAATGACATTCGAAAAGACCGGCAGCGCGACAGCCGACAACGGAGCAGTCACCAGTGGAACCAAGCTCAACTATACAGAGATCTCCAGTCAAAAGCCTGCCAAATCGGACACCGTGAACAGATCAGCCCGCGACACTGTCGCACCAGACGATGCCCTTGCCGAGCTCGTATTCAACAACTGCTCAGTCCGCCCGGTGAAGCCAACAGACACTCTCAATAGCCTAGCCAAAGAAGTACTAGGGCCAAAAGCAACCAAAGAATCGATACAAGAATGCAGTCGGATGATTAGAGAAATCAACGGCATGCAGTCCAATCGGCAGCAGGAGCTCAAATCAATAGTATCGCCAGTCAAAAATGCGGATGGCTCACTTAGCTTTTACAATAGGGACAGCTGCACAGAAAAATATACGTACTGGTCAGACGGCAGCATGAAGATGGAAAACTCGCGAACTGGCAGAGGCTACAGCTGCTACTATCAACCCGATGGCACTAGGGTGGTGAAAAGCTGGGGGCCAGAGGCCGCTGACAATAGCGTGGAGACCGGCTATCCCGACCGAAGCTATAAAGTAGAGCGCAGTGACGGAACGGGCTATGTGAGCACCGTAGACGGGAAAATAACACACTGGGGTCCGAGCCTAAAAGACAATTACACAATCACAACTGACAAAAATGGAAACGGCCAGAAAGTGGAGCTGGATGGCACCAAATCGGCCTGCTGGGGCGATGGCACCCAAAGGGTCCAAAACCAAGATGGCACAGGGCATGTTAGCCACGCTGACGGCTCACTTGAATCGTGGGGCCCCACAGCCAGCCATAACTTTAAAGTAAAGCTTGGCCCCAATGGCGAAAAAGAAGTAACTTACTTAGATGGATTAAAGTATAAAGAACAGAAAAATGGCATAGTTACAGAACTAAGGCCAGACGGTACAAAGGTTGAATGGAAAGCCCACCAAGATGGCTCGCACACAGTTGTTGAAGTCGACAAACACGGCGAAATTAGCGCCCTATATATTTCGTCAGATGCTCCACCGAACAAGAGACACCGTGCTATCAATATTCAAGATGAGAGATGGGGCTGCTTAAATTTAAAAGCGGATCCAATTACAAAGCAACACTAGTTTAAGAATACGGGAAGTCAGAATCAATGGCAGCTTGCCTCAGTTGCGGAAACAATATAGCTTCGACCAAAGCAGGCTCCCTGACTCAGTTTGTTCTCGGTAAAAGCGGTTGCTCATGCAATAAATCAGCTCCTAATTTAGCAAAAATTGCCAAAGCCAAACTTGAGATTTCATACTGCTCACGCTGCTCTAAAAAAATAAAGAATAAATCGCACGCCTCGCTAACTGCCTTTTTGCAAAATCAAAATTACTGTAATTGTAAGCGCACAGTTATCGTGCAAAAGGCCAGTGCTCTGTTGAAGGCATCACAGCTAACCAGCAATAGCAAACACGCCGAACAAGCCGTGATGCAGGCCCAGCTAGAGCAAGAGCTAGAAACAGCTCAAACTCTTGCCAATACATACAAGCTTGTTGACAGTTTAGGCGAAGG
>JAUPUU010000352.1 GCA_030917395.1 Cyanobacteriota bacterium erpe_2018_sw_21hr_WHONDRS-SW48-000092_B_bin.40
CGCTTCATGGTGCCGACAGCTAAGAAGGCCACACAAACAATGCTAATAACCGCAGCGATTATTGAAATCGGTCGTCTAAGAGCAAAGCTGATGATCCACATTTTGAGCTATCCTGTTTTCTTTCTTATCTCTAGCGTCGGATTACTTCCGACTGGCTCGACCTTCGACAATATCAACGATATCGAGGAAAGGCTTCAAATCTCCCTGGGCATACGAGAGCAGCAAAATCGCCCGCCACACTTCGACTTGTGCCACGGCGTCTTCTACTTCGGCTTCTGCAAGGGCTTTCTCGGCTTGGGCCAAGCTGACCATATCAGTCAGACCAGTGCTGTAGCGCTTACTCACTTTTAACTCGCGTACCCGCGCGGCTTGAACTAACAGCGGGGTTTCATCGGCAATCTTTCGTGCTTGCTCAAGCATTACTCTTGCCCGAGCATCTTTCTTCTCAAGCACTTGCATAGCCAGGTTCAAGTCGGCCCGGGCAGCCATTTCGTTGTTTAAGGCAATGCGCTTTTGGGCTTTGAGAGGGAAGTATTCCATCACAGGAAAACTAAAGGAAGCGCCGACCATATAGTTGAAAACTTGAGGCAGGGCGCCACCACCCACGGGGCGGATAGGATTAACACCATCGTTGCTACCCTTGCCCCAAACCGATGAGTTGAACCAGAGGTGGGGACGATAGGCCTTGTCTAAGACAATCTGTTTGGCTTTCCAGCGACCAATCTCGGCAGTTTTGAGCAAAGCTAAAGGGTGTGAACTCAAATCAATAGCACGAGTAGGCATAATTTGAGAAGGGCTACGCACCAGAGGGTCAGAGACAATATCAATATCAGCAGTGGCGGTGCCCATTTTCTCAGCGAGACCAACTAGAGCTAAGCGGGTATTCTTTTCAGCCTTGATTAAAGCAATGCGAGCCTTGGCTACTTCGTAGTCCCAATCAGCCGCTTCTACACCAGGTTTAAGACCCTCGGCAACTAATGTCTTAGCCCGCACATTGGCAGCGCGCATATGTTGCAGGGCAGCCTCCGTCGACAAAATAATCTGTTTAGCGGCGACGGCTTCAAGAAAAGCCTCAGCGGCATCGTAAGCCACATCAAGCTGAGTCAAGTTAACATCAGCGCGAGCCGTGCGGGCGTCAGCGTAAGCAAAATTGTCATTGGCGTGGCGCAGACCAAAGTCGACCAAGAGCCAGTTTAAGTTGACACCCTGCAAGTTATTGACTAGAGGTCGCATGCTAGATTTCTGCGAAACCGGACCAGAATCAATTGGCACGGTATCAAAGCCTGAGACATTGTTCATAACGGTGCTGGCCACACGGTTACCGGTAATAGCTGACTCTTGAATATCAATGTTTAAGTTGGGCAAGTACTGAGTTTTTGCAAGAGTGACGTTGGCCATTGAGGCTTTGAGCTTAAAGCGCTTTGAGGCAATGGTTGGATAATTGCGCAAGGCCACATCAACGGCCTCACGAATACTGACAGCAGAAGTTGGTCTGATTGGCTGAAATTGAAAATCAATTACGGCAGTTTCACGACCAGTGGCAAGAGCTGGCGCAACTGAACTAGTGCAGAGAAAAAATATGCATGCGAATAGAGCGAAGAGACGACGCAGGCGAATATCAACCAATAGAAATGGAGCTAGCCACTCTGTTTTTTTGAAACCGCAGACAGCCATTGGCGACCACTTGAATATGCCCACAACCCAGCCAAGCACTTGGCAGGCGGATAACGCCAGCACTAAAGAATAGTCTTAGCCAAAGAGATTATATAATGCACTCTATGGTGCCTCATTCATACAAGACGATTGTCTTATTATTCTTATCTGTGCTCACTTCTGACCTAAGTTGTGCGCCTCTCTTGGCCGCTGATCAAGAAGCCCTAGATCGCAAGTTTGGCCAATTTTCTGGGCAAGCTTTTCGTGACAGTTTTTTCTCTGAACAAATTAGACAAAGCTCAAACATGGACGACTTAGCCGAATTGGAGCGTAAGCTGGCCGAAGAACGGGCTGAGAAAAAAGAGCTACGGCGCCAACAAGATGCAAATGAAGAAAAAGATAAGCTTGAAAGAGCTGAACGAAATAAACATATGTTTGACCGCTCCGAAGACTTGCCGAAGACATCAAGCATGTCCGATTCGCCCGAAAGCAGCTACTCAACACCAATATTAGACAACGACTTTACCTTTAATTTTGAGAAGCAAGTGCTGCAATCAGATTTATTTTCCGATCGCCACGCAGATTCCAAGCCAGACTCAGCCACAGATATGAAGCCTGATTTTAAAACCGCCGATTTTGACTGGTTGCAGGTAATGCGTAGTAATTCAGGGCTTTTCCCTCGGGCCCGCGAGGTGGACGATCATGAATTTGACCGCGACAGTGACAGCTGGGCCAAGAGAAAAGAGCGAGCCAAACTACCGGGCCGGGTAATCGAAGTAACTGGCGACTGGGTGCCTGACAAGCTAGACCCAATCTCGAATGGTGGCTTCACTATCGCCCCTGACAACGGCTCTCCGGTGCCATATAAACTCAATGGCCACGTTGACATCCAACGGGGTCGCCCCTGGAACGATAACGACTAACTTTACTTGTAAGCCCGCAATAGTTGAGCCGACAAAGCTTCGGCCAAAATGCTTCGAGCTTGCATCTGCATCTTTTCAGCTTCAGACTTGCGACCACTGCTAAGCATCACCAGCACATAATCTTGCAAGCAGGCAGCAACAAAGACGCTGCGCCTTCCGGTTGCATTGCCAATGCTAGAAAGGGCCCAAGCGTAATGATTACGCGAGTCTTCGAGCTTGCCTTGCGAATAATCAAGAAAAGCCAATTCATTCAAGCGCTGTGCCACTTCAAAAGTTTGTGCCTGCAAAGGAATGGCGGCCAGATCTGAATCATCTACACCACTGGCAGTATCACCTGCCGCTTTAGCTTGTTCAGTGATCAGCGCAAGTAAGACCTTCAGACGCTGCACAGATAAATCATCGGGAGCATAAACCGATTGATAAATTTCCAGTGCTCTTTCTAAAAGCGGGCGCGCCTCGCTGTAGCGATGCTGTTCAACATAAACTGCTGCTAAGCCCTTCAAGTCGCGGGCAACACTAGGATGCTTAGGCCCCAGGGTCTTAACATCAATAGCCACCATGCGCTCGTAATACTCTATTTGGTCGCCCTGATTGGCACTGTTGGAAAGATCAGCAGGAGAAGAAGTAGTAGTAG
>JAUPUU010000353.1 GCA_030917395.1 Cyanobacteriota bacterium erpe_2018_sw_21hr_WHONDRS-SW48-000092_B_bin.40
AGTGTGAAGAGCTCTGCCCAGATTCGTAAAAGCTTCAGCCATATTGGCGTCACAGTCGATGGCCTTTCTCCACTCGGCGATGGCATCATTCTTTTGACCACTGCGCCAAAGAGCCAGACCTAAATTATTGTGCGCATTGGCGTCAAGTGGAGCATATTTCAGACACTCTTTATACGCTTCAGTTGACTGTTGTAGCAAACCTGATTGGTATAGTGCCACGCCCATATTGTAATGTGCCTCAGGATAGTCGGGTTTAAGACCAATCGCCTGGCGCCAGACGTCAACGGCCTCGTCATAGCGTTTAAGTTGATAGAGCACAATACCTAAATTGTTGCGAGCCTGGGGGTAACTAGCATCAACCTTTAGTGCTCGCTCTAAGACAAAAACGGCTTCGGGTAAATGGTTCATTTTCCAGAGCACAACACCAAGGCAATTGAGAGCATCGGTATCGTTAGGGTTTGACTCAAGCAAACTAGAAAGTATCTTATGAGACTGACTCAATTCACCAAGACCTTCAAAGCACTTAGCAAAACGCAATTCTAAGTCACGCGGAAGCAGACCTTTTTTACCCTGCAAAGTCTTTTGGGCAGTCTTGTACTCAAGCAAAGCTTGCTCATAGCGATGCAAGGCTCTCAATGAATCACCCATGTCAATATGTACTTCTTGCAACTGCGGGTTGTCGCGCAGAGCTTCTTGGAAGGCCGTTACCGCAGCATCGTTATCACCTTTCAAGGCCAAGACATGACCAAGGTTGCGGTGCGCTTCGGCAAAATCCGGATTGAGCCTAAG
Organism: Cyanobacteriota bacterium erpe_2018_sw_21hr_WHONDRS-SW48-000092_B_bin.40; assembly: GCA_030917395.1. Lineage (GTDB taxonomy): Bacteria > Cyanobacteriota > Vampirovibrionia > Obscuribacterales > Obscuribacteraceae. The sequence continues at coordinate 790 of JAUPUU010000353.1, forward strand.
AGCGCGGTAAAGCGCATCCACCGCCAAATCGTATTGACCAGCAGCAATATAAGAATGGGCCAGGTTGTTAAACAATTCACAGCGAGTGGGATTATTTTCAATCGCTCTTTTAAATTCTTCCAGCGCTGCTTTGTTGTTGCCCTGACGTTTAAGGCAAACAGCTAAATTATTGTGGGCTGAGACATTTTGCGGCTCCCGACGAATTACTTCCTCGAATTGCTTGATAGCGATATCTAGCCGATCTGATTGAGCGTTCTCCATGCCCAACAGCAGTAACTGACTAGAAGAGGAAGTATCAAGATTAAGATTCTGAGCCGCATCTTTAAAATCGAGGGCCCTGGTTGGCAAATCAGAAACAGGTGCGCTCATTTCAAAGGGAACATCGGCGCTTGGCTTCAGTGCAGAGTCATCATAAGTAGGAGAATTAGCCTGCATAGGCAAATTAGTCGGAGTAAGCGAATCGGGCCGAGCAGGCGCAGAATTCTGCTCTTGTGAGGAGGCCGGGTCAGACTGAGCATAGATAGGACTTGGATTTAACGTCACCAATGCAGTGCCAATCCAACAGCAAGTAAGCAAAGGCTTTATAAAAATCCACGCACGATTGTCAGACACTATTTCCTCCAAGCACCATTGAGAATATCAGGATGTGGTCAAGTCTTGTAGACTCTTATCTTCAGCAAAAGAGGTTTTCAATAGTGCCAAAAGAAGTAAAAATCGTCCTGTCGCTAAAAACTTGCATTAAGCTGATCTTATTTACAGGCCTTCTATTTTCAGGATGTCTGGCTCAGCCCCTTTGGCAATCCTGTCAGAGCGCTGAGGAACTGGCTTTTGACCGGAAATTTACAAGAGAGGAGCTGCTGCTCCTTAATTTAGGCCACGGTCAAGGGTCCGCGGGGTTCTTTTTACTGGAAGCACTAAAACAAAGCAAAGAGACCACCCATAACTTGCAACGAGCTATGTCTCAAATGCGCCAAGTCGAGTCTACCTACGCCAAGTCAAAGGGCAAGCCTGATGACAAGTACTTACAAAATTCGGAACTAAAGCTCACTCAGGCTCGCCAACGCTCAGAGGAACTCTCCGAAAATATCTCTGATGGCTTCCGCGAAATGAAGCGGTCTGTCAAAGAAACTTTGCTGCGTAATCCTTAGAACGTAGAGAGATAGTTGCTAGTTAGCCGGCGGACACTAGTTCAACCATAAGAGGCAAGACGCCAACCAACTTTTCATTGATCTTCAAAATAACTTTATAGGAACCCGGCGCAGGCAAGATCAAACCAGGAAATGCGCTCAGGATGCGATGCAAAGACTCGGTAGTAGGCAATGGGTCAACTTGCCCAGGGGCAGACGATGCTATTACCTCGCCTTCTGGGCCGAGTACACTGAACTGATAGGTAAAGGCCTCGGGCAATCCACGCAATTGGGCAAAGGCATAGATTATAGGAATCATTGAAGGGAAGGATGTTGAACTGAAAGAGTTATGAACATTAACCAAAGTCACAGCATCGTTTCTAAAAATGTCTTGTGACACCCGTTCGCAAAGACAAATACCAACAAGTTCCGGAAGTTCAGTCATAGCTTCTCCATTAGACGCCACAATATAGACAAACCTATTGCAGTTAAACCTATTGCAGTTAAACCTTTCGCAGGCAATTAGGATGCTAGCAAATCCGGACAGCAGCATACTTGTGATCAGCCATTAGGATTAGCTCACCCAGAACGACAATTTTTCAGTAAAGCCTCAAGGGTGATGCTCAAATAGCGATATAGAGGGATGGAATGTTGCTCTGGCTCTGTCATATTTAAGTCAGGCAGGCAATTGCCTCGACGGCAGCTTTCAGATTACAGACAAACCAGCAACCAATTAGATCAGCACATTAAGCCATCTCCGATTTTCAGGGAGAACGCAGTGCTGGCGTGGAGCTGCACTTTCTGCTGTCTACAAAAAAAGGAGCGCGGTCATGAGAGTTCATCCAGCACCTTGCATAAAAACACTGTTAGGCGGAGCTTTTTTCTTGGCTTCCCTCTTCAGCGTTGCAGCGGCAACAGCCACAGAAGTTTCCTTCCTACCTAATGGGGCTTTAGTTAATGAATCTCAAGGCAATAACTATAGAGCCAATTCAGGCATAGTCTGTGGGCTACGTCAGGCCGGATGGGATAAGAAAATACGAGCTGATCAATTGCGGATGCAGGCAGATCACCTTGTCACTCTTGGCAAGTACAGCGAAGCGCAAGCCTTGCTTCAAGAGGCTTTGGCTATGTATCAGGCCGTTCTTGAACCAGACAATCCAATAATTGTTTTGACTATCAACGACATAGCCCAACAATACTTTTACATGGGTGATTTGAAAGCTTCCGAACAATACTACAAATTACTGTTGTTAGTCAGTCAATCTTCCTTCAACGCTCTTTCCAAGCTAGAGAGTGATGACAAAGATATTCCAGCCTTTGTCGGCACCGAACTGAATAACATTGCCGCCCTCTATTCTAAACAAGGCAAATGGCAAGAAGCAGCGGCTATGTTGGAAAGAGCACTAGAGATTCAGGCTCGTACGGTTGGAACTGCCGACGTTGAATATGCCCGCACGCTGAACAACCTTGGGGTTGTCTCCGCTAATGAAAACGACTACGAGAAAGCCAATCAGTACTACTGCCAAGCTCTCAAAAGCAGAAAAGATTCTCTCGGCGTGCACCACAAAGACTACGCTCTTAGCCTGCACAACCTCGGCAGACTGAGAACCTGTCAGGGTAAGCATGACGAGGCCAAAGGCTATCTATTCAAGGCACTTGCTATTCGCAAAGAGATTCTTGGAGAAGATCACCCTGAGATAGCAGCTAGCTATTTTGGCATCGGCGAACTCTATTCAAGTCAGGCCAACGAAACCAAGGCAATTGAATATCAAACCAAGGCCTTAGCAATGAGACTAAACAGTTTCGGAGAGCGTAATCCAG
>JAUPUU010000039.1 GCA_030917395.1 Cyanobacteriota bacterium erpe_2018_sw_21hr_WHONDRS-SW48-000092_B_bin.40
CAAGTTAATTGAGAAAAATCCGAAATTACGGGATGCATATTTGCTTCGCTCTGAGGGAGAGGCAAATTTGAAGCGCTACGGTGATGCCATTGTCTCACTTGATATGGTTTTTAAGCTAGGCGCACCCACGCCGGAGCTTCTGTTCGCAAAGGCTAAGTTTCTGAGGAATGAGAAACGGTACGCTGAGGCAATTGAGACTGTAAATCGGGTAATTGAGTCCGAGCCGTCTAACATTAGCGCTTATGAGTGCAGAGCTTTTTGTTATCGACGCTTACACGGAGCTTGTGAACAAACATTGAAGGATATCGAGAAGGTCGTCCTTCTCGATCCTTCGAACGAAAAGGCTAAGGCACTGGCTGTAAATTTGAAGAAGGAACTTATGCTTAAGACTACAAGTTCGGCTAGATAGTGACGCCGGGCGGGTTTAGTACTCGATTCTATTCACCGTTGGTGGTGCAAATGTTCTTGGCCGAATTTTTGGTTGGTTTATATTTTGTCTTTCTTTCTTTGTCCGAGTTTAACAGGACTGCGTTGGATTTCAGAATCGATGGCATGCACCATGGCTAGCCGCTATAATATTTGGGGCCGGAGCTTTTGAGAGGCCCTCCATGTTCTTGAAACGATTTTCTAGTTTGGCGCTGGTCGCTGCAATAGCAGTTGCCGTTGCTGGTTCGATCGGACCGGCGCAGTGTTGGGATGCTGCCAAGCAAGAGAAGAATTTAGTTTTGTTGAAGCAAATAGAGACGGATCTTGTGAAGAGGCCTGATGATTTAGATCTTCAGGTTCGGCACATGCAGGCATTGGGAGTTGCTGGCAGAAATCAAGATCAACTTAGGGAAGCCGAGATTTTGACTTCAAAGTATCCTCATTTGAGGGCCGCATACAAAGGCCAGATGTTTGCTCTTATTGGTATGGGAAATTGGTCAGGAGCAATGACTGCAATTGAGCACCTAAGAAAACTTGGACAGTTATCGCCATCGGAGCTTGCAATAAGGGGGACAGTGCTTACTAGATTGCGGCGTTACCCAGAGGCTTTGATTGATTTGAACGAATCTATTTCGAGAGACTCATCTGATGCTGGTTCTTATTTTAACCGCGCGGAATGCCTTTACAAGCAGCATGGTGCCACCGCAGAAGTAGTTCATGACCTTGAGCAGGCCTTAAAGCTTGACCCTGATCTTCCGAATGTCCGAAAGCTCTTAGACTTTATGAAAGCGAGAATTGCAGTCTCACCTGTCATTCCGTCAAGATAGGTACGGACACAATGCTCTTCAATCGACTCTTCATTTTGGCTTTGAGTGTAGCGATAGTTATAGCTGTCGCTGGTTCAAGCGAACCTGCTTTGTCCTCTGAAGCCGCGACGCATGAGCAGAATCTGGCAATGTTGAAGGAGATAGAGGCAGATCTTGCGAAGAAGCCGGATGACGTAACTTACCAGCTGCAGCATGCGGCAATTTTGGGGCTCCTGCATAGGGATGAAGAAGCCGTCGCCGAGGCGAACAAGCTACTCTTGAGAAATCCTAAATTGCGAGATGCATATTTAGTCCGCGCAGATGGCGAGGCGAATTTAAAACGTTATGATGATGCGGTGGTCTCTCTTGATATGGTTTTTAGGTTAAGCGCGCCCACGCCAAAACTGTTATTGTCCAAGGCTAAGTACCTGTCGAATGCGAAAAGGTATCCTGAGGCAATCGAGACTGTAAATCGGGTGATTGAATTGGAGCCTTCTAACGTCAGAGCTTATGGTCGTAGAGCATATTGCTACCGCTGTCTCTTTGGCCCTTGTGATAAAGCCTTGAAGGACATGGAGAAGGTCGTCCTTCTCGATCCTTCTGATGCAAAGGCTAAGTCGTTGCTTGCAGATTTGAAGAAGGAGCTTATGGTTAAGACTTCAGGCTCGGCAAGATAGTGAATTCGGGCAGAAGTAGAGATGTCTATGGTGCACCGAAAGTGGTGTCAACGTTCTGCACCGAGATCCAGGTGTTTTCTTTGTTGTCTGCCCTTCTGGTTTTATGAATTAAACGTGAATGCGCTTGATTGCAGAGTCGATAGCATGCTAATTGGCTAGCCGCTATAATATTCGGATTCGATGCTTTTGAGAGGCCCTGGATGTTCTTAAAACGACTTTCTAGTTTGGTGATGGTCGCTGCAATGGTAATAGCGGTGGCAGGTTTGGGCGAACCTGCTTTGTGCGCTGAAGCTGCGACGCAAGAGCAGAACCTGGCTTTGTTGAGGACTATAGAGGCGAATTTAGCGAAGAAGCCTAATGACGTAACTTACCAGTTGCAGCATGCTGCAATTATGGGCCGATTGGAGAGGGATGCAGAGCAGATATCAGAGGCCAATAAGTTAATTAAGAAAAATCCGAAATTACGTGATGCATATTTGCTTCGCTCTGAGGGAGAGGCAAATTTGAAGCGCTATGGTGATGCCATTGTTTCTCTTGATATTGCATTCAAGTTAGGCGCACCCACCCCTAAGCTCTTGTTGTACAAGGCACGGTATTTGAGGAATGAGAAGAGGTATGCTGATGCCATTGAGATAGTAAATCGGGTGATTGAGTTGGAGCCTTCTAACGTAGGAGCATACGAATGTAGATCTTACTGCTACCATTTTTTGTATGGCGCTTGTGAGCAAGCCTTGAAAGATATGGAGAAGGTAGTCCTTCTCGATCCTTCAGACGAATTGGCTAAGAGGTTGGCTGCAGATTTAAAGAAGGAGCTTATGCTCAAGACCTCCAGCTCGGCAAAATAGTGAATTGGGGCAGAAGTCTAGATGTCTTTCGTACACCGCAAGTGGTGTCAATTTTCTGCATTGAGAGCAGCTGTTTCCTTTGTTGTCTGCCCTTCCTGTCATTTCTAGTCCAACGTGAATGAGCTGGATTTCAGTGTCGATAGCGTGCTAAATGGCTAGCCGCTATAATATTTGGGACCGAGACTTTTGAGAGGCCCTGCATGTTCTTGAAACGATTTTCTAGTTTGACGATGGTCGCTGCAATAGTAGTTGCAGTTACTGGTTCGATCGGACCGGCGCAGTGTGGGGATGCTGCCAAGCAAGAGAAGAATTTAGTTTTGTTGAAACAGATAGAGGAAGATCTTGTTAAAACACCTGGGGACGTAGACCTTCAGGTTCGGCACATGCAGGCTTTAGGAGTTGCTCACCGACGTCAAGATCAGCTTAGGGAAGCAGAGATTTTGATTTCAAAGCATCCTCGTTTGAGGGAGGCATTTAAGGGAAAGATGTTCGCTCTTATTGGTCTGCGAAATTGGACTGGGGCAATGACTGCGATGGAGCAAGTAAAAAAACTTGGACCGCTGTCGTCAGCAGAACTCACAATAAGGGGTTCAATCCTTGCAGGTTTAGAGCGGTATCAGGAGGCGCTGATTGATTTGAATGAATCGATATTCAGGGATTCGTCTGACGCCGGTGCTTATTTTACCCGCGCGGAATGCCTCTACAAGCTGCATGGACCCACAGCGGATGTCGTTTATAATCTTGAAAAAACTCTGAAGCTTGAACCGGATTTTCCAAATGCCCGAAAGCTTTTGGAGTCCATGGATGGAAATTTGACCAGAGGCTCTCAACCGCGAGTAAAATAGTTATGTGAAGGGTCTTTGGTGGCAAGATATTCTAGTAGTTATCCTTTGGTTTTAGAGTAATGGACCTACCCCCAGTTTCAAAAACAGGTCGCTCTGATGCTTCTGAAGCTAATAGGGATAAGCTTTTCCAGGAGTCTCTACCATATGTTGCTGGGGAAAAGGAGTCTTCAGCGAGCGCCGGTTCGACAGTTCGGCCTGATCGCGCTATTAGTACCGAAACCAGAGATAAATCTGGCCTAGACGATGCTCGAAACACCCCAGCCAGAGATACCAAACTTGCACCAGGCGATACCGGCACTAGTCGCAGTGAAACTCAGACACCCCGAGATGCAGCTGCACCAACGATTAGCCCAGGAGACAAGGCTGGATTACCAGCAGCCACAAACCGCGGTACAGAGAAAGCTAGCGAACAACCTGTTAAGCCCGCTGACAGCGTCATTCCAAGCGTGCGCCAGTCAGATGTTCAACCGGCGCTTCAGCGTCCTAGTGAGGCCATTTCAACTCAGCCAGTTGCGAGAGTCCCTGATAGAGTTCCAGACAATCTTCCTTCGTCTAAAGCTGAGCAGCCTTCCGACCGTGCTCTCCTACCTGGCCTAGCAATTGTTGGTCCCGAAGGCAAAGCCCAGCAAGGAAATGCCGGAACAGTTGGCACTACCGATGGCAAGGCTCACGACCCTGTTGTAGCTAAGCCTCAAGATTTGGCCGCAAAATCGCATGATCCAGCTACGGCAAAGGCTCAAGAGGCTTTAGGGGCAAAGGTTAACGACACTGGTTTGCGAGGCTCTGAGCCCGGAACTGGAGCTTTGACTGGCAAGATACAAGCAGGTCCAGATCAGGCTAGGGCTAATGATGCTGCTGGCCATCCCAATGCTCAGAACGCGGATGCTCTTGCTCGCCAAGCAAATGGGGCATCGGTTCTCAAAAATTATTCCGCCGACGGCACACGTTCTGGCATTGACCACACAAACCAGGGAATTGTCGCCAAGGTCGCTGATGGTAAGTCTGACGGCGTTCGCGCCGGTCAGGTGTCGCTGAACGATGGCAAGATTGCCGATGGAAAGCTCGATGGTGATCGCGGACAAGTCAGGCTTCCCGATGGACGAATGCCTGACGGCAGGATTGGCGATGGAAGTTCCTCCGGCGGTCGCCCTGGCGAGGTGAAGATGGGCGATGGCAAAATCGCCGACGGAAAGGCCACTGACGGAAAGACCACTGACGGTAAGACCAGTGATGGCAAAGCTGGTGATGGGAAAACAGGCGATAGGCTTCCAGACGGAAAGGTCGCAGGGAAGACCAGTGATGGTGGCTCTTCTGGTCCATCGGCTTTTATTCAGTTTATCGAGAGTCAGGCTGGCATTCGAGGTTTTGGTTTGCCAGCTAAACCTGAAGGCAATAAGTCTGAGGGCAAGAGTGATGGCAAGAATGATGGGAAGGCTGACGGCAAGCTCGATAACAAGCTAGATGGCAAGCTCGATGGCAAAATAGACGGTGCTAAGAATAACCTAAGCCCCGATGGCAAACAGGTTGGTAGTGATACCAAAGGCAGTGCCGGTATTCCTGGTGGCAGATCCAACGCGATAGACGGTTTCTTTGGCCTAGTTGAAACAGTCAAAGATAATATCAAAGGCTCGTTCAAGAATTTAGGAGACCGCACACCGGTATCCGTGCCACTTAAAGAAGGTGAGATGGCTGCTGTTGCCATGCGCGGTAAGATGCCGCCTTTGCGAGATGATATTACTAGCGACCAGATACTTGCCGTCTTAATTCCAAAAGGGTATGTGGGCTGGAGCATTGTTCGCTCTCCTGGCTTAAAACCTAGTGATTCTCCTCTTCCCGGTTCACAGACCAAATTCGATGGCGGTAAATCTGGAGATGTTAAATCTGCCGATGGCAAGCCTTTAGATAACAAGCAACCCGATTCGAAGCCAGGCGAATCTAAGCCATTTGATATCAATAATCCCGATGTGAAGTCACGTCCTTTCATTCAGTTGCACGGTGTTGATAGCAATTACACCGGCGCTGGCGCCCGCCGCACAGATGCATCTGTTCCGGGGCGAGTCGAGCCGGTAAAGGCTGAACAAGTGAAGGTTGAGCCAGCTCGGCCAGAGCCGATTAAGTATGAACCTACTAGAGTTGATCAAGTGAAGCCAGATCAAGCTCGGCCCATTCCAGTTAAAGCTGAACCTTTCACTGACACCAAAGTAGCCGCTGTTACAGGCGCCGCAGCTAGTGCTACTCCATACCTTGACGTCTCGGCAAATAGCCAAATCATCGATCAGAGTGCCACGAGGCAGACTATTCCCTCGACGCCAAAAGATAGGCGCCAACTGATTGAAGAGCAGGAGCACACCTTGCCTTCCGCTAGTGAAAACGAATTTGAGATCAGCGATGAACCTAGCGCAGACTCCGATATTTCATCACTGCAATCAACGATCGATCTTTCACTATCTAAAGAAGGCGAGAAGCGTTCACGCTATGTCAATCAGGCTCTCGATGCGCAAGAAGAGACATGGAACAGTGAAGACGATGATGCCGCCGGTGCCCATGAAATGCCAGCTCCATTGGGGCGTTATACATACATTGTGCGTGCCGGTGATACCATCGAATCTGTTGCAGTGGTCGAACTGAACGACCTCTCGCTCGCACCTTTGCTCTACAAAAAGAATAAGAAGTATGTTCTGCAAGAAGAAGAGTATGGCAAGCATCCTCTTGTTCCTGGTGTTGTGATTGACCTTCCGACACCTGCTGAAATAAAGGCCTTTAGACAGTTCTAGTGTTTCTGCGCGCTAACTTTCTTCGCCTTGGCTTTATTTTTCACTTTTAGAATGGCATTTTCTTTCAGCCCTTTGACGCATTCAGGGCTGATGTCTCCGTTAGGGTTTGGATATTTTTTAGCCAATGCTATCGCTAGCTGATATTCACGGTCAGAGTCTTCGTATTGAAATTGCTCTGAATGACATTTGCCCAGAGTGCAGTGTAGCTGCGGCCAAGCCCATGATAGAAAAGGATATTTCTCAATTTGCTGCAGCAGATCTCTGGTTGTTTGTTCAGCTTTAACCCATTCACTGCCATGCATGTAGATGCTGGCCAACAGACCCTTGTCTTGGATAAAGCGATAGAGCTTATCTGGCGGGTAATTCTTTTCTAGCTCAATACCTTGTTTGATGTAGCGTTCTGCAGCCGCTCTGTCACCGTGGTTAATCATGTAGAGCGCTATGTGTCTGTACGATTGGGTGACATTGGGGTGATGAGGATCGACTGCCAGTCGTAAGGCAAGGACATGGAAGAGACATTCTTTTGCGTCTGTCGATTTGCTGGCGAGGGCGTTGTAACTCTCGGCAAAATCATCAATATCCACCATTAACTCCAAGTCTTGCTTGAATAATGCTGGACTTACTTTCAGTGTTTGCACGTAAAGCGGCTCTGCCTCTTTAAGATTGCCTTGAATTACCAGAAGGCGAGCTATGCGTGCTCTGCTTCTAGCTGCCCAGGTGGCGCCTTTGTCTTTGTTGGATGCATCAATAATCTTGCTATAGAGAGCGATTGCCTCTTTCGTTCTGCCGTGGGTTTCAGCTGAGTTTGCTTTGGCAAAGTCGTCAGCTAGAGCCGCTGACTTTGCCGGCGGGGCAAGCAGCAGAAGGAACAGCAACAAAAAGAAGACACGCAGTTTTTGCATGGCAGCCTAAGACAATGCTGGGTAGTAGACCTTAGACTCCTCAACTTTTATACCCAGAATTTCCCAAAAGCGTCTTATAAATTACTGACTGCCAATTAATTCTTCTAGCTCGGGCAGTCGCGGCAATGATGGCACTGCCCCGGCCTTGGTGCAGGCGAGAGAGCCCGCTGCGCAGCCATATTTCGCCGCTTCTGCCAGGCTATCACCCTTGGCCATTCTCATGGCTAATGCGCCGCAGAAGGCATCACCAGCAGCTGTTGAGTCGACTACAGAAACCTTAAAGGCTGCAACGGTTTGTGGCTTATCTGGCTGGGAGCTTTCGAGAATTAGGGCGCCACGCTCGCCCAGTGTGAGAATCACTCCCTTGGGGCCAAGCTCGAGCAGTTTGCGGGCGCATTGATGAGCTAGTTCTGGCGAGGTTGGGTTAATACCAGTGAGCAAGTGGGCTTCTGTTTCATTAGGCACTATTACGTCTACGTTTTTCAGAAGTTCTGCCGATAATCCAGTCTCTGGTGCTGGGGCCGGGTTGAGAATGACTGTTAGGCCCTTGCTGCGGGCTGCTTTCGCTGCTTCTAAAACGGTTTCTGCTGGGATTTCTAGTTGTAGCAACAGCACTTTGGCGTTGCTTAGCAAATCAGCTTTTGCTGATACATATTCTGGAGTCATCGAGTTGTTTGCATTTGGCACGATGACAATGCTGTTTTCGCCTGAGGGGCCAACCCATATGTTGGCGATGCCGGTGGTTTGCTCAGAGTCTTTGGTCATGCCATTTGTATTGACGCCATTGTCTTTCAAAGTATCGAGCAAGACTTGGCCATAAGCATCGGCGCCGACTTTGCCAATCATGGCTACTGATGCACCGCAGCGCGCTGCTGCCAGGGCCTGATTGTTGCCTTTGCCACCAGGAAAAGTATCAAATGTTGAACCTTTTAAGGTTTCGCCTCGGCCCGGTAGGCGTGGTACGCGGATGACAATATCCATACTGAGGCTGCCAATAACAACTACATCTGTGCTGGCGCTTCTATCTGTGCTGCTGTTTGTCTGTGCTGCACTGTTCGCTTCTGAGCCCACTAACTTTTCCTCTACTAATGCCTTATTTGGGCCGCTATTTTAGCAGAAGGTACTATTATTACTGTTCTGCTTTTAAGGAACCATTCTGTGTCTAGAATTGTGCGCTTTCATCAAACCGGTGCTGCTGAAGTTCTACAGATCGAAACGGTGCCGGAGATAGAACCAGGAGAAGGCGAAGTGCGTCTGCGTGTTCATGCTCTTGGTCTTAATCGAGCAGAAGTCTTGCTGAGAGAAGGAAGGTATTTAGAAAAGCCAATTTTACCCTCGCGTATCGGTTATGAGGCTAGTGGCGTAATTGAGGCGATTGGCTCGCAGGTTGAAGGCTTTAGCATCGGCGATAAGGTTAGCACTGTGCCTTGCTTCTCACAGACTAAATATGGAGTTTACGGCGACTGGGCTCTGGTACCGGCTCGCGCCTTGGCTAAGTATCCTGATAATTTAAATGATATTGAGGCCGCTTCAATCTGGATGCAGTATTTGACAGCTTATGGTGCCTTGATTGAGTTGGGCTGCCTCACAAGCGAGCAAACAGTTTTGATTACAGCGGCTTCTAGCTCTGTTGGCTTCGCTGCTATTCAAATTGCCCGTCGTCAGGGCGCCAATGTCATTGCCACCACTCGTGGTGAAGCAAAGAAGCAGACCCTTCTAGATGCTGGTGCGCACCGCGTCATTGTCACAGATCAAGATGATCTTGTTAAAGAGGTAATGGCTGCTACTGCTGGCAAGGGAGCCAATCTGATTTTTGACGCTATAGCCGGGCCACTTTTGCTTAAGCTTGCTAAAGCAGCTGCATACGAGGCATCTATTTTTATATATGGTGCCTTGAGTTTGGAGACCACTGCATTTCCTTTGCAGCTGGCGCTGAAGAAGGGGCTTACAGTGCAAGGCTATACAATGTTTCAAGTGACCGACGATGCCGCACGATTTGCTCGGGGCAAAGAATATACCTATGCAGGCTTGAAAGACGGTTCATTGGTGCCCGTCATAGACAAGGTCTTCCCCTTCGAACAGATTGTGGAAGCGCACCGCTACATGGAGTCCAATGAGCAGAAAGGCAAGATCGTTGTGCAGGTTAGTTAGTTTCTGTTGGCCAGCGCTTTTCGAGCATGCCATCAATGATGCTGCCAATTTTGAAAGACATGACGTAGAAGACTGGAATTGAGAATATGCAGAGAATTTCTTCCATAGCGACCTACTGGGGTGAGTGTGGAATCCTCTAATATGCTGAGCGCTGGAACGGAGGTTTGCATCGGCATCTCAAATGCCTAACTGGCGGCTGTTAAGCCACGCCATTGCCCGTCTTAAGGTTTTCATTATATTTCGATAGTCGTATCTTAAGGGCGGCAGAGGGCACTGTCAAATGTATTTTCTGTTATTTCTATCGGAGAATACGAAGGTGATTTCTTGCAGCGCAAGCGGCGCTTGCTAGATAGCGAACCAATTGCACTACTTGGCGCGACAATTGAAGTTGCTAAAAGAAGCTGCCAACAGAGGCTGCTAACAGAAGCTTCTAATTGGCGCCCGACGAATAGAAACGTCTGCCACTCTCGCTCATTGACGTCAACAGGCTCGATATCTGTCTTTTGGGCTCGCAGGTGGTATAGGTTTTGTTCAGTTCTTCGATTAGCTGGGGAATACCAAAGCTGTCGGCGTAGCGCAGCACACCGCCGCGGAAGGGTGGGAAGCCTGAACCAATTACCAGAGCCAAATCTAATTCTCTAGGCTTGCGCACAACCTTTTCTTCAAGGCAGCGAGCGGCTTCGTCGACAATGACGAAGATTAGACGATGTTGAATTTCGGCTATCTGCTCGGGTGTGGCTTTCTCCGTGCTGACAGTCATGTTGGTGATGCTAGCGAAGTCTGGGTTGATTTCCAGTTTGCGCCCTGAGGCGTCCCAGTGATAGCAGCCAGCACCAGAAATCTTGCCTTTTAGGCCAGCTGCGGCTGTAGTTTTCATGGCAATAGGCGGGGTGAACCTTTCGCCGAAGGCGGCATGCAATTTGTTGGCCACCGAGAAGCATAAGGATAGGCCAAGCTCATCTACCAAGGTAAATGGCCCCATTGGTAGACCAAACTGAACGGCTGCATCTTCTATCCAGTTAAATGGATAGCCTTCGTCAAGCATCCGCGATGCTTCCATAAGGTGGGTTGTGAGCAGGCGGTTGACTAAGAATCCTACGGAGTCTTTGACGCCGATTGGCACTTTGCCGAGTTTAGTCACTAGTCCAAGGGCGAGGCTATTGGTTTTAGCATTGGTGCTGGGGTGGCTGATCACTTCAACTAGAGGCATTTTGTCGACGGGATAGAAGAAATGCAAACCGACAAAGCGTTCTGGTTTGCTCATCTCTTGGCCGAGTTCGATAAGCTCTAGAGCCGAGGTATTGGTTATTAAAACGCAATCGTCGGCCACATGTTTTTCAACTTCAGCTAAGAGCTTTTGCTTGAGCTTGCTGTCTTCAGGTACGGCTTCAACTACCATCTCGCAATCACTCAAAACAGAGAGCTGCTCGGAAAAAGTAATTTTGCCCCGCTCTGAGGTTCCACCGGCGAGTGTTGAAGCATGAGCTTCTTCGTGGGCTGCATCGAAATCAGCCATCTCTTTTGCTCGTTCTTCTGAACTAGTTTTGACGCGCACATTTATGCCGTGGACGGCAGCAAGTTTAGCGATGTCCAAACCCATGATGCCACTGCCAATGACACCAAGCGTTTTTATTGGTTTGGCGCCAGATTTTTCAGCTGTTCTTGCCGCTGATCGTGCGGTGAAATCTTGAGAAAAGAATAGTTGAATCAGATTGCTTGATGTTTTATCACTAGCTAGATCGGCGAATGATTTTGCTTCTAATGCCAAACCCTCTTCTAGAGTCGCTGTAGTTGATAGTTGTACCGCTTCAATTGCTTTGAGTGGAGCTGGATAATTGCCTTTGAGGCGAATTTTGATTGAACGCTCCATGGTGGCAAAAAGTTTTTTGAGCTTTTCTGGGCTCTCTTCTTCTTTCGCGGGCCGAGGTTCTGCTGTGCCCTCCAGTATGGCAAGGGCTAACTCTTCAGCTGCTTTGTACAGCTCGCTGTAAGGCACTACTTGATCGACAATTCCTAACTCTAGAGCTTTTGTGGCTGAGACGATTTCAGAAGTAAGAATATATTCTAGAGCGAGCCTGACTGGTATCAAACGAGGTAGTCGTTGTGTGCCACCAAGCCCGGGTATCAAACCAAGCCGTACTTCAGGTAAGCCAAAAATGCTTAAATCTGAATCGGAAGAGATGCGGAAGTTGGCGCAAAGTGCTACTTCTAGGCCGCCGCCAAGACATGCCCCATGGATTGCTGCAACAGTTGGCTTGCCGAGATTTTCTAGTTGATTGAAGACGGCCTGACCCTCTTGTGAGAGTTTGTGCGCTTGCTCTTGCGAGTCGAAGCTCATGATTTCGTGCAGGTCTGCGCCTGAAACGAAAGTGTCTGGCTTACTTGAAGCAATGATCAAAGCTTTGATTTTTTTGTCAGCTTTTATTTGTGGAATTAGCTCTGTCAGTTCGAGTAAAACATCGTGGCCCAAGACATTTACTTTGCCAGCGCAGTTAAACCAGAGTATGGCCACGCCTGAATGTAGCGTTTCTAGCTTTATATCTCGTTGATGCTTCAGGGTTTCCATTGAGTTACTTGTTCCTTTAGGTCTTTTTCAGGCTTTCGTGCCATGAAGTTTGTAGCCGAAAGTCATTGCCTCTGAAAGCAAATGTTCCGGCAGTATGTGCGCTTCAATCGAACCCTTCTCACTCTTTCTAATTTCTGAGAGCAGCGATTCGGCGCTTTCTACATATTCTTGTGCAGCAATCTTGTAGCCACCAAAAGGTTGCCCTTTGTTGATGAATACTAAGATATCGGGGCTACTATCTTCACTGTAAGTCAAGCAACCAGTTTCACCGGTGAGAGCAATTGACACCAGTGTTGTGTCCAAATAGTCAAGCATGGCTTTCGAGTCATCTTTAGCTAAAGGGCAACCAAGAAATAGTGCAGACATGGCGAGAACTACGTCTGCAGGCAATTCGTAGACTTGTAGAAATGTGTCGACGCCAGCGATATCACCTTTAATCAAGTTGATAGCTTTTTCTACGGCAAAGGTTTCTTGAGCATCTTTGCGGCCATAAATGGCTCCAGCCACTCTTCCTTCGTAAAGTAACATAGCCGAACGTGATTTTTGCTCTTCTGAACGGGCTTTGACGCAGCCAGTGAAATTGGCCAGTTCCAGTTCAGAAAGTAGCTTTGATGAGTCAGCAGTGGAGCAATTCAACTCAAGATAGAGTTTGCCAGATACGGCCGGCATAATTAAGTCGATGGCTCGACGCAGCCGCTGGCTGCTCGGATAGGAATCAACCCAAATGGCAAAGGCATTATCTTGATCAGAGTCTGTACTTAGCTGAATTCGCTCGGTCGTGCCAAGCATAAAGGCGAAGGTCATCAGCGCTCGGTTGTTATGCATGCAAACAAAAGTTGCTGGCACCGTTTGGCCGATTTTAAGTGGCTCTGTACTTGGTAGAAATGCCTTGAGGACATGATGGTTTTCTACGTCGTTTTCAGCCGGGTCTGCCAATGGGGGCAGGCCTGAACCGATTACAACGGCGTTGTATCCGCCTGGTTCGGCGCTTTCTATTTTGCACATTACGCTCTGGCCGGGGCGATAGGTGCTCGAGCTGTCAATATCTGTCATAGCATGCCATAGCGCTTGTACCTTCGATTAACTCTCAGAGGGAAGGAATAACTTCTAACAGAAATGTAGTTTATCATTACCAAATGAACACGGTTCGCGGTGCCTCGTTAATCTCAATAATCGGTTGTCTATCTGTTTGTGTCTGTACAAGCTTGTTGTTGACATGCTGTACTGGCCCACAGACTCAGCATTTAGGCCGGGTAGAACCGCAGTCTGGAGCATTGTCTTTGTCTCCTGCTAAGCCTGATATGGGGCAGAGCCAGCAGAATGCCCTTCAACCTGGAACCATTGCTTCGGGCGATAGTAGCGCTAACAATGCTGACCGAGTCACTATTGAAGATGTTGCGGCTATTGCCAAGAAGGTCGATTCTGGCTTTGAAGATGGCTGGATAGCTGGGCGTGAGGCACGGGTCTTTAAATCTCCTTATCGCACCCTTAGTGCTCAAGATAAGGCCCAATTCGCATTGGCTTATCATGATTTTCTAGAGCCATTCCATCAAGATCTCGGTAATAACTTGGCTACTTATGTGCCCTACAAAACCAGGGCAGCTTTCGCCCGCAAATACTGGCTTGCTTCTAGTTCTGGCGAGAAATTCAAGAACGAGAAAGAAAAGTATCAAATCGCCTGGATGCACGAGTCATTGCTCGATGGTAGTGAACTTTGGTGGCGTGCTGCAGAGAAGCGCTTTGGTAACAAGATTGACTCAGTTTTAGCGCTAGTGCACGATACTGAGCAGAACATGGTCTCGAAATATATGGAAGATGAAAAGACAGAAGGAACTTTTTCTAGCCAGATGTCAGATAAGTCAGTCAAGTCTGAGAGTGTTAACTGATGTCTGACAAGCGCAAGAGGCTGACTGAAAGAGAAGAGCAGGAACTGCTGTTCCAGAAGCGCTTAGCTGAACTAAGGGCGCGCAACAATCAATTTCCCTGGAATATGAAGGAACAACCTGACTTCGAAATTCCTGCTGAACAGTCAAAGCTATTTGCCGATAGGTATATTGAAGATCCTTCTCTATCCGATGAAGAGGTTGAGCGCAGGGCTCTGCTCGATCTTAATTCCTTCAATTTTTGGTCATTCTACAAGCGTTTAAATTACGAAGTACGAAGAGCTAGCCGCTATAAACGGCCACTTTCATTACTCTTTGTCACCATCGATAAGCTGGCGAATGTAGTTGAAAATTTTGGTCTACAGGGCGAAAATGCAGTAATACTTGGTACCGGGCGCGGCCTTCTTGGTAGCGTCCGAGATGTTGATATTGCCGGCCGCTGTCGCGATGATTGTTTTGGCGTGATACTGCCTGAGACACCAAGGGGCGGAGCCGAGATTGCCGCTGAGCGAATTCGAACTCGCCTGGAAAATCTCACAGTCGACTACAAGGCCAGTCAAATTTTACTTACGGTCACTGTGGGTGGTGCCAGCCTAGATGAGGGCATCGATAAGCCAGATCAACTGATTGCTCTGACTGTAGAAGCTCTTCAGCTAGGGATTCGCTCTGGTGGCAATACCGTCAATTTCCCTGTTGACGAATAGGCTTGTTTAAGGCTAACCAAGACAGTCTGAGCTATATCGGTTACATTTATTCGCCTATAACCTCCTTAAACTGGGTAAAACACCTATAACAGTATTGGAACGTTTAGCTTTGTAGTGGAAATCCACCAAATGGAATCAACCGACTCCCATGACGCTCAAGTCCAGGTTCCCAACCAGCTTCCTCAAGCTGGTTCCGCGGTGCCTGCTAATGCCTCTCCGGCTCACGCCTCTCCTGCTCATGCTTCTCCTGGGCAAGCTTCTCCTGGGCAAGCAATCGAAGGCAGTGTTCCTGCACCCGCACCCTCACCTGCGCCTGCTTCAGCTGGTATTGCCAAGCCCGGTGTCTTCGCACCAGGAACTATTGTGGGCGCGAGCTACGAAGTGATTGAGCTGCTTGGTCGCGGCGCCATGGGCATGGTTTACAGGGTTAAACATGTTACGTTACCGGCCGAATATGCGCTAAAGATTCTTACTGACGATAAACAAGATGACGTCTCGGTTATTCGCTTTCAAAATGAGGCGCAAGCTATTGCCAAGCTGAACCATCCCAATATCGTGGCTATCTACAATTTCGGCTTGCACGAAGGTTCACTGCCGTTTTATGTCATGGACTTGCTAGCGGGGGAAGACCTGCTCGATAAGATTGCATATTCTGGGCCGATGGCGCCCGACATGGCCTTGCCATTGTTCATTGAGGCCTGTGCCGGCTTAAGCTTTGCCCACCGCAAAGGCATTCTTCATCGCGATGTTAAGCCTGCCAATCTATTGATTCTTGATCGGCCTGATGTGCACGGTGCCAGTGTTAAGGTTGTCGACTTTGGCATAGTCAAGTTTGCCGAAGAACTTAAGCCCGATTCACAGAAGCTCACGGCTATGGGAATTGTCTGTGGTAGCCCTAGTTATATGAGCCCCGAGCAAGCCATGGGGCAAAAGGTTGATCCTCGTTCTGATATCTATTCCTTAGGCTGCAGCCTGTTCGAGACCCTCACTGGTAAGGTTCCTTTTCGGGGGCGAAGTGCTTCTGACACGATGATGATGCATGTCAGCGCTCCGTCACCATCTCTGGCGAGCAAGAACCCAGAAGCTAAGTTTTCTGATGATTTAGAAATTCTTGTGGCGAGAATGATGGCGAAAGAGCGAATGTATCGCTATCAGACAATGGACGCAGTTGCTCAAGACCTGAAGAATCTTCTTGAAGGAAAGCCTTTAGCAAGCACACCTTTTGTTCAGTCTAACTTTGGGGTGACTCAAGGCAAGGCTGAAGGAGCCTTTGAGTCGAGCCAGGCTCAAGGAAACCATACTCAAGGAAATCTTGGCAGAGTTCCTGCTAAGCCGACTGCTCGTCAAGACGAGCCTTTGTTTGATGGGCGTTTTACCGGTGATGACGGACGCTTTACTGGTGAGCAAGATGCCTCTGGCGAGTATGAGAGCGAAGAGTCTGACGAAGAGCTAGATGAAGACGAGGTAGCCTCTCCTCGGGCAGGTCTTGTAAAAATGGCAGTCGTTTCGATGCTGCTCATTGCCGTTGTTGGTGCTGTATCTTATTTTGCATATAACACGCTGCTGCCAGGTGTCACGAGTGCTTCTAAGGAAGCTTCTAGCGCCGTCAAGGTCAACATAGATATGAATTATCTAGCGCCGGTGATGAACAATATTGGGGCCACAGAGCCGGATCCTAAGGCCGCTTCTATAAAATTGACGGATTCTAAGTATTTCTCGAAGAGGATCAGTGTTGATGGTCAGAAGTTTATTCAGTTTGATTTCCCTGCAAAATCTGGAGAGAGGCCTTTGGCCTGGATTGGCACTTCAATGGCGAATCGGAATGCCGCTGTGGGTATTTTGCGCATCCCATTTAGTGGGCGGATCTGTTTGGTTCCGACGCCAGATACCCTCTTAAAACCAGAGTTCTTCGCTAAATTTAGGCAAGGTGATATAGCTGAAGTAATCATAAATAATAGTTACTCTAGTGACCAAATTGTATGTGCGTCGGCAAAAATACCAGGTCTTAACGGCTTTAGTATTATGAACGCATCAATGTTATCAGCGAAAGTAATACCTGCTCTCAATAGCATTACGGGATTAACCGATCTCACTTTGCAAAGATCTCGCTTCAGTGCCAGTGAACTCGCTAAGCTGAACTGCTGGTTGAATCTCAAAAAGTTAGCTCTCAACAAAAGCCAGCACATTACTTCTGCTTTGAAGCATTTGAGCGGATCAAGAAACCTAGAAGTTCTTGATCTCACAGATTGTGGCATCGGTCCACAAGACTATCGATTGATTTCAAATCTGCCCAATCTTTATTCATTAAGGCTAGACCAAAATCAGCTTACCAATGCTGATTTGCGAAGTTTGTCGAAACTTCCTAGGCTTGCTGAATTGTCTTTAGTTGATGCTCAGATCAAAGACTATATCAACGCCAAGGATCTTCAGCAATTTCCTGCTTTAAGAGTTCTGTATGTTGAAAGTGGCCGCTTCAAGAAAGAAGATCTCACCCGTATTTATGAGCGGTGTCCTAATCTGAGAGTGCATTTCTATGCTCCGGCGAACACTGATTCTTCCCAAGAAATGATTTTCGAAACACCGGCCAGTTTCTAGAGTCAAAGTTGCTAACTCTTTGACTGTCAGAGCGTGAATTTGCAAAGAACAGGGAAGTGATCTGAGCCACAATCTTCTTGGACAGTGCGTTCAGTGCACTTGATTGTCGGCGACATGAAAACATGATCGATAGGAATCACCATGTACGGTAACATCGTCGGCCAGGTCGGCTGTATGCCTTTGTTTAGCCTGCTGTCAAGCAAACCAGACTCTTTTACGAAATCGGTGAAAATATAGCACCATGGTGTGCAATTAAAATCACCGGCTAAAATCGTTAGCTTCTGACTTTGTGCTATTCGTTTGGCAATTTCATGCATCTGGACATCGCGCATATTTGTATAGCTTGAGCCTACCGGTGGTGGCGGATGGGTGGCTATTACTTGAATTTGCTTTTCACCAGCCTCACTAGGCACGGTTACTTCAATAAATATTGTCGGCACTCCAGCAATACCAATAGGCTCGCGGCTTTCCTGAACAATTTTGTATTTGCTCAAAATGCCAATGCCAAAGTTGTCTGTTCTCGCCCGCACACTTTGATATGGGTAGATGCTTTTGAGCTTTTCAAAATGCTCGCGCCAACCCTCGCTGACTTCTTCGACACAGACAATATCAGGCTTGGTTCTTTCAATTAGCTTGTCGAATTTCGGGTAGTTTGTGTTGCTTGAGTTAACGTTGAATTGCAATAGCGAAAGCGGCGTCGCGCCAGTTTGGGCCTGATTTGAAGTGGCACTGCCAAAACTAGTGGAAGAGAGCGTGACCACTGCTAAGTTTGCGATAAGCGCCACAATGCAAGTTGCCAGATAGATTTTGTTGAGTTTATTGCGTTCTAAATAGAGTAAATAAGGAATCGCCATGGCCAGCAAGACGGCGTACTGAACGCGAAAATGGGCGAATAGCTCAACGGGCCAGCAAACAAAACCCACAAAAGCGAAGGCTGAAAAAACAGCAATACAAAGAGCTGGCGCTCTGACTAGGGCTCCAATTGCAGCACATATTTCTCTTGGCTTTTTCATGCCTAGTTGCTGAGGCTTTTGATTTTAGCTTTGGCAGTCTCTACTCTAGGGTCTTGGGCTGGAGCCAGTTGTACAAAAGTGGAGAGTTCGCTCTTCGCACCTTGTGAGTCGCCTAGCTTTTCCATGGTGCTGGCGAGCAAGAAGTGGGCGTCGACATTGTTTGGATCAATAGAGGTTGTCTCTTTGTAGACTTGTTTGGCACCATCGGCGTCACCTTTTAGAAGCAAAGCCGAGCCCAGGTTTAGTCTCGCTGAAATTAGCTTAGGGTCTAGTTTGACAGCTTCTTTGGCGTGGGCAAATGACTGGCCGACATTGCCAGTGCGAGCAAAGACATAGCTTAGGCGGTCATGCATTTGCGCTGATTGTGGAAATAGATAGACGGCTTGCTCTAGGAGGTTGATAGCATTGTCGAAGTTGCCTGCTGCCATGCATTTATTAGCCAGGGCGCCAAGAATGATCTTGTCCTTCGGATTAAGCCGATAAGCCAATTCAAGCTCTTTGATGCTCTGGTCTTCTTGGCCTAGCTTGGTTAAGACCCTGGCATAATTTGAATGGAAGAGTGCATCGTTTGGCTTTAGTTCTATGGCTCGTTTGTATTTTTCTGCTGCACCAGCCCAGTCGCCTTTAATCGTGAGGATGGCGCCGTAGTCGGCAATGGCGTCTGCGTATTCTGGATCGGTGGCAATGGCGGCCTTGTACTCGCTAATGGCACCATCAAAATTGCCATCACCCACCAGGTTGTTGGCTTTGAGATAGTGCGATTCGGCGGCGACAAAAGTCATAACGTTGTCGGGGATCTCTTTGACTTGCTCTAGGGTTGGTGCACCAAGAACAATATCGTTTCCAGTCCAGTCTGATTTCATCACCGGAGTCTGACGCTTAGTAGAACCGCTGCTAAATGTGGTATCGCTCTCGGTTAGAGCACGCGCCTTAGCAAAAGCTTCATTGAGCGATGGCATGCCGTCTTTTTCGCGCAGTGACTTGATCAAGTTGTTAGAGAATGAGTTTCCCCAGGTCATTTGGTCTGGTTTGCTCGATGTCAGAATAATATAGCCCTTGCCCAGCGAGACTTTGTTCAAGTCGATGTTACTGCCCATGAAAAGCGCCTTGGCGCCGGCTGTGAGTTCGGCGGCTCCACTGTATGGTGATTCAAGCACCATGACAATGCGGTCGGTTTTTACATCTTTCTTCAATGTCTCCATCAAGTTTTGCATTGATAGACAGGTCGAGTAGACATTATCTAGGGCGCAATCATAGGCACTTAAATAAGTGGTACCGTCGGTGGTGGGAAAGCCATGGGTGGAAATAAATACGACAACGAGGTCGTCTGGCCCAGCGAGGCTTCCTAACCAGCCTTTGCCCAGATTGTTTATGATGTTTTGGCGGGTTGCTTCTGAGTTAATCAGAGTTTTGACGTGGCTTTCAGGAAAACGCCCGGCATTTGGATCTTTAAGATAGGCCGCGAAGTTGCGAGCAGCTAGGTCCATTTTTGCATCGACGCCGTCCAGTCTCTTTTCTTTGAACTTAGCTGCACCAATTACCACGGCCCATTTCTGTTTGATTGGTCGATTGGTAGAAGTGGCATTGGGATTCAAGTCTTGAATCTTTGTCCATTGCACACCGCTAGCGGGAGCTTTGTTGACGTCAGCTGTTGCAGCCGAGACCCTCGCTCCACAGAGGCTGAGGGCCATGCTAAGGGCTGCCGATAGAGTGACAACAAATCTTGCTTTGAGCAATTTAGTCTGGGTACTATCGTTCACAATCTTTCTCATCCCGAATTTCTCTCATCCTAAATTTTTCAAGCAGACGCTATTTATTGGTGGGCCAGGGCGACATCCACGGCCATTAGACCGCCTGGGTCGTTGAAGCTAACTTTTACCATGCTTCCGTTTGATGAACTGAAGCTACGTGCCAATTTCTCTTGGCCAGGTACTTGATCAGGCAAGATTACTGGAGTTGGATCATCCCAAGATAATTGCATACGGGTGGGCACCAGGTCTTTTGAACCGGACATGTCATCTGATACATAGGCTGTTAGATAGACTGGTGGATTGAGGGCTTGTTCGTTGGCAATTTTTGTTGTCGAGAACAATAAGCTCATTTTTTCAATACCTGGTGTATTGTCGAATGTGAGCCAGTCTTTGGGGAGAGGATAATCGGTTTTGGCGGCCAGGTAATTCTTGGTACCAGTATCTTTTGATGGGAAGAGAATGGTTTTCTTGCCGCTACTTCCTTCTTTCATAACAATATAGGCGTAGCCTGCAGAATCAGGAATGATGTGGAAGCGTATAGAATCGCCTGATTTGAAGGCCATCTTGTTGTTGCAGCGATAGATTTTTCCGCCTCTATTCAGTTCAATCCAGTATGACATTCCTGCACTAGAAGAGACTTTGATATCGTGATTGTTGGCCTCTGCTGGCTTCTTGGTAGTACTAGGTTTGACCAAGACCGGAGCAGCCAGCGCTACTTTTTCTTCGGGCTTCTTTTCTGCCAGTTTTGTCGTCCCTTGATCATCAGCTACTTTGTTATCTTCAGTTTCTTCTTTACCTTTGGCCAGTACTTTCTTATCGATCCATTTGCTGATGTAGCTGAGATCGTCTTTGCTGAACTGCCCTTCTTCAAAAATTAAGTGTTCTGCCGAGTTTGACATTACTTTGTCTTTGTTTGGAGTGGCGAGGCTGTCGAAGAGTTTGAATGTGGCAACCGGTCTCACTAATTTGTCATTGGAGCCCATGATGAATAACACTGGTGTTTGTTTGATAAGTCCAGCACTATCAAAATTTCCATTCATAAATTTCTGGAAAGCAATTAGCTCGTTGGGGCTAATTTTTGTGCGGCACAGCGGGTCGTTGAGCCAGCGCTCGCGCAAATCACTTTTTTTTGTGGCGGCGCCGACAACCATTGGACCAATATCAATGGGCTTGTTGAAGCCTCCAAATACCGCATGAACTCCAACTTTAAGGCTGTTATCAACGCTGTTGAAGCGATCGCCAGAGGGAACTGATGAAATCAAACCGTCAACTAAGTCTGGATAGAGAGCGGTGGCGTGGATGCCAATGCCTCCTCCCATTGATTCGCCCAGCATAATCAAGGGCAAACCCGGGTGAGCTTTGCGAATCTCAGTCAGTGCGCGTTTAATGTCTATAAGCGAGCCATCAAAGTCAATTTGGGCATTTTTTTGCTTGGGAATCCAGGAACCAAAACCGCGCATATCAATGGCGTAGGTAATTAGACCCTTTTTGGCCATTTCACGACCGAAGTCTTCGTAGGTGCCTTTATGCAAACCCAGACCATGAATGCAGAGCAATACAGCTTTTGGCTCTGCTTCTTCGTCAATCCAGCGAATGCAGGGAATTTTGTCGAGCTTGTCAGCCTTGCCTGACTTGGCGCCTGACTTATCGCCTAATTTAGACTGAGATTCAGTGGCGAAGGCGGTAGCTCTGGTCAGAGTGCTGCTTTGATTGATGGGATGATAGCTTAAGGCGTCGTGGGAGCGAAAAACGTCGTAGTTGTCGCCGGCGTTTTGCGCACTGACTTGGTTGCGGCTATTTTGGCTAAAGACCTGACTGATGAGTAATCCTGTGACCAGCAAGGCTAAGTTTGTTTTTTTCATCACTTTCACTTCAAATATAAGACTTCTCTCGTTTATCCCAACGGACCGTGCCGCTAAATTAGGGGAGCCCATGGGAAACGAATAATGCTATAGGCGGTTCATTATATAGGTTCCAGGTGCGCCTATGCTTGCCTGCCTGTCGGGTGCAAATTAGTAAAAATGAAAGTGCCCCGGGAGACACTTTCATTTTTAACTAGCTATTCGCTTGTGGTCTGCGCCGTTCAGCTTGGGCTTGCTACCTATTTGGTAGCAGCGGCTTCTTCACTGTCTTCAGCTTTCTCTTCGTCTGCTGGTTTCTCAGCGTCAACATCGGAAGGTTGAGCGTCAGCAACATCGGCTTCTGCTTCAGATTTAGTTTCACTATCCCCTTCAGCTTTGGCTTCTTCAGATTGGCCAGCCTCTGCTTGCTTCTGTTTATATTCGTTGCCTTCTTGGTCCATGATCACAACGTGACCGCGTAGTTCATTCATGGTCTCTCTAACTTCAGCTTCGTCAGCTTCGGCGGCAACTTGACCGCGCAGCTTGCCGATGATGTCTTCAGCTTTAGCCTTAGAAGCATCGGTCAAACCTTTGCCCAGGTCTTTCATCTGGCGCTCAACGGTGTATACAAGGCCGTCTACTTCGTTGCGCAGGTCGGCCATAGCTTTGACCTTTTTATCGCTTTCGGTGTGCTCGGCAGCTTCTTTGACCATGCGTTCAATATCTTCTTTGGTCAAGTTGGTGCTGGCAGTAATGGTGACATTCTGCTCTTTACCCGTGCCGAGGTCTTTGGCTGATACCTTGACGATGCCGCTGGCGTCGATATCAAACGAAACTTCGATACGCGAAGCGCCACGAGCTCCAGGAGCAATTCCATCAAGTCTGAAGTTACCTAGTTTTTTGTTGTCACGAGCCATTGCTCGCTCACCCTGGAAGATATAGATATCAACAGCTGTTTGGTTATCTTCGGCTGTGGAGCAGAGCTGAGTTTTGTGGCAAGGAATAGTGGTGTTGCGCTCAACTAATTTGGCGAAGACACCACCCATGGTCTCAATACCAAGTGATAGTGGTGTAACGTCGAGTAGCACTAAGTCGGTCACTTCACCGGCCAACACACCGGCTTGCAGAGCTGCTCCAACAGCAACAACTTCGTCAGGGTTAACACTCTGATTAGGTTCTTTGCCGCCAGTCAGGCTCTTCACCAGGTCTTTGACTGCAGGAATTCTAGTTGAACCACCGACCAATACTACTTCGTCGATTTCGTTGTAAGTCAGTTTGGCATCGCTCAAGGCTTGCTCAATTGGACCTTTGCAGCGCTCAACTAGAGCATGGGTTAGTTCGTTAAAGCGCGACCGAGTAAGCTTCATGTCAAGGTGCTTTGGCCCTTGATCGTTGGCTGTGATGAACGGCAATGAAATTACTGTTTCGGTGACTGAAGAAAGTTCAATTTTTGCTTTCTCGGCGGCTTCGGTTAAGCGTTGCAGAGCTTGGGGATCTTTGCGCAAATCAATTGATTCAGCGTTTTGAAATTCAGCTGCTATCCATTGCACTAGGGCATAGTCGAAGTCATCGCCGCCCAAGTGTGTATCACCAGAGGTTGATTTAACTTCAATTAAGCCGTCGCTAACTTCTAGAACGGAAACGTCGAAGGTACCACCACCAAGGTCAAAGACCAAAATTGTTTCATCTTTGCCTTTCTTTTCTACGCCATAAGCTAGAGCCGCAGCAGTAGGTTCGTTGATGATACGCAGCACTTCTAGGCCAGCGATCGTGCCGGAGTTTTTGGTTGACTGTCTTTGCGAATCATTGAAGTAAGCGGGTACTGTAATGACCGCAGTGTCTACTTTTTCACCAAGGTATTTTTCCGCATCTTCTTTTAGCTTGCGCAAAATCATTGCTGAGATTTCTTCTGGTGTGTATTCCTTATCACTGATAAGTACTCGAACACCACCATCAGACGACTCTTTTACTTTATAAGAGACAATTTTGCACTCTTCTGAAACTTCAGAATAACGTCTACCGATGAAACGTTTGATTGAATAAATTGTATTGGTTGGATTCACCACTGCTTGTCTGCGGGCCAAGAGACCAACCAAGCGCTCACCTGTCTTATTGAAGGCAACTACCGATGGAGTAGTGCGTCCGCCTTCAGCGTTAGATATGACAGTGGGCCTTCCACCTTCCATAACGGCTACGACAGAGTTAGTTGTTCCAAGATCGATTCCGACTGTTTTTCCCATGATTTTTAGCGTTCCCAAGAAACGGTGTAATGCTTTATATCACTGAAGTTTAGCAGAGCGACCAGTCAAGAACCGGCAATGGAGCCTTAGCTGTGAGAGACTGTAACCTTATTAAAGTGGTATATATCTAGGTGTCAAGAGGATTGCGTATGTCAAATTCAGGTTTTGAGAATGATGCTGAAGAGCCTAGCCCTGTCCCAGCTAATCTGCAGCTTCGACGTAATGGCGCCCGCATGACTCGCAACGATTTGCAAGCTTTAAAGTCGGTGCAGACTAAAGAAGAATCTTTCATGGTGCAGATTGTCAAAGGTATTCAGGGCTTCTGGGCCGGCTTAATAGCATCTTTTGCCATGGCTCTACCTAGCAAGAAAGTCTCCTCTTGTGAACTGAATGGTCACGTCTACCCAAAAGGCTCGTGGGACGGCGAATTCCCGCGCTGTACTCACTGCGGGGAGCAAATAAAAGACGCCAATCAATTTGGTGGACGATAGGCTGTTTAGCCAGTTTAGGCTTAGGTTCTAGCTCCTTCATTTGCAATTTGACCGATATCGGCCAAATTGCAAAATGACAAACAATTGACGGCCGCGACAATCGGCTCTACCATACGTATTTATGTAAAACTTCTAAATAGTCTTCGCTGTTTGCTCTGCTCATCTATGGGTCTAAAGTGTCAAAGTCTGGAAAAAAGACTGTAGCAATAGGAATTCGCGACTTTGCCATGCCTTGCCCGCTTTCGGGCAGCATCGAAGTTAACTCAGGCTACGGACAGCTTTTTGGCGGCCCCCTGGCCCTGGCTGCAGAAGGGCGACAACTGCATAGCAAAATTCAAAAAGAAAGACAAAAGCTCTTTCCGATCTACAAGGCTGAAGTTAAGTCAGCTCATAAGTTTGAGAGCGAGCACTATATCTTCAATGTTTCAGGTCGAATCGACGGTTTTGTTGATGCCTTAGTGCCTATTATTGAAGAAATCAAAAGCTCAACTTCGCCTGGTGAATTGCTCTCGAAGTTGGCTATTGATCCGCAGCACCCTTATTGTCTGCAGCTTGCCACCTATGCCTACATCTTATATCTAGAAAAAGATGTAGTGCCACTAACGCGCTTTCTAATTACCTCTAACAGCTTCGATAAAGTCGAAGTTCTAGATGTCGATTTTAAAATCGACGCTTATGAAAGTTGGCTGGCACTGCGCTTGGCCGAGCTTGAAAGCGAGGTAATGGCCGAAGAGGCTGCACGATTGCGTCGAATGGAACTATCTGAAAAACTGGTTTTTCCGTTTACTAATTTGCGCCGTGGCCAAAGAGAATTGGTTGATGAATTAGCTAAAGATATTGAGACTAAGCATCAAGTGCTTGTACAGGCGCCAACTGGACTAGGCAAGACTATCGGTGTGATTTACCCGGTTTTGCAAGATAGTTTGCGCCGTGGTCAAAAGCTGATTTATGTAACACCGAAAAACACTCAGCATTCAGTTGCTCAAGAAGCAATTACTCGCTTGCAGGATGGCGGTGCACCAGTTAAGGTGCTAACTCTTAATGCTAAGGCCAAGATGTGCCTTAAAGATGAAGTGATTTGTAATCCGGGCTATTGCCAGTATGCCCGTGATTACTACACAAAAATGGATAAGCACAAAGTAGTCGACAAAATGTCAGAGATGACGTCTCTCACTGCTGAAGAATTTAAGAAGATTGGTGAAGAGTATGAGGTTTGTCCGTTTGAGGCATCACTAGATGCGGTGGCGGCTGCTGATGTGGTTATCGGTGACTATAACTATGTTTTCTCTCCGCGCAATACCTTGGGGCGCTTTACCTATACTCTCAGTAAGTTTAGTGAGAAACCCAATTTAGTTATTGACGAAGCCCACAACTTACCGCAGCGGGCGGCTGATTATTATAGTAAGACTCTGAGTTCGGCGGTGATATCTAAGCTTGCCCAAGAACTTGCGTCGTTACCTTTTGACCAGGTGGTAGAAGCGCGAGCTTTAGTGTCTAAGATTCAATTTGTAATTTCAAATGTTGGTCGCATGGTTGGTTTTAAAGAATCAAAACTCACTGTCTCACGAGAACTGTTTGAGGAGGCACTACCAGCCCTGCAAGATTTGATGGTGCGGCGTATCGCTCGTAAGGCCTCGGAAGCATCAAGCTCTGAGGCAAAGAGTGGCTCTGGCTCCAGTTCAGATCCGTTGATGGCCATAGTCAACTACTTTAACGACTTTATGGATGCAGTTGACTACGAAGGTGATGAGTTCTTTCATCTTTACACCCGCAATAAATTAAGAGATGGCAGTGTTGATGAGGCCTTGAAAGTAGTTTGTTGTGATGCCTCAGCTAAGCTCAAGTTGGCTCATAAAGAATTTGAACATGTGGTGGCATTCTCTGCCACTATTAAACCGTTTGATTATTTTGCGCAGCTTTCCGGATTGGACGATCCTGAATTGTCTCGCCGGGAGTACACCAGCCCATTCCCTCGGGAACACCGCAAGCTGTTGATCATTCCCCAGGTTTCTACCAAGTATTCAGATAGAGAGCGTAATTTCGGCAAAATTGCTGATGGCATTGCTCGTATCGTTCAAGTAAAACCAGGTAATTATTTTGTCTTCTTCCCCAGTTTCGCTTTTCTTGGCAGTGTCTATGAGCTAATTAAAAGCAAATTGCCAAATTCGGTGTTGTTATTGAAGCAAGAAAGCGAGATCACCCAGGCTAAGGCTAAAGAAATAATGGATTCGCTGGGCCGTACAGATTCGCCTACTCTTGTTTTTGCCGTTCAGGGTGGAGTATTTGCCGAAGGTGTTGATTACCCTGGTGAGATGATTATTGGCGCCATTATTGTCGGGCCCGGTTTGCCTAATTTCAACTTTGAGCGCGAACAAATACGCACTTACTACGAGAAGCGCTATGGTAATGGCTTTGACTATGCCTATGTTTATCCGGCTATGGCAAAAGTTATTCAAGCTGCTGGTCGTGTCATTCGCTCAGGTGATGATCGTGGATTGATCGTGCTGATGGATCAAAGATTTATTCAAAAGCAGTATGCTTCAGCTATGCCGGCTGATTGGTTTGATAAGCAGGTCGGTGAGCTAGTTTCGTCTAGCATCATTGCCGACATTGAGTCTTTCTGGCAGCAAGCCGATGAGAAGAAATGCCTTAGTGAAATTAGCTGAACAACCACTGCTATTCATTGATTGTCAAACCACTGGCGCCACTCCTCTGAGTGCTCAAATACTTGAATTGGGCTGGCTTTTGCCAGAGGTGACGGCTGGCCAGCTACCTCATTCTCAGCTCTTGATCAAGAGCCGCTTAATTCGCTTGCCTGCAGATCAAGCATTGCCTGCGCGTATTCAAAAAATTACTGGAATTACAGATGAGTTGATGCAAGATGCTTCTCCTGCGGCAGATGTTTTGAGTGAATTGATGAGAGATCTCAGTGGGGATGGTCAAAAACAAGTTAGGTTTGCCGTTGCTCACTACGCTCAATTTGAGCAGGCCTTTGTCAGGCAGCTATTTGTCGATCATCTGCCAGAGCAGAATTTGCCTTTTACCTTTATTTGCACGTGTCAGATTGCTAAGCGTCTTTATCCTGATTTACCTTCTCGGGCAATTCGCGCACTTGGTGGCTATTTTGGTTTGAGTCTAACGGAGATGAAACGCTCATCTTGCCACGTTGAGGCCACCTATTTTATTTGGCAGAGATTGCTAGCTGATCTTGGGGCTATCGGAATATATGAAGACGACCAGCTTCTAGAGTGGCTCAGTCAGCCTTTACCAAAGGTTAGCGCTAAAGATAAGAAAAATCCCTATGCCATCCCGATGGAACGTCTTAAACGCCTCGACTTGCCAGCAAAGCCGGGTATCTACCGCATGCTCAATAGTGATGGCAATATTTTGTACGTGGGTAAAGCGACGTCGCTTAAGAGCAGAGTTAATAGCTACTTCCGCGGAAGAAAGGGTAAAGACTCAAAGACCAAAGAACTGATTAGTCAGATATTTGATATTGCCATAGAAGTTGTAGACACTCCTCTTGAAGCGGCTTTGCTTGAAACTGATCTGATCAAGCAGCATGATCCTCCCTATAACAGGGCCCTCAGACAACGTGGACGGGTGCTCAATTTTTATAGCCACGATTTTGTTCAGGTCAGTCTGCAGCAAGATCTTGAATACATGTTGGGCCCATTTGTCAGTGATTCGTTTAAGCCAGTACTTGACTTGCTTCAAGCCTTGCAAACAGAGACCTATCCTCTAGACTTGTTTTGGGGCCTGGCAAGCGCCGAGTTGATTGCTAAAGCTTTTGCCCTGATATTTATTGAAGGACCCATCGCCAGTTATTCTGCCTGCCAACTTAGTGCCAGGCGTTTGTTGGCCATTGGTATGGCCATGGTGCGGCAGGAAGTTAACTATCAACGCATTCTTAAGCGTGAGGAAGAGCGTTTAGCCGAAGCTGCCAGAGAAGACCCTGATCCTGACCCGGGAAAATCAGGTCCTGAAAAAACAGAAATAGAACTTCCTCAAGAAGATCTTGAAGAAGACCTCGACGCTGAAGTAGTTGAGCGTGAAATCGATGAGAATGACCTGGTCGAAATGATTTACGGCATTCTTGCTCGTTCGGCAAAATTGTATCTACAAGCCAAACGGTTAACCAAGTTGCTAAATGTGCAAATTACATTCGTTGATGGTGGCATTTCGAAGACTTTGACTTTTATCAACGGTAAGGCTGTCAATCTAGCTACATGTGCTCCCAGCGAAATCAGTCAGCCCGCCTGGTCTGGCCTTGATATCGATACCTATGATCGCATGCGGGTATTGCTCACTGAGCTGGCACGAGTTAACCTAAGGGACAAGGGAATGAAAATAGTCGGTTTGGAGACAGTGGTAACCCAATAGTTTTTCTTTTGCGAGGAAGAATTGAGATTACCCATCTCGTTAATATATCTTCTAGGCTCCTTCCTATTTTCCAGCACGGCTCCTCTGTGGGCTAGTGAGACCAAGTCTAGTTTCGAGAAAGTACTTTTGCTTACGGCCACTGACGATAAGCAGGCTTTGATTAGAGCGTGCGCTGTTTGTTTGCGCGCCAATGCTAAAGACGCTGATGTGTTAGCTATTCGTGCCCGCACTTATTTAGAAATCGATCGCTTAGCAGAGGCTCAAAGTGATGCCGAGCGCGCCCTGGCCCTAGAGCCCAAATCATCTAGCGCACTTACTACTCGCGGTTATTGCCGTATATCAAAAAAAGACTATAAGGGCGCCCTTGTGGATTATGAGGCAGCGGTAAAGACACAAGAACCAGTGCTGTATGTGCCCCTAATGCAAGTTGATTTTGGTAATCTTGCGGCCCTATACAAACTTGCTGGCCAAAGTAAACTGGCCGCCGATGCTGCTCATAAGGCTAAGATTGAGACACTAATTAGCAAGGCCTGTGAATGCCGAGAAATTGGAGCCGTTGATCAAGCGATCCGGCTACTAACAGTCGTGCTGAAAGAACAGCCAGATTTCCATAGAGCTAGACTGTTGCGTGGTATCACATACAATAATAAAAGCGATTACAGATTGGCTATCAAAGATTTTGACTATTTAGTCAAAGTCTTCCCTCGTAGCGCCTGGTTTTATTATTTGCGTTCTGATGCCTGCAATGAGTTAGGTGAAAAAGATAAATCTATTCGCGACCTATTGGCGATCACGACCCTCAATCCAAGACCAAGAGTAGTTGCTCTCAATTACACCGCTCAAACCGGTCGGATACGTGAGCGCTTTGAGGGCAAAGACGAGAATATTGTCAATATGGCCGATATCTATTGTCTTTTGGGCAGCCGCTATCTTGAGCTAGGTAAGTTCGAGCAGGCTAAGGCCGCCTTTGATAGTTGTTTAGCGCTCGACAAAAATGAGGTGCCTGTTCGTATTGAGCGGGCGGCCCTGCTGCGAAAGACCGGTAATAGCAAGGCTGCAATCGACGACTTGAATTTCGTCATACTCTCTCGGCCAAAGTTTATCGATGGCTATCTCGAAAGAGCTAAGCTGAAGGATGCCTTGGGAGATGGTTCAGCCCTGGATGATTATTCAACGGTGGTTGCACTGGGGCCAAAAGATTCTGGTTCATACATGATGCGAGCTGAATATTATCGGCGCAATAAGAAGTTTGTCCAGGCAATCGAAGATTTCAATCAGGCCGTAAAGCTAAGCCCTGCCGACGGAGATGCCTATATTGCCAGAGGGCAGACCCATGAGAGTTTGAGTCAATGGGCTCTTGCTTTAGAAGATTACCGCAAGGCCATACCTCTTTCACCAGAGGATAAGGCTATGCTGACCGCAAAAATAGAGAAGTTGGTCAAATTGCATGGTAAAAGCCGGCGTTAACAAGGCGATATGGCTGCTGTTAAATCTGCTGAGCCGGGTATAGATAACTTGGTTAAGTGGAGGGAGTGAGAAGTGAGAATGGATAGCAAGAAAACTCGATATTGTCAGGTCGCACTGGTGGCTCTGTCACTGCTAAGCCTTTCGTCCTCTAGCCCGGCCTTAGCTCAGGTAGCTGGTGCCAACCAGACTATTTATCATGATGAGCAAGAAATGCTTAACACAGACCAGGCCATGATTAATCAGTACTCAAGCGCTGAGAATGAGGCTGAGAGCAAGCTGGCTGCTGAACAAGCTAAAACTAATGCCTATCGACTCTATGCTGAGCAGCGTATACAGGCTCTAGAAAAACAGAAAAAGGGCGTATCCCCTTCTTTGGCTGGAGCGAAGTCTGGAGAAATGGCTGTTCTCACATCTTGGTTGCAGCAAGACAGCGCTTACAGGGCCAAGCAACAGGCTTATATTGACCAGCTAGAGCAGTGCATCAGCAATCTGCGCACTAGCCAAACGAATACTCTCGCTAACTTGAATACTGATATTAATGCCTTGCGCCAAGGTGTTCAGGATGACAAGGATCAGCGAAAGTTTGAAAATCAGATGCAAATGAATCAATTCAACGAACTGAAGAGCGAAATGGGTGCTTGTTCTTGGGGTGATACTCCCAGGGATGGTACTTTCAATTCGGTTGGTGGATATGGTTTCAATGGTGGTTACGGCTACAGTGCCATGGGCGGACGCCGGTGGTTGGGGGGCGGACGAGGTTATTAGTCTTTGTCTGATAGTTCTGAACTAGACAAAAGAAAGGCGGCAGCTAAAGCGCCTCCAGCTCAAGCACCTGATCTCGGACAAGATCCGGCCTCTGGCTATTCTTTTTTCGTTAACGAACCCGGCAATTCACAGTACAACTATGGCCTAGATGTTTCGCTTTCGGCGCCGGTAAGTATTCCCGGATATACGGCCTATGCGCCGACACCGGCTGCCCCTCCGCCCCCAACTGCTACTAGTACTTCTTCTTCTTCTTCTTCTTCTTCTTCTGGTGCGGCACCGGCCCCGAGTTCTAGTTATAGTTCTAGTCCTAGTTCTAGTACTAGTTCTAGTCCTAGTTCTACTTATACTGCTAGCTCTGGCTATAGCCCTTCTAGCACTAGTTTCAACCCAGACCTAGACTATGCCCCGGTCTATAGCGCCGCTGCCGCCGAGATGGCCCAAGAGCATCAGCGTGACGATATTCAAATTGACAGCGATCGGCCATCAGTATTTACTCCGGCTATGGCTGAAGCCTTTTTTGCCAAACCGGAGACCATAGAGCAGAATGCTACTTTTGGTCAGTCTGCCACCATCAATCAAGGCGCCACAGTTTTTGAAAATGCCACCTTTGGCTTGGAGACTAGTGTTGCTCAAACAGCGGCCAGTATCGAACATGCCGAACTGATTCAAGATGCTGCCCCCATCGAGAACACTGTGCCGGTCCAGAATGCTGCACCGATTCAGAATGCTGTGCCGGTGCTCAGTGCCTTCACTGTCCAGAACGCTGAGCCGATTGTGGATGCCTCACCAGTTCTTTCTGCCTTCACTATCCAGAATGCTGCGCCTGTACAGAACATTGCACCGGTGCAGAATATTGCGCCGATTCAGAATGTTCAACCAGTGCAAGATGCCGCCACCTACCAGTCGGCTTTTGTCAGTCAGGATGCCAGCACTTTGCGTGCCTGGGGGGTCGTAAAACCAGATCCGCCTCCAGCGCAAGATACGGGCTATCACGCTGGCTTGAGCAAAAAACAGATAGATGAAATTGACAGCGAAATCTGGCCGACAGATGAACCGAACAGAAAACAGAGCCAGGCCGCTAAAAAAGGTACACCGGTTCCACTGCACCTGGGCACCGATAAGCGCTTTGCTAGTCTGGTACTTGCTCCGGAATTGGCGGCAACAGTTGATCGTATTTATACACTGGTTGATCTCGATTTCAGTGGCTATGTAGATTTTCCTGAGATGTCATCGGTCTTAAATAGTGAGCACCTTAGTGACTCTGAGAAGAGTTTTGTACGCATGATATATGCTGTGGGCTGCAAAATTCTTGGTGAGCGGCCGGCTGTCTCGCAGAGTACTGTGCCTGTTTTAACCCAAGATGATTTTCGCCGGGCTTTTGCCTATCAGTGCGCCAATACATTGGGCGATGACGCTAAATCTAAAGGGATTCTAGCTAGTTCCAACAAAGGGGCGAAAAGTGCAGAAAGATTTACCGAGATCAAACCGACTTTATATGCCGATAATGATTATCCACAGATGTCGCTGCAATCCAGTGCTGTTCGTCTTGGTACCATGGGTGATGCCTTCTTCGCTGCTGGCGTAGGTTCACTGGCTGAAGCTAGACCAAGGGCGTTATTGCGTATTTTATCTGAGAATTTAGATCACAGCTTCACCGTGGCTTTTCCTGGTGCTCACGGCAACACCCTTGATGTCATGCCGCCACGGCCAGAAGAAATTCTTCGTTATGGCTTAGTGGCAAAATATGGTTTTTGGTTTCCGCTGCTTGAGAAAGCCTATGGTATTCACCTGGCTCAAAAACATAGATTGGCCAACAAGCTGGCTGAACCCCGCAATGAGGGCTTTGCTCGCGCATCGCAGGTTGTTGAAACCCTCACAGCAGCTTTTACTGGCACATTAGTAACAGCCGATTGCTCACCACAAGACCTGTTGCTGCAGCTTTCTGATTTGATTGCCAGAAAACGCATTATCATTGCCATTTCGTCAGATTTCGTGCCTGAAACCTCATCTTTTGCCGGAACTGCTCCCACGGCCAACAAGCCTTATCCGCTTACTGGTTTCGACCGGCAAAGGGGGCACATTTTCCTTAGCTCAGTATACGGTCATGACACGCATCACGAAGAAGAGCCCTTGCGTTTCACCACTGAACAATTCTTGCAGTACTTTAAGGTCATCTATTTTGAACAAGAAGTGGCACCGGCCGTGCAAGCCTCGAACTTAATGCGCTCCACCCAAAAGCAAAGTTCAAATCCATGGAAGAAGGCCTAATTAGCTAGTATGGTCTAGCTCTTGTAGTTGCCATATTCTTTGATGAGTTCCGTTACGGCCACTTTTATTTCTTTGTTTTCAGTCAGCTCAGCAATGCGTTTATCTTGGTTGAAGGTAGTGAGGGCCACTTCTGCTTTCTTTCGGGCCCGCTCATTGGGATGGGCTTTGGCGACAAAGTAAAGGGGAGGGATGGAGATCAGCTTCTTCTCCTTTACTAGTTGGTCTATGGCTACGCTGACGGCTTGATAATCTTCACTTTTGAGGCAGGCGACAAGTGCTTTGAACAACATGTGATCAATTTTGTTGTAGAGGCCTTTGGTGGCGGTCGCAACCAGATCTGCAACTGAGTTAAATTGGGCACCGTAATCGCTCATTGGTCACCTTTATCACTTATATTCGAACAGCAGAGAGGCAATATTCCTGTAGACTAGAGCTATCAATATTTTATGCCATGGAGAATTGAGCTTGAAACAAGGAGCGGAAACCTTCTCTAGCCGATGGTCTAAGAAATTTGCGCTCTTGTTTGCTGTAGTTTCTACTTTAGTCAATAATTTTGAGCCTGTTCTGGCTTCTCATGATAGCTTTCTCTTTGGGCCAGACGCCGCAGTCACTAATTGGGATGCAGCACTGTCGGCTGAAGATTTCGGCGTTAGCGCTTCCTATTCGCCTGTGCAGGCATCTTTTAATCAGGCCGTTGTTGACCACTACTTGGCTCAGAGTTTTTTGCTTGCAGCCTTAGATACCAGTGAGCCAAAGGTCAAAAGGCGATTGTTCAAGCTCAGTTTGAAAAATAGTGAGCGCCTTTTGAATTCTAGTTTTAACAATGACCGAAGCAATCGGGCTTTACGTATTTTTGTGCTTTTGCAGTTACAACAAAAGTTTGAGGCTAAGCAAGAGATAGCAAGTTTGGTTGCACTTCTTCGCGAACCACCTGCGCCATCGGCACTAGCGACTCTGCAGAAAGAGAGGAGTGGTGCTGCGAGGACCGATAGAACCAGTTGTTCTTCTACACTAATTGATCTTTCCAGGCGCTTTCAGCGAGCGGGTGATAGTCTCTCTGCACATTATTTAGAGCGGGCTGCTGACAAACTAAATTTACTTGAGCCTGATCGGCCAGTGCCGGCTACGACTGCTGTCGAGCAGGAAGTAGAAACACTCTACCAGCAAGGTGCTGCTGCTTCAGCAAAGGGCAATTTAGAGGAGGCGCAAGAGAAGTTTAAGCAGGCCCTGGAGCTGCAAGAGAAGACCATGAGCGACAAACTTCTGCGGGCATTCGATAGCAGGTTGGCTCTGGCGCGCACTCTTGTCGCTTTAGATCAACCAGAATTGGCCCAAGATCATTTTAACCAGGTGATTGATCGGTTAAAGCAAATATCTAAAATTGAAAGGCCACACACTGCGGATTTACTTAGTCAGTATATGGGCATTGTAGAAACTGACTTGAATGAAACTGACTTGAATGAAACTAGTTTGAATGAAACTGACTGGCGTCAATCAGACTTAGAGAAGAGCAAACAAATGGTGAAAGGTGCTATGGCGAGCAATATAACACCTGCTAGTGAAAAGAGAATAGCCCGTGGTCTCAATTCACTTATTACCGCTGCTTATCTTTGTAAGATTGATGGCGATCTCAGTCAGGCTGCTCATCTCTTTCGCCGGGCCTATTTGATCAACCGTCGCTACTTCCCTGATTCGGACGAGCAGCTAAGTTCAATTTGTTATGACCTGGGCGAAACACTCTACTGGTCTTCTGATTTGGAAGAAGCTGAGCACTACATGCAGGAAGCTTTGCGGCTTCGGGAGAAAAATGGCAGAGACTGTGTCGAAGCTATTAATCTGCGCGGCACCCTAGGGCGAATTTTGATAATTGGTGGCAGAGGCGAGGCAGCCTGCCGCTTCTACATAGAGACATTGCAGCTCCTAGCGGGAAAGAGTTTCGCCAAAAGTTTTGAGTCAGCCAAAGCTCTCGATTTATCGCAGCTGATAGTGGGTTTAACTGCGGTGGCGACTGACTCGGGCAATGCACTCAATCCTGATTTCAAGAGTCAGTTTGAAGATGCTTTGCAAAGTTTAGCCGATGCTGCAATTTCTTGTAAGCACTACGATCAAGCCATAGCAAGTGATAAGGCGCTGCTTTATCTGCGAGAAGAGAAATTATTGAGTGAAAAAACTCTGGCGGCAAAATCTGATCAAAAAAAAGAAGTTGTTGAAGAACGGCTTAATCAGGCCCGTGAGCAAGTGGTATCAACTCTCTGGCAGCTTGGTTGGGTAACTTCCATGATTAGCGATCTCTCTGCCGTTGAAGATTCGAACAAGTATTACGGTCGATTGATTGCTGAATTTCCTTCTACCCTACCAAGACCCCTAGCCGATTGGTATCAGGCCAGAGCAATTAGCTTTGATTTGCTTGGCAAATACCCTGAGGCCAAACTTGATTTTAGCGAAGCCCGTAAGCTATTTAAAAAGCATTTGCGCCAGGAAAAGGATCAAGAGCAAATTGACATTGTTACCTGGACTATCGATGACATTACTTACAATCTTCATAGTCGCCGTAAGAGTCCTGCTTCAGACCGAGACTATCTAAAAGCTGAGCCAAATTCGTTTTGGCGAGCCAGTCGTTTCCCTTTGAAGGTCTTTGTTGAAACTTCAGCTACTAGTGGCTTCGGAGGCTCAATTCGTGAGCTTATGCATAAAGCTATGGAGCAATGGAGCAAATACGAAAATTCACCAATTTCGCTCACTTATGTATCTGACATAGATAGCGCTGATGTCTATATAGAAAGAGTTACTTCTTACGACGACATACCTTATGGCTCGGCTGGCCGAACCAGCGCCGTCTATGAGAAAGACAACAAGCGGGCTCTAGACCGTGCTCATGTGCGAGTTTACTGCCCTTCTTACGATGGCTTTGCTTCCCGAGCAGAAGGGGCCCTCGACAAAATTGAGAATCAAGAGATGACTTCATTTGCAAAAACTCAACTTTATACTCTGTTCATGCATGAGTTTGGTCATGTCCTTGGTCTGGGTCATTCACCCGGTGGTCAAGATGTAATGTATTGGAAGTCATGCTCGACAGAGCTTACGGAGCGCGACAAAGAGAGTATTCGTAGGCTTTACAAACTGAATAAATAGGGCTTATCGGAGCAATTTCGCAGTGGCACTTAATTGTAAAGTGTTAATCTTCGTTGGGGCTGTAAGAGCTAAAATAATGGCCTCACAGCACATTCAAATGCTGAGTAGTCAAAATTACCTAATTTCTGAGAGCGTCTTATGCATTCAGCCAAATCTGAACCAAGTCATTCAAATCTTGATCACCCCAATCCAACCGACCGAAATAAGTCAATCATTTGGTCTCGTTACCTGATTGATTCTACTGATTGGTTGGTTTTTGCCAGCAAGGTGA
Organism: Cyanobacteriota bacterium erpe_2018_sw_21hr_WHONDRS-SW48-000092_B_bin.40; assembly: GCA_030917395.1. Lineage (GTDB taxonomy): Bacteria > Cyanobacteriota > Vampirovibrionia > Obscuribacterales > Obscuribacteraceae. The sequence continues at coordinate 36,797 of JAUPUU010000039.1, forward strand.
CTCGTCTGAATGTAGCTGTTGCAAACATGATTTCTTCGCCGATCAAACTGCTGTCTATGTCAGTGCTTTCTCCTGGGGGCAAAGTTCTGTTTGAAGGTGTACTTAAGCCGCAAGACGAAATTGCCAGTCAATTGATCGAAGAACACGGCCTCAATCAGTCTATTGTCTTTAATGCTATGTCTTTCAGTGAAATGCTAATTCAACTCAATCGACTGTTTGAAGGTAGACAGATTCTAGCCTGGGACCTCAATGCCCAACAGGCACTCCTTGATGAGATGGCGGCTCAGTTTGCCCAACCTCAGACATTACTAGCTGGCTACAGTCTCAGTCCTGAGTATGCGCGCTTTGTCGGCAACACTAACAAGATTGGTGAAGGTGATACCACTACTGCTACTAGCGGGGCCAAGGGTGCATACCAGCCACAGGCACTAACGGTAAACGGAAAAGGGGCCACGGCTGAATGTCGTGCATTGATTGCCACTCTCTATCAAATGGCTGGTGCTTCTCAGTCAAGCCGCGCCGCCACCGGTAACCAAAATTGGACGGGAGAGTTTTACCGACCAAAAGTTTCAGCCACAGATAAGATCAAAGACTTTCTTGGCCTTTAAGCTGCTAGCAAGTATCTGATTTTATTTGTTATTGCTCAGTCTTGCGGCTTCTTCTTCGAGGGCTTTAGCTTCGCTTGCTCGATTGTCTTGCTTGAGAGCTGCGGCCTGATTGAGTAGAACATTGGCATAGAGCTGCTTTTGTGAATTCATTTTCTTCAATAACTTTGCTGCTTGTGAAAAATCGCTGGCTGCCTGTTTGAAGTTGTTGCAGGAGTTTTGGCTGTGAGCTAATTCGATATAGGCTTTGGCAAGTTCTGACTTTGCTGCTTCGCTGCTATGGGGCTTGGCTTCAAGTTCTGCTACTTTTTTCTGCAATAGTTCTTTTCTTGGCACGGGGCTAATGGCGCCTGTATTGAGGCCGTTCATACTGGGCTTGCCCATCAGGCGTTGTTCAGGTTGCCCCTCAGTTTTAAGACTTGGTTCGCCTCTTTCTACTTTACTGGCGCTTGAACTAGAACTTGTACTAGAACTTGAATTTATAGGCTTTGCTTTGGCTGGTTCATTGGCTAGAGCTGCAGCAAAATTACTAACAACTAAGGCGACAAAGCTACTTGCTATTCTTAAGATCTGTTTGCTGCGGTCGCGCATGGCGCGGAGGCCTTTGGGGCAGTTATCACTTAAGATGGTGCCATCTTTGCGTCTAAAAAATTGTACGCAAACTTTGCTTCCGGCTCGCTCCGCTAAAAATCTCTCGGCTTCTAGGCTGCCCATCGACGAGATATTGTAGACATTGAGGGCACAACTCGAACAAAAGCGCTCTCGTTCTGTTCCCACCATGGTATCCCAATCAGCATTGCATGGTGCTGCTATTTTTAAGCTAGAGAGTATTGGTGTTTCTGCTGCGTTGCTGTCGTTCGATTGGCAAGTCATATTCACCTTCTATGGGAAACAGAATAATCAGTATTATACAGAAGCTTAAAGAGCGCCACTCTAGTCCTTAATTTGGAGCCTGATCTTTTTCGATCAGGTTCAAGGCTGGGTCTGCCAGAAAGCGCACTGGCATGATCGGATCAAGTAGCGTCGTACCGACTCCCAGTAGACCTGTGCCATAGTGGTTAATTGGCACTTTCATGCGTTTATAGAGTTCCACCGCTGCGCCTATACAGGTCCAACGGTCCGGTGCAATCCGCCCCATAAAGGTGCCGAACCAGTCGTAGCCGCTGGCATGAAAAAAATGCTTGAGTTTTGAGCTGAGCCAGTCTGGCAAAGGAAAGAAATTGATGCGTTTGAGCACTCTGATATTTTCGGCTTCGGCCCAGAGGCGGTTACTCTTGACCATTTCTTGGGCGATGGCAAAAGCACGGGCTTTTTGCTCGTCTGACCAGGGCTCTTGCAAGTGCAGGCCGACATAACTGCCGTCATAGTCGGGGCCGGTTAAATCGCTTAGTTGGTGCAGGGTGCAGCCTTTGTCCATGTAGGAGCTAAGTAGCATCTTGGCTCCGCTTGCGTCTTCGAGTACTACTTCAGCATGACCCACGCTTTCATGTAGTCGTTTGGCAACGTTGCCACTGGTGAGCAACAAATCGCCCGCCCGTAAAAGCTCTGCCGGTGGATTAATAATGGTATTTAAGGGCACTGGCCCGTAACCCTGCTTCTTGAAACGGGCCTTGTTGTGGCGGTACAAGATAAACAAGTAAATCCAGCAGGCTATTTCTGCTAGGGCCAGGACGTGCACGATTGGATGCAGCGCTTTGGCGAATAGGGCCAGTAAGCTCAGGCTCAAGCCAAGCACCACTGGTAGTTGCAGCTCGATACGTGAAAGTACGTCAAAATATGTCTGCAATAGATGGTCGACTTTAATTCTGGTCAAAATTAACCAGGCGCCGCTTACCAGCACGCAACCGCCAGAGAGTTGCCAGTCAAGCTGATGGCTTAGAAATTTGTAGGTTAGCCAAATAAGAGAAAAGTAGCAGACAGTATTGATGGCCTTGACTAAATCAAAGTAGGCACTGTTTCTTTGAACGGCTATGCAGGGTTCGGCTGGAGAATAAGGGGTAATGAACATTTCTCGATAATACCTCCTAATTGACAATCTCAACGCGTATGGGCAATACATTGATAGAATTGCGCCAATAAGGAAGACATTTATAAAGGCCCTAGAGATCTAATCTTAACGTCGTAGCGAATGCCAGTTAACTTACACCGTTCTTTAGCCACCCTTCTACTCTCGTTGCTAGTCTTTCCTCTAGCTGGCGAGTACCACAGTGTCTCTGGTTCGGCCATAGCCTCTTCTTCTTCTTCTAAGAGTGCTAGCGGCTCCAGGGCTCAGGAACTTACCGAAGAAGCTATGCTGGCCTTAAAGGCGGCTAACTATGCTGCGGCCGAAGCGCTTTTAATAGAAGCCTTGCAACTCAACGAAAAGGGTTTCAAAGGTGCCAATCAGGGCGGTCAGTTGCTCGGCAGCGTTGAGCGTTTGGCCGATTGTTATTTCTTGCAGAGCAAGTACAGCGAGGCCGAGGTGCTTTACCTGCGCGCTATTGCTGCCAGGCAGAAGGCTGGTGTTGCCAAAGACAGCGGCTTGGTTCGTGACTTGACTAATGTCGCTGCTCTTTATCAACGACAGGGAAAGCATTCTGAGGCTGATCAGCGATCAAAGCAGGCCTTGATGTTAGTTGAGGAGCAATGGGGTGATAGCTTAGAGTTGGCGGCGGCCCTAGCCGCGCGGGCAAAAGTCTTGTTAGATATTGATCAAGTGCCGGCTGCTATTGGTCTGTTAGAGCGAGCTCTTAGTCTGCGCTTGAAAGAAGCGAAAGGCAACGATTCTGCAGTCAGTTCTATTTTGACTACTCTGGCCAAGGCCTATTTGGAAAGCGACAATTACCATGCTGCCGAGAAGAGTCTGAAGCAGGCTCTTGATATTGACCTCGCCAACTCGGGGAGAGAGTCACTGCCCGTAGTGGTAGATCTCAGTACAATTGGCCAGCTCTATTTGCGCCAGGGCAAGTACAGTGCCTCGGAGCATGCTTACAAAGAGGCCCTTGAGATTTGCACTCGCCTGAAAGGCGACAAGCATCCTGAAACTGCTACTTGTATGAATAATTTAGCCTTTCTTTACCGCAATATGGGCGACTATAGCAAGGCCGAAAGTCTCCTACGTTCTGGTCTTAATATTCGCGAGCAGAACTTTGGCGCTGACCACCCTCTGGTGGCACAGAACTTGATCAATCTAGCAGATCTTCTCGTCGCAGCCGATAAAGCTACTGAAGCTGAACCTCTGCTCAAGCGAGCCTTAAGTATTGAAGAGAGCAATCTTGGGCCGCAACATAGTTATGTCGCTTTGATTGAGCGTGAATTGATAGATATTTTGCAAGCCCAGCCAACTAAGCTGGTTGAAGCTGAGAAGTATGCCAGACGTCTTCTTCAATATGACCAAACTGTTAGTGGAGAAGATAGTCTGCTTACCGCCCGTGATCTTGAATCTCTGGGCAAGATTCTCATCGCTCAAGACAAAATAGCTGAAGCCAAGCCGGTGATTGAAAAAGCACGGTCAATTGAGAGCATGCAAAAAGGTTTGTTTTTTGAGCAAGAGAAAAATAAGAACTTGGCTGAACAGGGAGCTGCTAATTCAAGCATTATCTACAATAAACCAATTCAAGATAAATGGGCGCTGGTTGTGGGCATTAGCAGCTTCCAAGACGCTTCTCTCAATCTGCGATTTGCCGCCAAAGATGCTGTGGACTTTAGAAACTTTCTGGTTACTCAGGCTGGTTTTCAAGCCGACCATGTCAAACTACTTACTGATCATGAGGCAACCAGAGCTAATATTGTGGCCTTGCTTGGTGATAAGTGGATGAAGCGTGTGGTTAAAGCAGACGATCTGGCGGTTGTTTATATTTCTAGCCACGGTACTCAGGCAGCCAGCCAGGTTGGTGGCGCTAATTTCATTGTGCCCTACGAAGGCAATGTGCATAATATTGTTTTTTCTGGCATTCCCATGCAGTGGTTTTTAGCTGGTTTAAAAGACTTGGTTCACAGTGATCGCATTTGCGTCTTTCTCGATGTTTGTCATAGTGGTGCTGCCGCTATTGAGAAGGGTGAATCTAAGTCTACTCAAGAACTAGAGAAAGCCATTACCGCTGTCGGTGGAAAGTCACTCTATCGTATTCGTGACATCGGCGAAACAGTCCTAGCGTCTCCACCAGGGCAGGTTGTGGTGGCCGCCAGTCAAGCTGACCAGATTTCTTGGGAGTCAAAGCGCTATTCTAACAGCGTGTTCACCAGGCGTTTAATTGAGGGTCTTTCTCTCAATGGTAAAGAGACAACATTGCAACAAGCCTTTGTCTATTTGCGCGATCGTGTAGAAGAAGAAGTACTGCGAGATCGCACCCAGATTCAGGCACCAGTAGTGGTGCCGAAGCTGCAAGCGACGAATGCTCCTCAGCTGGGTTGTAAGGCTACTAATCCGCGGGCAGCGGCAGAATCTGCCGATTTGGAGAGCAACAGGAAGTTCGGAAACAAAGTAAACTAAAGTGAAACATTAGGAGAAGAAGATGGTTAGGCTTAACTTTTTTAAAATGGAATTGGTAAAACAAGTGCCGATGAGAGTAGGTCCATCTAAATTTCTTTCAGCTAGCTTGGTTTTGGCCATGGTTGCAGCCGTTCCACTTAGCATCAGTAATTCGTCACCTGCTCAGGCTTTCTGGCCATTCTCAAAGAAGCATGCCGATGGCTCTAAGCGCAAGAAAAGAAAGTTACAGGGTACGCAAGTAGGTCTGGTACCGGGCAATCCTCCTGCTCTCTATTGGGCCGCTAAGAAACCTAAAGCTGTGGTGCTTTGTTTGCATGAGCTGGGGCTCTACAGCGGAGTATTTGATGACCTTGGTTCGCGTATGGCGGCAAAAAATATCGCTGTCTATGCCATCGACCTGCGCGGCTTCGGTGGCTGGCGCGAGATTGACAGGAAAGACAGCAAAATGGACCTGGCTAAGACCTTAGCTGATGTAAAAGGTTCTTGTGAAGAGATTCGCAAACTGCATGAGGGAGTGCCGGTATTTATTCTTGGCGAGGCCATGGGCGGCGCTTTAGCTTTGCAGGCCGCGAGCAAGTATCCGACTTTGATCAATGGCATCATTTCTGCTGCTCCTGGCGGCGATCACTTCAAATCGGTCAATAACTTCGTCAATGTTGGGGTTGGTATGGCTGTAGGCTCCAAGCATGCCTTTGGCTTAGGCGAAAAACTTATGGATGTAGCTACACCTAAGCAAGAGCTAAAAGCCGCTCTGAGCGAAGATGACATGGTGAGAATGGATGTTACCTCCGGTGAGATGGTGGCTTGCCAATTCTTTATGTATAAAACCAAAGCGATGGCCAAGGCAATTAAGGAAATGCCTGTTTTGATTGTTCATGGCGATAAGGACGGTGAATCGAAGCTGATCGGTTCAGAGAGTGTTTTCAAGAATCTTGCTACCAAAGACAAGAAATTTGTCCGCCTTGCTGAGGGCGACCACTATACATTTGAAGATACAAAGGTTGCCGATGATGCTTTTGGTACAGCTCTTGCCTTCATCGAAGAGCATGCACCAGCGCGTGACGAATAGCGACCTTCTCTTTGTATCTAGTTTTGTTTAAATGGTGCACGAGGAGAGATTCGAACTCTCGACCAAGCGCTTAAGAGGCGCGTGCTCTACCGCTGAGCTACTCATGCTTACGACCCAAGGCCATCGCGAAGATGACTTGACCATTATATCGGTATGTCTTTGGTAATTAGTGTTCTTATGCCAAGAGGTAGTTTACAATTTGAACAAGCAAAAATTCATTTCAATTTCTCGATTGTCTGGTCTAATTCACATAGATGTGCAACCATTGAGTCAATTGAACAGGAGCAAAAAGTGGACATCCAGGAACTAGCGAGACTTCAACAGCAAAGCAATAGCGACCACCTCATGGTCGAAGTCGAAGACACTGTGAAAGCGGGTAGACCGCGGTGCTTCCTATCAGCTGATCGCAATGCGCCTGATACAGTTACCCTTCACCGCTACCGCGATGGTGGTACTTTGCTTCGCATCCTCGATCTTAATACTGAGCGGGGTCTAAAGCGCTTGACTGAGCTGAATGTGGTCGGTCACACCGACCGTTCTATTTAGTTTGCTGTTTGGGTTGCTTGCTCGGTTGCTTGTAAGACAGCTTGAAATTTAAACTTAATGCTCGCTTAGTGTCGATCTCTTGACATGACCTGCCTTAGGCGACGTGAACAATTGGTCGTTTATTGGGTTCCGGTTCATGGCGACGCAGTTGCTCTCTGATCAGAGGTGCTGTCTCTCCCTCTCCGAAAAGAGCGTACTTGAGAGCATAGGCAAGAGGATGCACTTCACTCCATGACATGTATATGTGAGGAACTCTGTTGCCTTTATCGTCGCGTAAATGTAAAAGCAGGGCGGCGATGGCGTCGGCTACGGCTGGCGATTGACAGCGCAAAACACGAAATTTCTCTATTTCATGACCAGTAACTAGCAGGACGTCTTTGTCACCGCCGATAGGTTCGACTTCAACAAAAATGAAGTTACCTTCCTCTTTTTGAATGCTATGTTTGCGTCGAGCATCTTGCTGTAGTTTGTCGTAGTTCTTGCTGCCATATTTCTGTGCCAGTAGGCGCACCACGCCCAGATGTTCTTCTGATAATTCTTGGATAAACTCTTGAGCACGTTGGTCTAGTTTTACCTGGGAGATTTTGCGCTCTTTTGTTCTTATCGAAACAGTAGTGATTAGGACGAGGCCTATTCCAGTTAGAGCACCAATGGTGATGCCATCTAGACCGGCTTGGCCATCAAGGCCTGAGATGTACCAGCCCGCCAGGGTGCAGACGGCAATTGCCATGCTTATAGCAAATGTTATGGCTACTCTTCGTGGCAGAGGATTGGCTTTTTTTACTATGCTGTTACTATCCGACACTTCAAGCTCCAATAATTTCTTGTGATGCTAGTTTAGGCAACATGAACAAGTGGCCTTTTGAATTCGTTTGATTCGCTAGAGCGAATAATCTCGCGGGTCAGTGTGGCAGTTTCACCTTCTCCAAAGAAAATAAATTTGAAGGTGTAAATGATTGGATGACCTTCAGTCCAGCCGAAATAAACATGGGGCATCTTTTTTGTCTTGTCACGCAAATGCAGCAGTAACGCGGCAATGGCGTTCGGTACAGCCAGACTTTTGCAGCGCAATACACGGTGACCGTCAACTTCGTGGCCAGTTACTTCTAGCACAGTGTCAGAGAACTCAGAAACATCTTCTGGTTCTACTTCTAAGAATATAAAGTTGCCCTCGCGCTCCTGGATGCTATGGATAGCTCGTGCTCTAGCTTCCTTTTCCTTGAGAAAGCCAGTACCAGCACGATTGGCTAGCAGTCTAACTTCGCCCCAATGTTCGTTTGTGGCAGCGGTGATAAAATCGAGAGCCTTCTTATCTAACTTCACCTCTTCTACTCTTAGTTCTGTTGAGCGCACAGCCCGTGAGATAAAGGAGCTGATCAAGATGCTGATCACGAAGAACAAGGCTATGCGAACGCCTTCAGGACGCTGAGTCATATTGACGATAGATGTCCAGATAAAAACCAAGCTTATGGCTGTGAAGACAAAACGCTTGGGCGAGGACTTTTGCCATGAGGTGATTGCCGAGGCAAGAGCTGCTGATGTAATTAATACCAGTACTCCAGTGGCGTAGGCGCCAGCCTGGGCGTCGACATCGGCTTTGAATATGAGAGTAACAGCATACGAAATGAGAGTGAAAAAGATTACTAAGGGTCTCACTGCGCCCGCCCAATCTGGTGCCATACCGTAACGGGGGAGATAGCGGGGAACTAGACTAAGAAGACCGGCTATGGCTGAGGCACCGGCAAACCATAAAATAAGAATGGTGCTGAAATCATAGAGTGAACCAAAAAGCTCACCCAAGTGAGTGTGGGCTAGATAGGCTAGGGCTCTACCATTGGCTGCCCCACCTTCTTTGTATAGTTCAGCTGGAATCAAGAGGGTAGTGACCATGCTGGAAGCTACTAGAAAATAGCTCATGATCAAGGCTGCGGTGGTGAGTAAATATTTGGCGTTGCGAATTCTTCCGCTTAGATTTTCTGGCACATCAGAGGCGTCTCCTTTCACCATCGGCATCACCGCTACACCGGTTTCGAATCCTGAGAGTCCCAGAGCCAGGTTGGGGAAGAGTAAGCAGGCTGAGCCAATCATGGTAAAGACATTGCCAAAGTTTGTGGTCAGTTTTTGCAGCCAGTTGCTGGTTAATTCAGGATGTATGGCTAATTGCCAGAGACCCCAACCAACAATAATGTTGGTGAGTAAGAGATAAACAGCGACTATATAAACAGAAAGGCCAATTGCTTCTTTGAAGCCTTTAAGAAAAACGGCTCCAAGACTTGTGATTAACAGTATGGTCACCAGTACGCGATTATGATTGTGCCAGGCCGTTGGTATTATGGGGTTTTCAAGAATGTGAGCGGTGGCATCTGCAGCAGAAAGCGTAATGGTGATGATAAAACCTGTGGCGGCAAATCCAAGCAGTAGCAGAACTATGGTTTTGCCACGCCAGCCCGGAAGTAAGCCTTCGAGCATTGCCACTGAACCCTGTCCGTTTGGACTACGTTCGGCCACAAAGCAGTAGGCCGGCAGGGCACCAAAAAGAGTGACAATGACCAGTACCAATGTGGCTACAGGGGAGAGAATGCCAGCGGCAAGATAAGCGATTCCAGGCTGATAGCCGAGAGTTGAGAAATAATCCACGCCGGTGAGGCACATGACTTTCCACCAAGAATCTTGATGGCTCTCCTGATGGCCTTTTTGATGAGAATCTTGATGAGCGTCTTTGTCATTTCGTTTAGTCGTTGTCAGACCAGCCAACAGCCAGTCACGAAAAGGGTTTTTCTTCTCTCTCACTGCTTTACTCTCAGTTATTTATAGAATCTTGAGTATATCTTGATGTAGTTAGCTCTAGACGAAAAAAAAGGGGACTTTAGATTCCAAGCGACTAGACTGACTGAATAGTCTGTTTTACTGACCCTATGGAAGCCTGAGGAAACGAAGTGTTTAGCGGCGGCCCGCCGGTCCACTTAATGTGGTCCAATATGTTCAACCCTGATAAAGCCAAGCTTAAGGGTAAGGTTGCCTGGCGCCGTATTGCCGCACTCTTTGCGCCCTATTGGCGGCTCGAGTTAATGGTGGTGGCTGCCATTATTGTCTCTTCTACCCTAGGGCTAGCTCCTCCACTTCTGACCTTGGCCATTATTGATAAGGCTCTGCCAGCGCGAGATTTTCCCTTATTGGCTATGTTGGTCTTGGCCATGGTGGCTTCGGCAATATTGGCTGGATTGGTAGGCGTTTATCAGGGCTACTTAAATTCAAAGGTAGGCGAAGGCATTGTGCGCGATTTGCACACAGACCTGGTGTCGCATTTGCATCGCATGCCTTTGTTGTTTTTTACCAGTACTAAAACTGGCGAAATCATGAATCGTGTCAGTAGCGACGTTGAGAGTGTAGACGGCGTCATTACCGGCACCATGGTTTCTATTGTCACTAATATCATTACTATTGTTACTACACTAGTAGCAATTTTTGCTTTGAATGCGCAGCTGGCCTTGATTTCTATTGTTGTGGTGCCACTGATGGTAGTGCCACTCTGGCCGGTGGGGCGGCGCATGTACGAAGTGCGCAAGAAGACTCGTACCAAGCGTGACCAAATACAGGCAGCTACGCAAGAGACATTATCGGTTTCTGGAACTGTATTGGTTAAATCGTTTGTAAAAGAAGAGTATGAGCGCCAGCGTTTTTACAAATTAGCCACTGAACTGATGGCCCTTGAAATTAGTGTGGCCATGATTGGGCGCTGGTTTATGATGGCGATTACGGCTATGGTTACTGTGGGTCCGGCAATAATATGGCTAGCCGGCGGCTGGTTAGCGATTTACCACGGTATTACAGTCGGTGTTCTAGTTAGCTTTGTAGCTTTAATAAGTCGGCTCTATACTCCTGTTTCAGCCTTGGCCGGGGTGCAAATCCAAGTAGTTAGTGCCTTGGCTGTATTTGAGCGTATTTTTGACTACCTTGATATGAAAGAAGAAAAAGATCTTCCTGAGGCCCTACCCTTGGAGCATAACGTCGTCAGTGGGAGGGTTGAATTTGAGCACGTTGGTTTTTCCTATCCCTCTATTGGTGCTAATAGTCGGGGCGGAGTGGAAGATCTTAGTTTCGTCATTGAGCCGGGTCAAATGGTTGCAATTGTTGGTCCCTCTGGCGCTGGTAAGAGCACCATTACTAATCTGCTACCGAGGCTGTGGGAGATAGATCAAGGGCGCATTTTGATTGACGGAAGGGATACAAAATTTGTCACCAGAGATTCGCTAAGAGAGAACATCGGTATTGTTACCCAAGAAACCTATTTGTTTCATGACACCATTGCTGCCAATCTGCGTTACGCCAAATCTGACGCTACCCTAGAGCAAATTGAGGAAGCCTGTCGAGCAGCCAATATCCATGATGTCATTGCCGCCATGCCGGAAGGCTATGAGACGGTCGTGGGAGAACGTGGGCACAAGCTTAGTGGTGGAGAAAGGCAGAGACTTGCGATTGCGCGGGTGTTGCTGAAGAACCCAAGGATACTCATACTTGATGAAGCCACCAGTGCTTTAGACAATGAAAATGAGGCATTGATACAGGCCGCTCTTGTGCCCCTTATGGTCGGACGTACATCTTTAGTGGTGGCGCACCGCCTAACCACCATTATTAATGCCGATAAAATCTTTGTCTTGGAAAACGGTCGCATTGTTGAGAGTGGCAGCCACGCCGAACTGCTTGAACAAGGTGGCGTCTACGCCAGGCTCTATTTTAGATAGATATTATAGTAAGGGTTAGTGTGACCAGTTGTATTCAGTCACACCCTTTTGAGAGCGCACTACACTGGCTGCCGGTCTAGCAACAGGAGCGGCTTGCTGTACCGGTACTTGCTGATAGCTTTGGGACGGATCTATTTCGCTATAAGGCACATCATTACTGTGGCTTATTGGTTTAGTTGCTGGTGAGCCAATGCTAGTGGCATAGCGTGATGTTGGCAGTTCACCGGCTGGTATCGCAGTTGGTTGATTGGCGTAGTAACGCTGATTGTACTGGCGAAAGACACGGGCCATGACAGTGCCACCAGTAACGTGTTTGTCTGCCACAGGGCTTTTTTCGTCGCCACCACCCCATACCGCTGTCACCATATCTGGTGTGAAGCCAACAAACCAGATATCTTTGGCCTTGTCGGCAGTGCCGGTCTTGCCTGCCACAGTACGATTTGCTAGTCTGGCCTGAGTTCCTGTCCCTCGCCTTACGACTTCGGTCAAAATGTCGACCAGCCAGCTCGTCTGTTCGAAAGGAAAAACTCGGTGAATAACTGGTACATAGCGATCTAATAGCTGGCCACGGCTGTCTTTTACTTCGCGTATCATCCATGGTGTCACCGCTACTCCACCGCGGGCCAGTGTGCCGTAGGCCGAGGCCAGCTCAAGTGGTGTAACCGCTGAGCTGCCCAGGGCTAGTGCCATCGTGGGCGCTAAGTTAGATCTAATACCGGCAGCTCTTAAGGTGTCAATGACATTGGTGATGCCGACTTGTTCCATGACACGAATTGTACACATGTTGCGTGACTGGCAAAGGGCTTCTCTTACGGTAATTTCGCCCATGTACTTGCCATCATAGTTTTTGGGAGCCCATTCAACCCCGGTCTCTTGGGTCATTTTAAAAGGAATATCTTGTACGGTGCTTTCTGGAGTTAAGACACCGCCCATGAAAGCGGTGAGGTAAATGAAGGGCTTCAGTGCTGATCCTGCCGTATGTGGATTGACAGCACTATTCCATTGATTTTTCCAATAGTCATGGGCCCCGCCAACCAAAGCCCTGACAGCCCCGTCTTTAACCGATAGACTTACCAATGCTTCTTCTTCTATCCCCGCTGGTGCTCTTCTAATTTCAGCGGCGAGTGTTTGTTCTGCAGCTTCTTGCGCAATGGGATCTATAGTCGTATAAATTTCAAGGCCATTTAAGCCGATGGTGCGCGAATCAAATTGGCGCCGCACCGATTCAAGAACCAGTGCCGTAAAGTAAGGATAGTGGCTGAAAGGCTGACTTGGTTTAGCTACTTCAGCTCTTTTGAAAACCAGAGGTTGAGATTCGGCTAGTAGGCAGTCGCTTTCGGAGATAAAGCCGCACTCTACCATGGCTCTAAGCACTTGCTTTTGCCTGACCATTGCTTCTTTTCGTTTGTCTTTTGAACCTAAGAACGAGGGTGCGCGAATGATGCCCGCTAAAAATGCCGATTCGGGCAAATTGAGATTGCTTGCCTTTTTACCAAAATAGTTATGAGCTGCCTGCTCAATGCCCCGGGCGCCGTTACCGAAATAAATTTCAGTGAGATAAAGAGAGAATAGCTGCTCTTTAGTGTATTTTTCTTCTAAGCGGTAGGATGCCACCACTTCGGCTAGTTTGACTATGCCTGTGCGTTTGACGTCTGGGAAAAATAGATTCTTAGCTAATTGCTGGGTAATGGTGGAGCCGCCCTCAACCATTTTTAGAGCTTTGGCATTGGCAAATGAGGCTCGCAGTATGCCTTGAAAACTCATGCCGCCATGCTTATAAAAATTCTTGTCTTCTGCTGCTAGTACAGCTTGTTGCATACATACTGGCACTTGATTGAAGGGAATCAGGGTGCGAGGCATTCCTAAATTGATGCGTTCTATGAGCTTGTCATTGCGGTCATAGATAGAAATAGAATCAATTGGTTTGTAATTCTTGAGATAGTCGATATTCGGTAAGTGATTTACTTCTTGTATGACCAGCATTCCTACTACGGTTCCGCCCAAGATCAACATTACTAGGCCTACCTGACCAAGCATTTTTAAGATGGTGAAAGTTGAGCGCAAGAAATCTCTCATGCCGCCCAGATCGTTCATTTCTCGAAGATTGTTTGGTCGCAAAAAATGCCTACATTATTACTATTGAGACTGTTGAGCCTGATACCAAGTGCGAATTGAAGGATCGATTGTAAATGCTTTTTCGAAGTCGTTTGCGCTCTTCTCGCGGCTGCGATCGTCTTCTTTGAGAGCATGCAAGAAGGCCCGGTGAAAGTACGCTTGAGCGCATTCCGGATTTAGTCTAATTGATTTATTGAGATCGGTCATGGCCGCATCAGGCAGACCCATTTCATCAAGCAATCGGCCCCGGCTTAAATAATTAGTCCACTCATCGGGTTCGCTCTCGATCACAATATTGAAGTCTTCTAAGGCTTCCTTTAAACGTTTCAACTTCCACAAGCTATGGGCGCGATAGTACAAATCTGGCTCAAAGGC
>JAUPUU010000354.1 GCA_030917395.1 Cyanobacteriota bacterium erpe_2018_sw_21hr_WHONDRS-SW48-000092_B_bin.40
AGCCCCTGTCAAATACATGGCAATGCTATATTTAAATGCGTTTAATAGGCGACCCGGAGAATAGACCGAAATCATTGGCAGCAGTCTACTCAGCTGAAGAAATAATTGAACTTACTGGGGCCCGGGTGGCCGTCGGCATGGTTCCAGACGAAGTTGGCGAGATTGCCACAGACACCCGCAGCGATTTAACCGGGTCTTGGTTTGTCGCTCTTGTGGGCAAGACCTTTGACGGTCACGACTTCATTGGTGATGCATTTTCGGCTGGCGCTCTTGGCTGCATTGTCGCTGACCGTCCCAGCTATCCGATTGCGGCTACTTCTTTTCCTCTTCTCGCCGTGGACGACACTGAGGAGGCGCTGGCAGTGCTGGCTCGCAATTGGCGCCGCCGTACTCGCAAGAAACTGATTGTGGTGGCTGCCACCGACTTAAATCAAGTTTCACCCCTGGCACAGTCTATGTACGATGTTCTCGACAGCGCCTTGGCGCAGACTGTCGCTACGGTCACAGCATCTAATGACTTCTCTGCTCCAACTTCGACAGAGGCACCGGCCCGGGGGCCGCATTTCTCCACCCAGTTTTCTCTTGATCCTGCTGCCGCTTTTCCACCGACCGATCCTTTGTTCTGCGGCGAAGAGCCGGCGCAGTCGGTGCTCTCTAATTGGAAGCTCAATGTTTCCGATATTCTTGGCCGCTTTCTCAATCTTCCTGACGAGGTTGAGTATCTGGTAGCCGATTTTTCGCCCCTACCATTAGACCGTGCGGTCTGGCTATTGGAGGCTCTTTCGCCCAATGCACTATTAGTGGCAGACGATAGTTTTGCCTATGCTCGTATGTCGAAGGGCGCGCCGGAACCACATTTGCTACAAGAACAATTGGTTGAAGCCATGGGCCGCAGCAAAGGCAAAACTTTTACTGATAGTCCGGCTTTAGCAGAGCGCCTGCAAATCAAGTTGATCGCGTCAGATGCGAGTGACCACAATAGTTATCAGCCGGTGCTGGAGCTGTTGGGGCTTTAGGGCAATTTGCTTTAATACTTTAAGTCCAATACGATTCGTTGGCGCCCTTAATTATCAAGTGCTGCTTCTTTGGTCACTGAATGCCAACCTCAAAACAGAAATTCCTCGTTCTAGTCATGCTTTCGGTTGCAATTACACTTGCGGCTTGTTGGCTGATCCATTGGCAAGCTTACACCCAGTCTCTCGTGGCACAACCGGCGACCGTTGAGGAAGTTTTTCCGCATTTTGACAGAAACTTGATCCCCGGCGAGCGTGATCGCTTCAAGAACTGCAAAGAAGACGATCTGTGCATGTTTGGCGGTTCTGCCTTGGTCGATGCTTTGCACTTTAAACCAGGTTTCGACGTTGATTTGTCCAGGCTGTATAAACGTTTTGATGAACTGGGAATTGCTGACTATCGAAGAAAGCGCGCCATTCTGCATAAGTCATATTGGCTTTATCTGAATAACAAGCCCATCGATTTCGATACGCAGATAAAGGAAGAACTTACCTATATCGACAATCACCCTCTGCCTTTTGTTGAGATGGACAAAACTGTGTCTCCTGAAATTCTGAACTATGAGTTTCAGGGCAAAGATGGTGTGAAATACACGATTAGATCGCTGCCTCACAAACTCAAGCTCATTTATTTTGTCGACGACTCGCAGCTCAGCAGCAGTGTTTTGATAGCGGCCTTAACCGGCTTTAAGAAACGCTATTCCCTTCAAGATGTCGCAATACTGATTTTTGTTTTTCCGGCAAAGAATTTGGTGGATAACAATGGGTTGCAGCTAGAGACGAAGCTATTGAGTCCCGAGGCAAGGCCGTTTGATGCGGTTGACGTGTCTGCTCACGGAATTGATAACATTTACGTCGCGCCCGCTACGCTTTCGCTTGCCCAGTCGCTGCTGCGCTTTGATTTGGGACCGAACGGAACGATACTGCGCCTGCCAGTTGCTTACCTGGTCTCAAATGGTGTAGTCAAATTACGGGTGACCGCAGCTAATTTAGACGGAGTAAACACTTTCTTGGGTCATTCATCAATATTGAATTCCGTGATGAGAAAATGAAATCAGCAAATTCAGATTTGCTGATTTCAATTGCCTCCTGCTCAATCGCGCTGTCAGTACTGAATAGTTTTGTTGTTCTGCCGCCAGTGGCCGCAGAACAACCAGTCAGTCCTAAAAACAAGCTCCGTCAATTTAGTAAGTTTTATAATCAGCTGCTGAAATGATCGAGCGGGCCGTTAGTCTTTATGAGACCAACGCCAAAAGCACTGACAGCGCTCAAATGTATAACTGCTTCTACGATTTGTCACGACGTTTCAGTGCTTGTAATCAGCATGAGTACATTAAAACAATTGCCGTGCGACTGGTGAAAGCGCCTATGGTCAATGGCTTCAGCGATCCAGTCACTGGAATGCATGGTACCAATCGTGGTGGTACCACATGGGCTTTTGATGATCTTTGCGGTTGGAGCAGAGATGAGAAAACAATGGCTGAGATTCTCGCGCTGGCTAGGGCGTCGCATAATAGATTGAATGTTATCTACGTTCTCAACAGATTATTATTGAACCAATTGGGCGAGAAAGGAGCAGAAATTTTGGAGGAGTTGGAGGCGCTGAGAGCTTCCGATCCAGATGAAAACGTGCTTATTGCCAGTATGTTTTAAACAGCGGACACAGGTGCCTATCTTAGGCATTGGGACAAAGCTTTAGCCAAATGCAAATCAGCTCTGGCAATTGGTGAAAACGTGGTCATGCCTAAGAGAGGGTAGCGTCTTCACTATTCGGGTAATTTTTACAATATCGGCAGTCAGTTTGAATCAGGCCAACAGCTTGCTGGAGCTGCTGAACTCGATCAGTTCTTCTAAGGCTTTAGGGACGGATAACACTTTTGCCCGAGATTGGCTAATAAGGCTATCGACTTTTTATTTTCAGAACGGTGACAACGCTAAGGGTAAGCAAATCTAAGACCAACTTGCCATCTCGCTATTCAAACCCGGCATGACAGTCAGCAAAGAGAATCAGTCTAGCCTTATCCCATACTCTAACTCTTGAATGCGAGCGGAATGTTTTGTGAGGCGAGCAAAATCAAGGATAAGCTGAAATTGTTAGACCAGCAGCATTGTGTGGCGCATTGATGCCTCTGCCTTCCCAGCAATTTTAACTTATTAAATTGGACGGGGTGTGGTAGTGCCTAAACAGCGCTGCTCCCCCTATTCTTTAGGCTGCGGCAGCGCGCAGCTGGAGTGTCCCAAAACCCGCATGCCGTCTACCATTTCTGACGGTGTTGGTGTCCAGCCGTCAGCGAGGCGATATTCGAGTAATTCGTCTGCTGTTGGTCTATGCTGCCAGACGGCGACCGCCGTTAATTTCCCTAGTCAGGTGATGAACAGCGCGAGAAAATTCTGCTGGTCAGGAAAAGGCAGAATCATATCGTGGCTAAATTCGTCTTGTTGCACCAGTTCCATCATGTTTAATGGAAAGTTCTGGCTCTCAAGAAAACGTAGGGCTTTCTCTAAATACTTGGTTTGGCGAACTGCAGTTACTAGCTCTGCAAATTCTGGGGAAATATCAGCCATACGATTAGCTCCAGCATTCTTTAAGCTCAAGGTTGTCCATAGAGCGATTCTTGAGTATGCCCAGAATCGAAAACCTGGTCTAAGCTGTTTGACTAGAAATTATCAGACGAGTGCGCGAAATTAGCTGATAAAGTTGGCGGGTCAGCCACATCTTCCCTGGCAAAATGTATAAAACAGCAGCGAATCGGCCAAAACTAAGTATTTTCATGATCATCGGAATAGCTTCTGGGCCAT
>JAUPUU010000355.1 GCA_030917395.1 Cyanobacteriota bacterium erpe_2018_sw_21hr_WHONDRS-SW48-000092_B_bin.40
GAAAGTTCTTTGTCTGACGCCATATTGGCAAGCCAGGGCAAGGGCAACTATGTGGCCTACACAATTAAGTTGCCTGCAGATCAATTGGCGGCTTTGCAGTCTATTTGGCTAGAGCTGAAGCGCTTGTACGGTGCTCATTCGCCCGATAAGAGCGGCATGATTCAGCAAGCCATTCAAGACTGGCTCAAGCGTTGGGATGGTCCTGATCGCCAGAAGCTATTAAATGAATTACTGGAAATACGCCAAGACACAAGGCGCCGGCAGTACAAGAAGTAACGTTAGCTTTATTGGTTCTATTCGTACTATTCGTACTATTCGTGCTTGAGATGTCTGTATAGGTACCAGCCGAAGCCGCCAGCGCAGACCAGTACGATGGCCAGGTCAAACTTGTGCCAGAGGTCGCGGAAAGTTTCCATGTTGTCGCCGAACTTGATGCCTACCCAGGTGAGGAAGTAGCACCAGACCAGCGAACCGACAAATGTGTAGATGAGAAACTTGAGCAGTGGCGCTTTTAGCACACCGGCTGGGAATGAAATAAAAGTTCTGACAACAGGCAGCATGCGGCAGATGAAGAAAGTGATGTCACCGTATTTGGTCACCCACTTGTCAGCTAGCTCCATGTCTTTTTCGCGCAATAAGAAGTAACGACCGTATTTCGTTAAGAATGGTCGACCGCCCCACATGCCGAGAAAATATGAAGGAATTGAGCCAACCACACAGCCGATTGCCCCGGCTAGAGCTGCCAAGTGAATGTTCATCTTGCCTTCTTGTACCAGAAGGCCAGCCGTCGGCATGATTGCTTCGCTAGGGAGGGGTATATTGGCCGATTCAATGGCCATCATGATGATAACGGCCCAGTAGCCACCGGCTTCAACACCGTTCTTGATCATTTGTAGGATTGGGTCGAGAAATTGATGAAGCACGTAATCTCCAGAATGTAATGGCTGCTGCCGAGTGACGATTTTACAGCGCTTTGTTCTATTTTCCGTTTAGCAAAGTCTTACCATGAGCTAAAGAAGGATAATAAAATGCTCGCACAGTGAAGGTAAGATATCTGCTGCGTATCTCTTGTCGATGCCTTTGGCCTCTCTTGCTTCTGGCTAGCGCCTAAATTGATCGACTAAAAAAATCACAGTTCTTTTTGGAAATAGCATGTCACCAGTAATTACGACCTCATATTGCACTATCGCCACTGCCGGTCATGTCGACCATGGTAAGACTTCGCTGATTAAAGCTTTAACTGGTATCAATCCTGATCGATTAAAAGAAGAACAAGAGCGGCAGATGACCACCGACCTTGGTTTTGCTCATTTGGATTTTGAGCCGAACAAAGAGAATGTCAAGTTTGTACTTGGCTTTATCGATGTTCCTGGTCACGGTAAGTTTTTGAAAAACATGCTGGCCGGTGTGGGTGGAATCGAAACTGCACTT
This sequence comes from Cyanobacteriota bacterium erpe_2018_sw_21hr_WHONDRS-SW48-000092_B_bin.40, assembly GCA_030917395.1. Taxonomy (GTDB): domain Bacteria; phylum Cyanobacteriota; class Vampirovibrionia; order Obscuribacterales; family Obscuribacteraceae. The sequence continues at coordinate 1,432 of JAUPUU010000355.1, forward strand.
TTTGTTGTTGCAGCTGACGAAGGCCCCATGCCACAAACTGTGCAGCACGTGAAGATTTTGAGTTTGCTTGGAGTGCGCTCTTTCATTGTTGCACTCACTAAAATAGATTTGGTTGGCGAAAAAGAAATTGCTGCTGCTACCAGCAAAGTAAAAGAATTGCTGGCGCAATACGGCGTCGATTTGCTTGCCATTTATCCTGTTTCTACCCAAACAGGCAAAGGCATTGATGAACTGAAAGCCGGTCTTTATGAGCATTTGAATGCGTCGGGCATTACCGATTCTGCTACTGCTGACTCTGCTAAGGCCGACTCTGCTTCACAACAAAGCGTCAATCTTGGTGCCAATCATATTCCAAACAATCAAGATGCTGAAACAATGCTGCAGGCTGACGCTCAGGCCAAACTAGAAGCAGAGGCTAAATTACTTTTTGCTGCTGCCATCGCCCGCTCTTTATATATGCCGGTAGATAGAGCATTCACCAAATCAGGCTTCGGTTTAGTTGTAACTGGCACTCTGGTAGAAGGCGAACTCAGCACCGGCGAACACATTGTGGTTGAACCAGGTGGAGTAAAAGCTCGTGTGCGCGGCATGGAGAGCTTTGGCAAAGCGATTGACAAAGCTACGGCAGGACAAAGACTGGCTGTCAATTTAGCCGTTAAAGATGGTGGTGTGATTGCCCGCGGTCAGTGCATTGCTGGTAGCGATAGAACTGTTGTACACAACTTGATTGTAGAAGTTGTGGATCTAGGCGGCCTTGATTTGGTCTTATCTCCTCAGCCTATAAAGCTCTATCACGGAACGGCCGAAGCCAAAGGCACTTTGCGTTGGCTGGAGAATGTTCAAGCCGGTGCTGCTGCGACAAAACAGTTTGGTCAGATTTTTCTTGAAGAGCCAATCGTTGCTCAGCCGGGCAATCGTTATGTCATTCGCTATGGCGATGATGGCATCGCTGGTGGTGCTATCTTGCTGGTGGATCGTCCTCGTTGGCTGACGCGCCAATTGGTTCATGATATTAGTGCTGCTTTGATAGAAGCTACTGCGGAAAGTGAAAAGAGAGCTTTCGTTTTGGCTGTGGCGGCTCATCCGCTCAAAGCCGTTAAGCTGTCGCAGATGACCTGGTTTATGCCATTGGAAAACCTGAAGGAAGCTTCAGTTTCTGCCCTTGCGGATGGTTCGTTAGTTTCTATCGCCGATTTGCTCATGGCTGTTTCAACCAGAGAGCAAATTGGTTTGAAGATATTGGCCTTGTTGCAGACTCTGATGGCCAATGAAGATAATTCTCGCTTTGGCGTCAGCATTGAAACCATGCGCAAAAAGACTTTCAATACTCTCACGCGGCCGGTGATGCAAGCCATTGTTGCCGACCTGGCGCAAAAGGGACTTCTTGCTCGGGAAGGGGACCGTATATTCACAATCAGTGGGTATGACGTTTACGAAAATGGAGATCCCAGTATTGCAGACGGTGGCTTGAGCGAAGACATTGCTAATTCTGTGCCGATTTTAAACGCTGCCGGACGAGCCATGGCTGCCGCTTATTCGTCGCTGGTCACTCCTGCTTCGGTTAATGACGAGATTCTTGATGATGAAGCTCGTGCAGGCTCAGCTTCTGCTGCTGCCGCTGCCACCGAGGGCTCGGCCACTAGTTCTGCTGCTGCGAAGCCCGCTGCGTCTGCTCCTGCCGACCCGCAATTCGCCCAGACTAATCGCCTGCGCGATCAAATTATGGCTTTGCTCAATCAGCATCCCTGCCTCGAAATCGAAGAAGTCGCTCGTCAGGTCAAGCTCGATGTTAAAAAACTGAATTTGACTCTAGATGGTATGGTTAAGAACAAGCAGGTCGTCATAGTCGATCACGATTTCGTTGCTACGGCTGGCAAAATTAGAGCCGCTCACTTGGTACTACACAAACTGTGGACAACCAAGAAAGACATCTCGCCATCTGATTTCAGAGAAGGCATCAGCACCACCCGCAAATATGCCATGGCTCTGCTTTCACATTTCGACGAAAAGGGCGTAAC
>JAUPUU010000356.1 GCA_030917395.1 Cyanobacteriota bacterium erpe_2018_sw_21hr_WHONDRS-SW48-000092_B_bin.40
AGGCTCGATATTTCTTGCTGCTTCAAGTCAGAATCCACAGCTAGCGGGTTATCGCTACAATTTCCGGTCTGCGCAGACCTGACGTTTCCACTTAACCCCTCGGCTCAAAGCACTCAACTTAGTGTGTGCTCACCGGTTATGTAATTAGTATAGCGGAAGAAAAGATAGTTGGAAGTCCCCCGATGAAACTATTTTGCATATCCGCTGACATTTAATGAAGGCGCATGGGGGGCCGTTCTGTATATGCGCTCCGATAGTCAAGCGCGTGAACCGCTTCGCTATCGAGGATGCATTCGATCGTATATATGATAATACGTATTGTTTTACACAGCCGATTCCAAGGGGTTTGGACTGCAAGGGCTAAATTTCTAGAACTAAATTTCTAGAGCTAAAGCCTAAGACCTAAATCCTAATACATAAAGCCTAAGAGTAATTTTTAGACTAGCAGCAGGGCCATGCCCTCGTTTGGACGCACTCTAAAGTTGTTTATCGCTGTACTTGCTTCTGCGTTTTTGTCGCCACTTAGGTTTTCATGGTCCATATAGGTTGAAGCTAGACAGCGGCCTTGTAGTTTGTGGCTCTTAACTGTGTCTGTGAAATTGAGTACCATCGCGATACGTTCGCCGGCAAACTCTCTTACGTAAATGAAGAGACCATCTTCTACTGTGCTAGATGCTTCTGCCTTTTCTTTGTCTTTGCCGCCGGGTCCAAGGGCTAGATAGGAGCCTTGACTGAGGGCTTTATGTTCTTTGCGCAGTTTGAGTAAGTGCTTGACTAGATTGAGCATTGATTGTGGTTGCTTCTCTTGCTCGGCGACATTTCGTTCAGTGTAGTCAGCGCTGACAGGTAGCCAGGGCTCTGTATTGCTAAAGCCACCATAGGTAGTGCCGTCCCATTGCATGGGTGTGCGCTCAGGGTCTCTCTGTTCACTGGGCACGTCTGGCTGTCTTATGCCCCTGGGGTCGACAATTTTGTCAGGTGGTATTTCGCCATTGAGCATGCCAATTTCGTCCCCGTAGTACCAGGTGGGGGAGCCACGCAGGGTGAGCAAGAGCATGGTGGCAACACGGGCTTGTTCGCTGCCGATGCGACTAGCAAAGCGAAATTTATCATGGTTGCCCAATACCCAGTTAGGGCTGCAATCTTGAGGTAATGCCTGTTCGTACTCATCGACAATTTTACGCACAGCAGAGGCTTGCCAGTTTTCGAGACCTTCTGTAATTAGATGAAAATTGAAGGGCATATGGCACTCTGGTTTTTCTTTGGTGCCGTAGTAGGTAATCAGTTGATCGTATGGTAGGTAAGCTTCTCCGATCATCATTTTTTCGTGGCCAGGGCTGCTAAATTGGTCTAGCACCTGGCGCATCAGTTGAATGATTACATGTGTTTCTGGCTGGTCTTCAATTTTTGTATGAATGGTTCGATCGCGCTCAATTAGATTTTTGTTCCAATTGTGATTGGTTGGTTCGTCAGCAAAATCTTCAGCTTCTACCAATAACCAGATTACATCTACTCTAAATCCGTCAACGTTACGCTTGAGCCAAAAGCGCATCACATCTAGCATTGCTTCTACAACCAGAGGGTTGCGAAAATTGAGATCTGGTTGTTCACTGAGAAATTGATGAAGATAATATTGTCCAGATTCTTTGTCTAGAGTCCAAGCCGGTCCGCCAAAATAGCTGGGCCAATTGTTGGGTACGCCGCCACCAGGGGCGGGGTCGCGCCAAACGTACCAATCTCGTTTGAAGCTTTGCTTCCCTTCTAGTGCTTCTTGAAACCAGGCATGCTGATCTGATGTGTGGTTTGGCACTAAGTCAATGATTACTTTGAGATTGCGTTTGTGTGCTTCGCTCACTAGGTGATCAAAGTCTGAGAGTTCACCAAATAGTGGGTCTACGTTGCAGTAGTCTGAAATGTCATAGCCAAAATCTTTGTTGGGAGAGGGATAGAATGGGCTCAGCCAAATGCAGTCAATGCCAAGGTTCGCCAGGTAGTCGAGGCGGCTGATTATGCCCTTGATGTCACCTGTGCCGTCATTATTGCTATCTTGAAAGGAGCGGGGATAAATTTGATAGACAACTGCGTTGCGCCACCATTCCTTTCCGTTTGCTGGCTCAATGCTCATCTAAGTGTCCTTCGTCAGTTCTTGTTTTTTCTTTTCTTGGATAACTTTATTCACTGCTTAAATTTAAAATGTCAATTTTTCTAGTCCACTGATATAGCGAAAACATTCTGTAGCTAGGCAGATTATTACAACAACCACTGATATCAGTGATGTCTTGTCACTGCCCCTTTGGTAGCGGCGGAAGTTAGTGACACCCAGTAAAATCAAGCCGACAGCGGCGAGGGGAAAATAAAGATGCCTTGAGACATGCAGTATGCTCTGTGATTCAGAGAAGGAGAAAGCTAGCAGTAAAATTACCCAGCCTGTCCATTCGGTTACTAGTCCTGAGATTCTTTGAATATCTTCTGGTTTGGTTGATTGACTGAGACGACGCATGGCCAGAACGATGAAGAAAGCTAAGATAACCGCTAGTCCAGAGTAACTGATCATGGCTGTTTGGGCGGCATCCCAGAGTAAAACCGTCGAAGAATAGTAGAGCCACCACTGCGCCAAAATCACGGTCGGGAAAACAATGATCGTGATCACGATCAATGTGACAATGACAGTCACTGGCGGCGGTAGGTTATTTCGATTTGGCTCTTCAGAGTTGTTCATTGGCGCAGTTTCTGTATTGTTCTAATTCTAATTTCTCGACTCAAATAAGGCGTACTCTAGTATTCGTATGGCGGTTGCTTTATGCGTAGCGAGATCGAAAGTCTCTTCCACGACGCAAGACATTATCACTTTGTGCAGCATTCCTCCTATCATGTCTGCCAGGGCAATGGCATCATAATTTCGTATGGCTTTTTCATCCATCAATTTTTGCAAGTGGTTGGCCGTGCGAATGGAAAGCTCTTTGCGAACTTCTTTGCCTTTTCCTGCTTTTTCAAAAGATTCAATGCGCGCAAAAGAAAGTACTGGCAATTCATCCCGCGCGATCTGAATTACCGAGTCAATATATTGAGTCAAGCCGTTTTCATCGGCAATGTGCGGTACATACTGATCGATCATCAGGGCGCAACGATTGAAGAAATCTTCAGATAAGGCGTTTGAAAGAGCTTCCTTTGAGTTGAAGTAAAGATAGAGTGTGCCTGCGGCGACTCCGGCTTCGGTCGCAATATCGGTCATTTTTGCTGTGCGGTAGCCGTCGCGTATAAAAATCATACGAGCCGCCGTTAAGATTGCTTCTTTTTTGTGCGGATCTAGGGCTCTAGCCATTTAATTTTCCGTCTGTGTTGTCTCTATAAGGATAACCCGGCGAAGGCCAGTTTTTAAGAATTCCACCGATATCGGTGAAATTCCGGCAGACGATCTCTTTTGCATGAAGTGCCCAAAAGGCATTGAGGAATTACTATTCGAGCAGACAAATCGATTTAATTTGGGCGGCCTTAATTAATGAATGAATTCATTCAGTTAAGTGCTAGGATAGAAACTGAACCACAGTAAAGTTTAGGAAGCATATGTTTACAACAAGTCGTGACGAGACAAACCAAACTGAAATAGTTCGCCTGGGCGGCAATGTCACTCCGTTGCATCGGATAACGCCAAAGAGCAGCTCAGTCAAGACAAAGTGGCTTTTGGCTGGAGGTCTTTCGCTCGTGGCGGTAGCCGGTCTTTCGCTCTTTAACTACGCCCATGGGCTCTCCAGCTCAGTTGGCAGCAGCACCCCGCCCCTATCTTCTGATAGCGTCAAGGCTGCTCCTCCTGTGGTTACTGTTACTACTGAAGCGGCCAAGATTGGCATAGTCTCTTCGGCTTTGACCGTCACTGGTTCAATTTCAGCCATCGACCCGTTGACCATTGGTTCTCAAGCCTCTGGGCTCAGTATCGTTCAAGTACTTGCCGAAGAAGGCGATTATGTGCGCAAGGGGCAGGTTCTCTGCATTCTTGACTCGTCTATTTTGCAAGCTCAGCTAAAAGGAATGGAGGCCCGCATGGTGGGCTCCCGCGCCACCGCCCTCAAGGCTGTGCAGCCAAACAGACAAGAGGATATTGCTGGGCTTTCAGCTGCTTATCAGCAAGCTCTGGCCGATGTGCAACAACGACAGGCCATGGTTACTCAAATGGAAGCAAGCCTGGTTAACGCTCGCAGCAACGCTCGGCGCTACAAAGATTTGTTGAAAGAAGGGGCAGTTAGTCAGCAAGAATCTGACAATCACTCAACCGAAGAAGTGACCGCGTTCACAAACTTGCAAGGAGCAAAAGAGCAATTTTCGGCCGCCAAATTTTTTGCCGAACAATCGCACAATAAGCTCGAGATGGCTCAACGGGGCGGTCGTCGAGAAGACATCATAGTCTCAGAGGCTAGTGCTGATGAAACTGCTGCCAGTGTGCAACAGCTTCGTGCTCAAATTGAGCAAACAATTATTCGCGCTCCTGATGAGGGTTTGGTCACCAAGCGCTATGCCCACATTGGCGATGTTGCTTCTACAGGCAAAGCATTGTTCGAGATGATACGTAAAGGACAATTAGAGTTACGCGCGCAGGTGACTCAGAGTGATTTATCTAGGCTGCGGCCGGGCATAACCGCAGCCCTCTCTGATTCTGTGCGCTCTGTGCAGGGTACGATTTTCCAGATTTCACCGACTGTAGATAGTGCCACAAGGTTAGGTACTGTGCGCATCAGCATTCCAAGCAATTCTGGATTCAGGCCTGGCATGTTTGTGCAAGGCAGTGTGCAGGTTGGCCAGGCCGATGCTCTGCTTGTACCAAATAGCTCTGTTCTGGCAGACGGTGAGCAGAATTATGTATTCCTCTACCAAAATGGCAAGGCAAAGAAACAGCAGGTGACAGTGGGTTCGCGCACAAGCGAATCGGCTGAAATCAAAAGTGGCGTCAGTGTTGGTGATGCCGTAATAGTTGCTGGCGCTGGTTTCTTAGAAGACAACGATGTTGTTGCTTTGAGTAAGTAATAAGACACCGGTAAGTGGCTAGACGCAAGTAAGTAAGTAATCCTGAGTAAGTAGCAAGATTAATGAGTAACTGTAATCTCTTGAAGATGAAGCAATAGGCGAGACAATGAATTGGAATATTTCAGCCTGGTCAATTAAACAACCGATTCCATCGATTCTGATGTTCCTGATTTTCAGTGTTGTTGGCGTCATGTCTTACTTAAGTCTGGGTATTGATGAAAACCCAAACATAGACATGCCGACTGTGACTGTCTCAATCACCGAATCTGGTGCTGCTCCTGCTGAATTAGAGACTCAGGTGACCAGGCGAGTCGAAGATGCGATTGCTGGCATTGGCAATATCAAGCATATTTCGTCAACCATTAACGAAGGTAGCTCCGCTACGACAATAGAGTTTGAGCTGGGCACTGATGTCGACCGCGCCGTCAACGATGTGCGCGATGCTGTTACTCGCATCCGCAATCAGTTGCCCCTGACTATTGATGAGCCGCAAATTAAGCGTCTCGATTTCTCTGGCGCTCCGTTTGCTACTTACACTGTTTCGTCAGATAAGCATTCACTCAATGATTTGAGTTGGTTGATCGATGATCAAATTTCCCGAGTCTTACTTGCTGTTCCGGGAGTGGGCCAGGTACAAAGGTCCGGTGGTAGCGACCGTCAAGTAAGAATAGACCTAGACCCAACCAGGCTTGAGGCTCTCGGTGTTACCGCTGATACTGTTAACTCGCAAATTAGATTGATGAACACTAACTTGCCGGGTGGTCGCGGCTATATCGGTGCCCAAGAGCAGTCGATTCGCACTCTCGGTAGCATGAAAAGCATTGATGACTTGCGCAATATGCGTATCTATTTGCTCAACGGTAACTGGTCGACTCTGGGTAACTTGGGCACCGTTAGCGATGGCATTGCCGAAACCAGGCAATCAGCCATGCTCAATGGCAAACCTGTGGTGGCCTTTCAGGTAGTGCGCTCAACCGGTAGCAGCTTAGCCACTGCTGGCAAGGGTGTTGATAAAGCTATCGCCGAATTAGAGAAGACTCTGCCAGCCGATATTCATATCACTAAAATTCGCTCAACTCTTGGTTATGTGATGGACTCTTATCACGCCACAGTCGATTCGCTGGTGATTGGCGCTATTTTGGCTGTGATTGTTATTTGGGCCTTCCTTAGAGACTGGCGGGCTGCGGCTATTTCGGCTGTGGCAATGCCCCTCTCGATGCTGCCAACATTTGCCGTGATGAAACTTCTGGGCTTCAGTCTAAACAACATGTCTCTGCTTGGACTGGCGCTAGTTATCGGTATTTTGGTAGATGATGCCATTGTCGAAATCGAAAATATTGTCCGCCACATTCGTATGGGTAAATCACCCTATCAAGCCGCTTTAGAGGCGGCTGATGAAATTGGTTTGGCAGTTATGGCCACCACCATGAGTATTATTGTGGTGTTCTTGCCAGTGGCCTTTATGGGTGGAATTCCTGGACAGTTCTTCAAGCAGTTTGGTGTCACCGTTGCCGTAGCGGTTTTCTTTTCGCTGCTGGTTGCTCGTTTAATTACTCCGATGATGTCAGCTTTCTGGCTCAACAAGCCGGCTGAAGAAGAAGACCACAGTAAGTCGAAAACTGTCAGTGTCTATCGCCACATGCTGCTCTGGGCTCTCGGTAATCGGGGCAAAACTGTGCTGGGTGCTTCGGTGTTCTTCGTTGTTAGCATGGCCCTAATGGCTTCTTTGCCTACTTCTCTTGTGCCTTCTGCCGATCGCGGGGAGACTTTGCTCAGTATCACTTTACCGCCTGGTACTCAGCTATCTGGCACCAATGCCGTGAGCAAACGCATGACCGATATTTTGCTCACCCACCCCGAAGTAGCTCAGGTCTTTGGTTCGATTGGCACGCCATCTACCGGCCGCGCTGGTCAAGGTGGAGCCGCTGGTGAAGTGAACAAAGCTAGCTTGTACGTCATGCTCAAGCCAAAGGCTGAGCGAAAACTTTCGCAGCAGCAGTTTGAAGATTTAGTGCGTCCAGAGCTGGTGCAAGTGCCTGGAGTGCGTGCTACTTTTTCAGCAACCATGGGTCTGGGCGGCAAAGTACAGGTTACTTTGGTCGGCAATGATGAGAAAGAGCTACGTCAGACCTCTGAGCGCTTAACCACGGAGATGCGCACTGTCCCCGGTTTATTTGATGTTTCCTCATCGGCAGCTTTGCGTCGCCCTGAAATTCAAGTTACGCCTGATTCGGCCGCTGCGGCCGATCAAGGTGTTTCGGTGCAACAAATTGCCCGCACTGCCACTATGGCAACTGTTGGTGATAACAGTGCCAGTTTGGCCAAGTTTGACCTTCCTGACCGGCAGATTGGTATTCTTGTTCAGATTAACCCTAGCTATCGTCAGGACTTAGATTCGATTGGCAATTTGCGCGTCATGGCCATGAACAAGTCAATTCCCTTGCGCGAAGTAGCTAAGGTTGAATTTGGCAGCGGAGCCGCCGAGATTAGTCGCTATGACCGTAGCCGTAAAGTTACAATCACTGCTAGCTTGGCTGGCGGTGGCACTCTTGGCGAAGCTCTCGCTCTCGTGCACAAACTGCCAAGCTTTAAGAACATGCCGGCTTCTGTACATGAGATGGCTAGCGGAGATGTCGAGATTCAGCGCGATATTTTCAGCGGCTTTGCTATGGCCATAGCGGTAGCGGTGATGCTCATTTACGCTGTTTTGGTGCTGCTATTTAATGACTTTTTGCAACCTCTAACGATTATGGTTTCGCTGCCTATGGCCGTTGGCGGTGCTGCTCTTGGTCTTGTCGCTTCTCACGCACCAATTGGTTTGTACGCTCTCATTGGTATCGTCATGCTCATGGGTCTTGTCACGAAGAATGCCATTTTGTTGGTGGAGTATGCCCTGGTCAGCATTAAGCTGGGAATGCCGCGAAACAAAGCTCTGGTAACTGCCGGAGAGGCCAGATTGCGCCCGATTTTGATGACAACGGTCGCCATGGTGGCGGGTATGGTACCAATTGCCCTTGGAATTGGTGCCGGTTCAGAAGTAAGGGCCTCCATGGCCGCCGCCGTCATTGGTGGCTTAATTACTTCCACTCTGCTCACTTTGGTGGTTGTGCCGGTGGTGTTTACTTTCATTGACGATTTCGAACATCGTTTTATCAAAAGTAAGTATCCTAGCCGACGCGAACTCTATGAAAATAAGGCCGATTCTAGCTCTAATGATGAGACACTAGAGCTGGAAGTGAGTAATCGTGGGTAATATTACGTATTCACGAATATTTTACGTAGTCGGATGTAACCTAGCCTAGTATCATCTAGTTACTAGGAGTTCACCATGGCAATCTCAAACGGCTTAGCTTCAAGAATGCCTGTATCGACAGAGGGTCAAACCCGAAGTGTTGATCCTAAAATTGCCTATACACGCAAGAAGGTAGGCGGGGTCGCAGCCGAGATTGATCGTCGTGTTAATCCTGTTGTGCTCTTGATTCGCCCGCGCGACATTGCCGCCATTCGCAAAATTCAAGTTGCTTTTCTTGAGCGCAAAAAAGAAGCTTCGACTTACGTTTGGTCCGCTGTAGCCATGGTTTTGGCTGTGCGTTTACTATTTCCTATTGCTGTTATGCCAATGGTTGGAATTATTGCCGTTGCCGCATTTCTCGCCTGGATTAAATACCGCTCTTTGTGCCAGTGCCCAGTCTGCTCCGTTTCATTGATACCGGGCAACAACACCTGGCGCACTCCAGTGCTAGGATTTTCCACTGAAGTCTGCCCGCGCTGTTCGGCCCAACTGGCTATTCCGGAAAGCGAAAAGAAGATGCGTATTCAATAACTCTTCAAAGGTTATTCAGCGGCTCTTGAAAGGCTAATAAACGACTGATCTACGACTAATGAAAGACTAATGAATTCCCCACTGGAATGAAGGGTTGTCTTGATGGGATGAGTGCGAGAAGTCGTAGTCAATTTGCTTTGGAACATTGCAGCCCTGGGGCAGGTGGGCAAAAGGCGCAGCGCGCAGAATCGCTTGGCGAGCCGCTTCATCGGCACTGGCTGAACCGTGCTTGGTTATTCTCAAATTGCCAATGGAGCCATCGGGCATAAGGATGAAATTTACGCTGACCTCTGTTTTCTCTTGCCGAGCTGGCGGAGACCAGTTATGTTTGATTTTTTTGCTTAGTGCCGCCATATAGGGTTTGAAGTCTACTTCTACTGTTGCTGGCGAATTTTCGCTGTGCATGCGTTTGGCAACAAATTGATCTGTTCCTGCTGCTGGAAGTGCACCGGGCTTTTCTGTTTCAAGTTTGATGTCGGTGCGCAGCTCCACTTTAGTGTCTGTGGCTTGGGTTCCGTTCGCTTGATCGGCTGGTCTAAGCGGCTTCTTGTAAAGCTCTAGCTCTGGCGAATATTCTTCAGGTGTTGCTACATGGTCGTTGCGACCAGTTTCGATAGTGCGTTTGCGATGGGCGCGCATAAGGGCTTTGTGGCGCAAGGCCGCCTCTTCGGCATCTAGTTTTTCTCGTGCGGAAGCATCGGGCGTTGTGCTCTGGGCCTGGGCTTGGCTGCTTATATCGCTATCTGGGTTGCTATCTAGATTGCAGCCCAAGTTATAGGCAAGTTGGCAAATGAGCAAAGACAATGGCAAAAGCAGGCGGGGTGACAACTGGAACGGCTCCAATAAAACTAGGGCTAACAGAACTTGCGCTAACAGAACTAGAGCTATCAAGCTACCATTCTTGCCCAATCTTTGCAGCCATTGCCAGCCATTGTCGATAAATATGAAAGTCTTTGTTCTCAATCTTGTGGCATTTTCAGCCATGGCCTATGATTTTCTATTATGAAAACCAATGCAGTAAGAATTCTCGACAATCTAGGCATTAGCTACGAACTACGGGAATATCAAGTCGACCCGGATGACCTCACCGCTGAGACTGTGGCGGCCAAAATTGGCTTCCCCCTTGAGCAAGTCTTCAAAACTCTGGTGGTGCGGGGCGATAAAAATGGAGTCTGTCTCGCTGTTGTGGCGGGAAACGCCCAGCTCGACTTGAAGGCTTTGGCCAAATTGAGCGGCGATCGCAAGTCAGAGGTGGTCTCTCTCAAAGAAGTGCAGCCCTTGACTGGTTACATCCGCGGCGGAGTAACTGCTCTGGCCTGCAAGAAAGATTATCCGGTCTATGTTGACGAAAATATTTACCTCTTCGAGCAGGTCTCAGTTTCGGCTGGTGTGCGCGGTACGCAGATAATCATTGCTCCCGAGGATTATCTGAAAGCCACTAAAGCGACTGCTGGCGAAATCGCTAAAGATGCCGTGTGATGGCCTCGCAGGTCATTTAATCTAAGAGCAGCTCCTGGGACGGGGTCGGCGCCCACAAAAATCCACAAAAGCTGGGTATGCTTTTATTAGTGAACCGCTCGAGGATTTGATTGTGGCTGACAAAGCAGATGTTAAGGCCGAAACCAGGCAAGAGTCCAAATCGGCTGACCATATAGATTTTGGTCGTATCGAAGTCGACGCTCAGATGCGCGAACTGGGTAAGCGAGCCATTCCGCTCGATACTAAATTACCGGCTGCTTTTACTGCTGGTGGAAAAGACTTTACTATCGTCGACGACCAAATTGCTGGACACATCAAAGACGCCGCTGCCAGAATGACTCCGGCTCAACTTGAGCGGGCTAATCGCCAGGCCGATCTTCCTTTCCGCGTCATTGAGGCCGCCGGAAACCGTGGACCTATTCCAGATGTTTCGGCCCATCGCCGCAGCCAGGAAGCTATTCCGGTTGAGCGCCAGGCTGATGTTAATCGTTGGATTGTTGCTGCTGGAAGAATTGGCGAGAAGAGCGAAGTCAAAGCTCAACCTGGTGAAACCTATTCGACCATTGCCAGCAACCTGATTGCTGAGCGCGAAGGTCGCAGACCGACCAAAACTGAAGTGCATGTCATGGCTACTAAAATTGCTGAGTACAACGGCAAAACTGGCGAACAGGCTAATTCACTTGCGGTAAACGAAGTGGTGAAGCTGCCTCCCATGCGTAAGGCCGTTTAGGCTGAGCCTCTGTATGGCAGTTAACCGGGTCATCCCCCTGCTTTTGTGCCTCTGTGTCATCGCTAGTATTGTTGTTGCTAGTATCCCCTGTGCTAGTGCCGATGAGCAAAAGCAAACTCCCCGATCTACAAAGAAGCGGATTAGTGACAGAGAAGTTTCTGCTATGCCAAACTCAAGTGATGCATATTACAGTCAAAAACTAGCAATACTGGCTAATGCCAAGCAGTTTTCCGACAGTGCAGTAGGCGAGTCTGCCATCGCAAGTCCTGAATATGAGGCCTTTCTTCAATGCGCACCCCGAGTCGCTCAGCATAAGAAAGAGGTTGTTGACTCCCTGAGTAAAAGTACTGCTATTTATCTTGTTACTTTACTGTATGCCATCGACAATAAGAGCGCTTTTGGCAGAGCTGAATAATTTGCAATCATCAAAAGAAGCCGTCACATACAAAAGTGGCTGCGAAGTATTTAATGCCAGCCTGGGCTCGATTGCTGCTGACCTCTTAAAGACTGGACGATACTTAGGCTGGACGCTTGGTTCTAAATAGCTGAATTCTCATAGCAAGTAGCACTTCGATTTGAATAGAGGAATGTATAGTTTGAGTAGTCACGTCGATGAATGTAGTTTTCCAAACGCCCCTGGTCTGACTAAGTTTCAGGTGGTCTTTTCTATCATTGCAGCGTTTGTGGCTCACTTGGCTGCTTACTTACTTTTTCTTTTGCGATTGGTTTAGTGCTATGCAAAGTTGTCGAAGATACCAATAGCATTGTCCCAGGGCTGATTTTTCATACAGTGTGGAATTGCTCAATCTTGGGTATTCTCTATTTCTTCCTGCCAAGATAAGTACTGCTAACACCCGAGCTGTGATCAGTTTTTAGGCTTGTTCTCCGTCAACACCTTGCTAATCTGTTCGTCAAGGTCTGCGGCGTCAAAGTGAGGCTTCGCCCTGGTTTTTCCTTCCTTGTCGAGCAAATATAGTGTCGGCCAGCCTTTGACATTCCACTGCGAGGCAATGGGTCCAAAGGTATCACCACCGTCAAAAAATTGCTGGCCACAAAATAGTTTTGTTTTCGATGATTGCTTGCAAATTCTCTTTTGGATCACTATTGACTGCAACGATGACAAATGGCTGAGACTTAAACTTTTGCACGAGGGACCGCTCGTGTGGGTACATAGACCGGCAGGGCGGTCACAAATTGCCAGAGAAGTCTAAAAGCACAACCTTGGCCGCTAATATTTGGTGCCGTGATGCCTATTGCTGAATTTTCCATTTCGAAAAGATTGTCACGTGCTTCTTGGGCTACCGTTCTGCTGCCTTGTGCGTCGAAAGGCAGAGTTCCGAACTTCGATATGGCCCTATTAAATAGTGTTGTGTCCTTAGCTCTGTCGTTTGTTTGAGCTAGTTGTGTCAGTCTGATAGTTGCCCGAGCGCGGGTGCGTCCGTTTGGACTTTTCACTCTGTCAGCATAGCCTCAAAGTCAGGGCCTTCTAAAAAATTGTTGACTGCATAAGTCAGCAAAAGCCGGTTCGTTCTTCGCCGCATAGTCAGTGTCTTTATTGCAGTAATCACAGGCCTAAATTCGCATTGAGTGATTTTATGACATAGTGCTTTAGATGCGGCTGCGCTGCCTGGATGCAGTTGCGTCAGAAGGGTTAGCTTGACGTCTATTGTCGACGCGTTGCGGTCGTGATCAGATAATATTTTGTTGATCTGCTTGGCTTTATCTACTCTAGTCGCGGCTGGATTGGAAGAAAGCACGGAAACCTCATTCATCTGGGACTGGAAATGATTCTGTTCGGCCGTGCTCTCCTGAATCAATGCTGATACATCTGATCTATTTTCGTCCTGCTTTTTTTCGCGGTGCAAGTAAGTCTGGCGGACTCAACTACTGATTGGCAGAATGATCGAGCCCAAGCCGGAAGGCTTGAATGCACTGATAATTTTGGTAAGAAAGTGTTTCGAAAGGTTTGACAGCTTCCATTTACTCAACGACACTTGAGCATCAGTCACCCTGAAGGGAGATTTCGGAGGTGCCTAAACAGCAATGGAACGAGATAATTTTGAAGGGCGTTTAAAGAGAGTTGATTGGTCTAAATATGAGACGGCATATGGAGCTGCGTCCGGTACAAATGACTGGGGTTCCGTCGGTGAACAGTTATTAAACCTGGCATCGCAAGATGACGAAAAAGCGATGAAAGCTGCTCATCACTTGTGGTGCGGTTTATGCCACCAGCATGCTTTTATTTCTTCCGCTGCTTTACCCGCGCTACCCTTCATACTTGAAGTCCTGGACAATGCCAACGAGACAATAGCACTTGAAATCCTTGATATTTTACTGGGTTTTGCAGCGTGCAGCGTTTACCCGATTCCGGTGCCCGATGATTTCAACGATTTTGATAATGATTGGGGCGACAGACGGAAATTATTGCGCGATCATTTTAGTTCGTTTAAACATCTGCTCGATGCTTCTGTAGAAGAGATTTCAGGCGTAGCAGGAATGAGTGAAGAGTCTGCGGTTCGTATTTTTGAGTGTCTCCATCCCAAGGAGCCGGATATATGGATTCGCGAGCTTAGAAACGCACTTCAGCAGGAGCTGTCTCGTTTCTCTTCATTGACCTCTCATGCCAATGAAGAAATTTCATACTTTGCCGAAAAAATTGTGGATCGACTAACGATCGGACAAACGGTGCCCGATGTAGAAATAGAAATTCACTTGAAGTACCACGGAAACAAAGCTGAGCATGACAAAGCTGAGGAATTCGTTTTCGAGATGCTGGCCAAAGTTGATGGCACATTCAATGGATATTTAGGTTCAGCCAGTCTGTCGCCCGGTCAGTTCACAAGTTTTTCAATTAGAGCACCAAAGTCTGTGGCGCATCAACTTATTGAATCGTTGACAGGTGCTGGTTTGCCAGCTGGCTCCTATGCCAAACTGGAAGACGACATTGACGTGCCGCTATAAGCAAGACTTCTGCGGATTGTTTATAGCGGCGCGCCTTAGTGTGCAGGCCCTAGCGACCAATGGAAGTACATCTTCTGATTTGAAGCCATTGCTTCAATTTCCAAAAAGACAAATTAATGAAGAATGGCCCGGATGCTTCGGCGCATGGCGTAGCTGACTGTTCTCTTCACCAATCTGCAATAAAGGGGTACGACAACAGTGATTTCGGCTAAATGTCAATTTCTCTTGCTTCGCCAATACCAACAAAAAGGCATATTACGGTAGTCATATTCAACAGCTGTATCGCCACATTCGAGTGAAATGGTCCAAGAATATTAAAGGCAAGTTTCTCATACGCTGACGGCTTAAACTCTCGGCGCAAGCGCGCTGTTTCTAATTTGACTGCGACGTGAATTTCAAATTCCCAGTGAAATCTGGACGCGAACATCTAGAGAAGACAGGAGAATAATGATGTAGCAAGCTAGGCCCAGCTATACTCCAACAATGAAAGATTTGCAACCGGAAGATTTGCAAACTGCAAAAACGTGAGTGATAATCCCAGCGCACCGCCACTCAAGCTGAGAAGCGCATGATCGTATAGGAAACATCTCTCACTCGCCACCATGCCATGCGGACAGAGAAAGAAATACTGCGAGCAAAAAGCTAGTCTGAGTTTGCGCCTTGATACCTTTAGAAATAATTGCGGACTCGGGTGAGCGAACACTCGACGAGGAAAGTCATTGCTGACGGCGGCACTGCGAGCTTGGTGGGACTGTCCCAATCTGAGTAAAATCGCAAGACATCACAACAACGTGCCAGCCTCGCTCCTGTACGCCTGAAGTGAAAGGGTGTAAGCTTGTGTCCTCTTTTGTGCTTCGTGCTTCCTTCAATCTACAAAGGTTCGACCGTGTCTGAAATATCTGTTCAAGCTCCTAACTCTTTGCTGATTATCGGCGATCCATCAGGAGATTTACCCGAGTCTATCTCTGGGCTAGTGTCAGTCGCGCCGTCATGCATTGTAGTCGGCACTCTCATGTGCCAGGACGGACCAACGCATGTACGACTGCTACAAGGTGTCAGGAAAGACAAATCACTACCACCAACGCTAGCGTGGGAAGGAGTTCTAGAGTTACCTGGCGGAGTAATTGCTGTGACGAACGTACACCTTGAAACCTATTTGGAAGAACGAGTTGAAACTTCAAAGGTGCAGGTCCACGTGTATGTAAATCACGGCAACGAACCTGACCAGATTGCCATTTTGCTGATGACTGGTGCCAGTTGAAGCTAATCAGCATGGCGCGCCGAGCAAATTCTATTCAAGAACTAACTCCACCGCATCTTCGCTTTCACCACCACCAGGTCTGTGATCCATTCATTGTTACTTTGAAGACGCATGGAGAGAAGACCCGACCATCGCTGAACTGGCCATGGGTGTCATCAAAAGTTCGTTTGATATTGAGAGAGTGGCAACCAGTCTCTCCCCCAGAAGAGCAACACGATCTTAGAAAGCGCCTTTCTAAATCTAAAATTGCACTTCTCGAAGAGTGGCTTGATGAGCAGTATCCCAAAGTGTTACCCAAAACAAAACTTGGAGAAGCTATCTCCTGCGCCCTAAATCGTTGGGCGGTTTTGCCGGTGTATCTTGAGCATCACTTTGTCGACACATCCAACATTCGATGACTCCCTTTCTGACCGCTGGCTAGCATTACAACAGCAAAACCTCTAGCAAGTTGCTGTTACTCGGACTTTACAATATTCTTGCGTGCGGTTTTTTTCGATCATGTGTGCGCGGCATGCTCTAGCTTATAAGCTCGATGACGAGACAAGACGGCTATATCTCCAAGGTTTAGCTGCGTGTCTGAGCCAACAGGGTGAGAACAAGGAAGCTGCGATTTACGAAGCCCAAGGGCGTAAATTGAGTGGTTAGTAAATGACGAGCGCGCAGCTTCAGCCGAGATCGCCCGTAAGAATGCGAGAAAGCATTGGTTAGTGGCTGGGGGATTGCTAGTTTAGTCTGCAGTGCAACGACTAGTTTAAGAAGTTGTGCGGTTACTAGTTTAATGTGTTGTGCAATTACCAGTTAATTCTGCGAGAGCGTTATTCGTGTTCGCTTCCACTGGGTTCGAAAATTGCTAATCCAGTTTTGAAACAGCGCAAAAGTAGCTCAGCGTTAGGGTTATCTTCGCTGTCATCATTAAAGACATCCTCGCACAGATGCTCTCGCAAGCTACATTCGTCACTGCTAAGGTAGAGCGCTTTGGTTTCGCCCGCTACATAGCAGTCGTGATCAAGGGCTAGCAGTGCTGCCGCTTGCAAGTCACCGGCTACGCGCAGCACGCCGTCGTTATATTCAGCTATCACTAGCTCGGATGCTTGCAGATCACCGAGCACGATTATTGTCGAGCCCGCTTTGTATAGCGAATTTACTTTCAGATTACCCTCGACGAAGAGCATGGGGCCGTGTTCGAGGGTCTTATTCAGTATGTCACCGGCAATTTCTAAGTTCCCGCGGCAGACTATGGCAGCGATTTTGTTGATCTCGGCCCATGGTGCAAAGCTTTCAAGTATTAGGTCGCCTTCTAGCTTTGTTCCTGCAGGCAACACAAGGGCATTTTCTTGGCTGCGTGAAGTTTCGTTTTTGACAAATTCTGAGAAGCAGTCAACGGTGTCAGCAGGCGTACCGGTTTTTAGCTTGGTGGATATGGCTTCAAGCAGCTCCGTGCGCATTTCAGAGAGCGGGCAGATACTGCCGTTCTTGGTTGGATCTATTGGGCTTTCAATGAGCGGTGGCAAGTCTGGTTTTGTTGTTAACTGAGAGAGGCTTTGATCTTTCCAGATTGACTTGCCCTCTCTTCCATACTTGATGATCTCGTCTATGTTGACTGCCTGCCAGCCGCCGGCAATGACCTCTGGAACAAAATGCTTCTTTAGTTGATGATCGGAGCAATCAACCAAGGTAAAGCTTTTGGTTTTGACACCACCGGCGATGTAGTCTTCTGTTGGTAATTTATCCCGTAAGCGAGGTACGAAGCCCGCTCCGCTTAATGACCCTGCTACTCTTAAGTAGCCCTCGTTGTTATCGCCGACATAGTAGCCATTTAAGTCAATGTCGCCAGCTACCACAAGAAACAGGCCTCCTTTGACGATATTGTGGCAAGAGAGAGTGCCGTCTATAAATAGCATGGGTTGCCAGTCGTCATGATAATGACTGAGAAAGTCTCCATCTATTTTTAGATCGCCAAAACAAGCAAGAATGGGCGCGTCTTCTTTTATTTGTCCCAGGTCGAGGGTGTCGCCGAGATGTTGATTTCCTTCCCAAATAAGAGCGAATTTGCTCTTGCTGAATTCGACTGCCGCGTCCAGGATTTGCGGCACATCCTCCAGGCCCGGCTTGTTCTTGCAGCATTTCAAAATGCGCTCTCTTACTTTCTTCAGTTCGAGCTTCTGGGCGCCTAAGTCGTGCATCGCTTTCCTTTCGTGGCGTGGTAATTGGCAAAGAGAATACTGTGCTTGTTCTAGCAGCTTCTTTATGGTTATACGGAGCTGCTGGGAAAATTAGAGAGCTGAATGTTCTGTGGCGTTAGTCTTCTTCCGCTTTAGTGGTGAATCGGTAAGTATGGATTTAGAATGTCTTCATGGACTAAAGAAAATGACGTTAGAGCTGTCCTTCCCGGTGCCAGCTTGCTTGTGCGCCATACGCATGGTTTGCTTGTAATTGTGGCTGATAGGTCGTGCTTCTCCTCGGCAGTAAGTTGCTCTAAGAAGGCGTCGAAAGCTTGATCTATTGGTCTAGTTTTGCTTCCTTTCTTTAGTTTAGAGACCTTGTTGATAGTGACAGAACCAAGGTATCTTTTGAAGAACTCTGTGCCTAGGTTATTTTCCAGAAAGAAATCGACGGGAAAGTCATCGTTGGATGTATTTAGGAACGGCTCGTCTGTGTAAACTGCTACATCGATTACGTCTTTGTTTCGCCTTGCTATCATTTGAAAATCTTTGCTGTGGTAGTCGTGTGTTCTTACCAGTGAGACGCTATCGGCGCCCTGGGGTCTGCCTTGAGGGAAGCCGTAACCCACATAGAAGTTCTTTATTTTGCTTCTCTCTGCTTCTTCGACTAAAGCTCTTGGGTTGATTTTGCATTGTGTTAGTTCGCAGTCTCCATGAGTAAAGGCGATTTCCCTTTGGCCGTCGTGTATAGGCCCTAATTTGAAATGTACTTTGGGGCAGAGTTCTTGTAGCTTTAGCCTGAGCTTTTGAATAGATGGATCGTTCTCTTGCTTAGCATCGTAGAGTTCAGAATTGATTGTTTTAAACCACGACCAAAACCATACGGCTTCAGAATTGGCGACGTCTTGTCTGTGTGCCGTGCAAATATCGCCGATGCTGCACCCTACTAGCCAGAACAAAAAAGGAAAAATCGTCGTAAAGGGAATTAGGCATAAGCAAGCTGCAGTCACGTAGTATTTTTGGCGTTTGTCTTTAGTCGCCGTGCAGTAAATTACGCCGGCTGAGATCAGGAAAAGTACTATTCCTGCTATAACGAAGATTGGGTAGCATATGATTGCGCCAATAGTAGGAAGAATAAACTCCAATATTGCACCTGTAAATTTCAATGGGCCAATTGTTGTCGTTCTTCTTTGATATCAGTTGGATATTGTAACTCTTTTGCCAACAGGTAGCTCTTTTGCTGCTTTTCTCCTATGGCAAATTGCTTGAGGGCAAACAGTATCCAATGCCAGATAATGAGTAAGATAGATTTACTCTGTGCCAGTGGGTGAGACTATGCTTAGTACTTCACGAATACCAGCAATAGCGATCATGGTTGTCCTGTCCGTTGGCGGACTATGGTTTTCTGCGCCCCCGGTTATGTTTTACTTCTTCCTTGTTGTCGACAGTCTTGAACGGGCTGGTGAACCGTTTGGCTTCATCGATTACACTGGTAAGGTCGTTAATGATTTGCGCAGTTTCAATCAAGCTTGGTATAACCACAGTACCTTTTCTCGGTTTTCAGAAGGCCTTTGTGCGGCTGGTACGCCAATTTTCGACGAAGATTCTGGTGTAACGAGAGAGCGATGTGTCTACTTACGACCAGACGGATCATTTGTTGCTAACAACGCCACTTTCTACGGTGCAGGCGATTTCGCTGAGGGCCTTGCTGTTGTTGATGTGAAGAAGGGAAGTCTTCTCCATCGCGAATTTGATATGCGGCACTATTTTGATGGCGACTGTAGTTTCATCGACGAAACAGGAGTTCGTAAATGTGGTTCTTACGGTTTGGCTCAGAATTTTTCACAGGGCCTGGCGGCGGTGCGGCCGAAGGATAGCTTGTATTGGCAGTTTATCGACAAAAATGGCACTACAAAGATTAAAGGCTCATACTCAGATGTTTCGGCCTTCGCACAGAACCGAGCCGCTGTGTGCGTTAACGATAAATGGGGCTTAATTGATAAGAGCGGGAAGATAATTTTGGCGCCGGTCTATGACCATGAAATTAGACCTTTTCGTGAGGGTCTAGCGGCTGTGGCTGTTCCAAAAGACAACCGCATTGATTATTTGAATGCCGATGGGGAAATTCAATTTAGTCTTGCTAGACCTTTTCCTGAGCCCATAAATTTCAGAAGCTTTGAGCAGGGGGCGAGTGAAAATGTCGCAACTAAAGCAGATACGAACCCTCCTGGTCGTCAGCTTGATTTGAACTATGACGTTTCCGAAGGTCTGGTTGTGATTGAGAAGAATGGAAAATTCGGTTACTCCGACGTTTCTGGCCGAACAGTTATTGCTCCTCGCTTTGACTATTGCTGGCCCTTCGTTGAGGGTCGTGCGCGGGTCTTTCAGAGGGCTTCTGTGAAAGGATATTTTGGCTTTATTGATCACGCTGGCAACCAAGTTATTCCGTGCAGGTACGCTGCGGCCCACGATTTTTCAGAGGGCTTCGCTGTTGTAGCGACTCATGACTGCGATCACAGCGAGTACATTGATTATTCTGGCCGCAGTGTTTTTAGCAGAACATTTCCCCAGGCAAAGTCATTTCATGAAGGCCGGGCCTTTGTGGGGCGACCTCCGCGGAATCTTTAGCGCGAGCAAAAATGACTTTTTTAAAGCCTCGGCACTTTCAAGAGTTTTTCAGATCTATTCGTTTAAATAGCACTGTCGGCCAGCAGTTTTTGCCAGCGGAGAGTGATTATGTCAGTGAAATTCAAGTTTGTAGTCTGCGCCTTACTAAGTTTGATTCTTAATGCAGTTATTCAAAACAGTGTTTCCGCTCAGTCTGCGCGCCCTAGGCAACGCTTTTTACCACCCTGCCAGCTTGATAGCTTTGTTGCCAACGCAGGCCGGCACGCCGAAGACATATACGGTGACGAGGGCATCAACGGCATGCCACCTCCGTTGGCTTATTTTACTAAAGCCAGCAGAATCAACGCCGGTATTATGGACCAGCGCGATGCCGGTCTGACCACCGGTCACGGCAGCTATATGCCTAACGCCTCTGGTAAAGATGAGTATTTGGCTGGTGGGCAGTCTGAATGGGATTTGAGTGGCAGTCGAGGCCATTCTTCTTTGGATTATATGGACGGTAATGTAATTCTCGAGCGTTCTGCCAGCTTGCCCGGCCTTTATTCGTATAATGCCGACGGTTCGGTAGCATCCTGTCGCGATGGTGCTGGCAAGTATTGGTATCCTCGATACAATGCCGATGGCGACATTTATACCTGGGGGCAAACTCCTCAATAAGCTTAGCGCTTCTTCTTCTTCTTCTTCTGGGAGATAAACAAATTCACCAGTTGTAATTTGCCTCTCTTTGTTTTTGCTAAACTAGAGCCCTAGAAACACTCTTGTCTTTAGAGCATCTGTCTTCGAGGGAATTGAAGGAGTTCATCATGAAGCGCTATGTAGTTTTATCTCTCGCCGCGGCCTTGTCGCTTTTAGCAACTGGTTTTACGAGCGCCCCATGCCAAGCTCAATTCCTCAAGACTCTCCAAGATAGCTTACTTGGGGGGCAGAACGGTCAGCAACAAGGCAATGCTCTGAGTCAGCAGCCACCGGCCCTTGTTGGCACGGTTAATTTGCCACCAGCTCAATATCTCATGACCAATGTTCAGAGCGGCCAAGCGTTCTACGTCACAGTACAGAACGGCCAGATGTTCCTTGGTGGTCAGCAAGTTGCTCAACCTAACTTGATGCAGAATCAAACTGTTGCACCGCAACAGCCAACACAGCAAGGCAGTGGCGGTTTTGGTGGTATGGTCAAAAACGGTCTGGGTAGCTTCTTGCAAAATCAGATTGCTCCGCAACAAGGGCAGCAACTTGTACCTAATCAGTAGTTAGTCCTCGGTCGGTCGCTAGTTCTTGGTCAATCACTAGCTCTTGGTCGCACACTAGTTCTCGGCCAGTCGCTAGTTCTCAATAATCACTGGCTGAGTCAATTGCAGCAGTGGCTCTCAAGAAGCCTGGTGCGCTTTCTCTTCTTTCTTTTTGCGAGATGCGGCAAGATTGAGAAATTCAACGAATACCGAAAATGCCATAGCTCCGTAGATGTAACCCTTGGCGATGTGGTGACCAAGCGCGTCTCCGACCAGCACCACACCGATAAGTAGTAGAAAGCTCAGCGCCAGCATTTTCACTGTCGGATGTTTGGAAATGAAGTTGCTGACTGATGTCGAAAATATCATCATGGTAATGACCGAAATAACGACCGCTGTAACCATAATCCAGAGTTCATCGACCATGCCTACTGCGGTGATTACCGAATCTAGTGAGAACACTATATCTAGTATCAGTATTTGAACAAGTGTGCCTATGAAGGTAGAATTCTTCTTCGTTGAAAGTTCGTCACCGTCACCTTCTATGCGCTCATGAATCTCTCTTGTAGCCTTGGCGACGAGAAACAATCCACCGCCTAAAAGCAAGAGATCGCGTCCAGAAAATGGGTGGTTGAAAACTTGGAAGAGTGGAGCCTTCAAGCTCATCACCCAAGAAAGTGAGAATAGCAACATAATTCGTGTCAGCATCGCTAGTGCTAAACCCAGCAATCTAGCCTTGCGTCGCTGATGCTCAGGCAGTCTTGATGCCAGAATCGAAATAAAGATGATGTTGTCGATGCCGAGTACTATTTCCATTGCAGTGAGCGACGCTAGCGCAGCTGCAATCTCGGTGTCGATTAGTAAGAAGTTCATGTGGTTTCCAAATTCGCGGGCTGTACCTTTCGCTGTAAGCTCGCTGGAGTCATTCTCGAGATCGACAGCTTAGCACTTAGCTGTCATCGAATTCTTTCGCTATCGATGGCATTGCTTTTGCTATGCGCGTGTTTTTCAGGTGTTGGTTCAAAAAAAGCCGGCGTCTTTGAGCATGTCGTCGGTAGCCTCGGCTGTAGGAGGCAAAATGATTGCTTCCGCTTTTGCTGCCTTTGGATAGGTCTTTGCTGAAAAAACAGAAGCATCAACTTTTACTTGTGCAATAGCTTTTGTCTTCAAGCGAAAAGCCCTTTCGCTGTCTTCCATATGTAGCAGGCTGACTGGTACTTGCTGGCTGCCGCTGGGGACATCGTAGAATTTTTCGAGAATAGCGACTGCGCTCTTCGGCGCATTTTTGCACTGAACCACGGTGTAACGAATATCGCTTGAGTAGCTCTTCTTTTGGCTTTCTTCGAATTTATTGAAATTGAGAAGGTTATCGATCCGCTTTTTGCTGCTAGAAGCATATAATGTGGCTGGCAGTGCCATGAAAACAACTTGTTTTTGTTTGTATTCTTTAACTTGGCCAAAGTCGCAACCGAGTCTTTGTACTGATGAGCCTTCCCATTTTGTGCCACTTGAATATGATAATTTCTTCTTGTCGCTTACTATCTGAATATTCCACTTTGGTGATTTGCTCAATACGAAGAAGTTACGATCTTGAGCGTCAATTCTGATTGCATCATTGGAGATGTAGACATTGCAATTTCCCCATGAAGAAGATACTTGTGATAACTTCCAGGCTAGTACTTGTGGATTGGCCTGGGCCGCTTGAGCTAACAAGAGAGCGCAGGTAGCGCTGCTGCAAATGAACCGTAGATTACTTTTGAGCGCCAAGTAAATTGGGGCGACCCCAGCTCTTAAATCATTTTTCCAAATCATGTTCCCAAATCTGTTGCGCTTGATGCTGTGCCGTCTTGGTATATCTCAATGCCAGGCAGTGATTTGGCTACGGCTTTTAGTTCTACTGGTGTTGAGCTAACTTTAGCTCCGTCGATGCCACTGGTGGCTTGTGAAATTATAGGCTTTGCGGGATTGGTCGATAGGGCTTTGTCTCCATGTCCAGAATAGCTGCCATGATTGCTGGCGTGATTGGCACCATGGGCGGTGCTAGCGTGATTGCTGGATAGGTGATTGCTGTGACCGTTGGCTAGATGGTTGCTTGCCGCATGATGGCTGGCATGACTGCCTGTATGGCCAGCGGCATGATTGCCGGCTAAATGGCTACCGGCGTGAGAGGCTCCTTCTGAGCCATTCATATGAAGCTGTTGGCCAGGGTGAATCAAATTAGGATTGCTACCAACCACGTCAGTGTTATTGCTATAAAGTTCTTTCCAATGCTCGCCGCCACCGAGATTGTCTTTAGAGATATCCCAGAGGTTGTCGCCAGCTTTGACCGTGTAGTCTTGCGCTAAGTGCTCACCACCAAGGCCTCCGGCACCTGGCAATTGCAGTTCGGTGCCAGGCATAATTAACCGTGGGTTGTTGCCGATTACTGCTTCATTGAGTTTGTAGATTTCGCCCCAGCGGGTGCTGTCGCCCATGTGCTTACCGGCGAGGTCCCAGAGATTGTCGCCTTCTTTTACTGTATAAGAAGTAGTTTCTGGAGCATCTGCTTGCCCATCTGCTCCGGCGCCATTTTGAGCGGCGTTGGCATCTCCGGTTGGGTTGCCGTTGGCGTCTAGGCCCTGATTCCCTAAATTCTGTCCGCCCATGCCTTGTGCGTTTGCTCCGGTCACGCCGCGCTCAAAGCCAGCTCCCGTCTGAGCTCCTTGCATTTGATAATTTTGATTTGCTGGTAATTGATTTGGTAAGTTTTGTGGGTCAATCTGTCCCGAATTGGGGCCGATGGTGGAGCCGAATCCCCCACCAGGGTCCATGGCGAGAAGATTGTTCTCGGCGCCGTTGGCTGGGGCGAAGTTGAGCGTCTGCTGGCCGGCTTGTTCAAATAGAGGCTTGCCGAAGGGAGCGCCGCCGTTGACGTTGAGGTCGGGTGCGTGGGCAAATCCATAATCTAAAGACTGCCCAGCGCCTTCTAGTGGCTCGGATGAGTTGAAGGATAGTAGATTCTTGCTGTTCAGTGGTTCAAGGCTGCTGGAATCGCCGAGGGTGGTTATTCCTGGGGCGTCGTCTGGCATCAGGTTGAGATCAATGCCCAGATGCTCAGTTAGGCCGCCAATGCCGTCCATAATCTGGCCAGTGATGGGGTCGAGCATCGAGAGCATGTCGTTGGCGCCGAAGAATGATCCCAGAAATTCAAAGAATGAGGAAACCAGGCTCAAATGGCCTGGCATCTTCATAATCATGTTGACCAATGGCGACATTTGCTCAGCGCCGGGCATGGGCATTCCTGTTGGAGTCAGGGCTGCGGCTTCGATTCCCGATGGCGTAGGCATCGAGGGCAGGAATGATTCGGCGCCTTGGGGCTTAAAGAAGTTGGTGGCGGCAGAAATGTCTTTGGGGCTGCTCAACTGGGTTTGAACGTCAGCCCTGACGGCAGTGAATGACTCCGTGGGATGCGGAGCCTCAGGGATACCGTCTAACGGTAGGGCTTTTTCTGCTGGCATTAGTTAGTAAGGTGGCGGAGGAATTTGCCATTATTGGGGCAACAGCGAGCGCTTGTCAAGTGAAAGTGTTGGCTGCCTTACAAAATCGATGAAACCAGCTTTCTATCATGGTTTCGCGTGGGGAATATACGATAACTTAGCTCTTGCCAAGATATGTCTTTTGATCAGATACTATATCTCGTTAAGTACAACAAAGAAGTTCTCTTGGCGGAGGACTAATTGATCGAAAACAAAATGGAGGCTTGCAGTCGATCTAAGTAAAATTGGCGACAATTGTCTTGACCAACAATTGGCTAAAAGGCGGGTATTGAATGCGAGGCAGAAGACTGTCTATTACTGTTGGATCGTCTTATAGAGATCATTCAGCAGGTACTGGGAAAAGAACCGATCTACTTTCGAGCTATTCGGAAAGAGTGCTAACAGATGGATATCGTGCTTACCTGCGAGGGGATAAGCTCAACGTCCGCGCCGAGCACTTTATGGAGCAAACGAAGTGCAAGAACGCAGATCAAACTAGACACAGTAGACCAACGGAGGTTTCGCGCCTCCGCCATTTAGAAGGGCGTTTCGAGTGGGTTTTAACCCTGCGAGAAAAGCTCACTCTATTTCTGTTGAACGCATGTCGAATTAAACATCACAACCGACTACAGAGGAGGCCAGTGCGCAGATCCAAACACTTAAGTTGATTTAGGTTGCTAGTCTATCTAAATCCTGATTGATAGGCCTAGAAAGCTAGATTGAAGGCGCGCCACATACTCGACTGAGAGTAATTTGTGGTATTGGGAAAAAACACTGAATTCGCTGCATTTGGATAAATTCCAGGGCCCGACGAACCAATCGCGCCCTGGAATTTTCCTATTTTGAAACTAGCTAAAGGCGCTCCAACTGCGGGATAGCCGTAGGGGCTATAAGCACCGCCATAGGGATAGCCGTAGCCACCGTATCCTAAATTACCATAACCTAAATTGCCATAACCTAAATTGCCGTAACCATAATATGGATTGCCACCACCGGCGAAGCTATTGAAAGTGTTCCAAGGTGTGTAACCGCCTGGTGCACCGCCCAAGTATCCGTTGTTGAACCCATTGTTATAGCCGTTGTAATATCCGTTGTAATAACTTGGGCCGCCGATGTTTATGCCACCACGGCCGCCACCGAAGTTAATTGAAAGTCCTGGTCGGTAGTAGGGGTTGCCATAGGGATTTCCATAGCCTGGGTAGCCGTATCCTGGATAGCCAAAGCCATATCCGGGATAGCCGTACTGGGGATAACCATAGTTGGGATAACCCAGGGCACGATAGTTAAGGTTGGGGTTGGCGTAGCCTGGCATGTTGTAGCCAGGCACGCCGTAACCGAAGGGCGAAGGGCCAGCGAAGCCATTGAAAGGCAGCGGCTGAAAGGTACTCTCAATTTGGTTGACGAAAGGCTTTACGCCGCTGCCGGCCCAGGGGTCATCAGCTGCATCTTTGATCGGTACTATGTTTCCGTGGGGATCAACTGAAACACCTACTCGGCTCAAATCAATGGGAATGGTAGGTTTGGGTTTTGGTTTGCTTTTGGGAGCTGTTACTTCTTCCATGAACAAATCGCCATTTTCGCCAACAAAGGCTTCGCCCTCATCTTTGGCTGCTGGTTGGGCCGCAATGGCTGTGGTGGCAGTTAAGATGCTCACGGTTGTTGCGCAAATCAATGACAAGCCTAAAAGCTGGGTCGCTATTGGCAGTCTATTTTTCGCTGTCATTGCCATTGTTTTCCATTGGTTGATCGTTCACTAGCGGCATAATTGTTCCGCCGTTGCCAGTATTGCTGGCAGGAATAACACTGCCCGTTTGGGCACCGTTATTGATACCGTTTGAGAACATGCTAGAGCTGCTAGCCGCTTGAGTTCCGCTGCTTCCAGTGCCAGAGCTGCTGCCAGCGGCGATGTCTTGGGTGGCACTCTCACCAAAGACATTGCGTACTTTGCTAATTAGGGCCAAAATCGGTTGATAGATTTGATCAGGAAGTTTGCTTGAGACTGACTGCGAAATTCCCATCTTTTCGCCTGTCACCTCTGCAACTGGCTCTTGTGCCTCGTTTTTGTGCAGTTTAGAGGCAATGACATTGACCCAAAACTGAGCATGAACTTTGAGACCGGTAATGCGATCAATTCTGATTTCGCCTTCGTTTTTTTCACTCAAATCAAACGAAATGGTCTTATCAAAACCTACTTCTGAAACCCCTTTTTGATCAATGGGTTTCACTACTTTTTCGTTTAGCACAATTTCAATGTGGTGGCCATCATCGGTTTTGGCAATAGATATTTTTTCAGCGCCAACATCTTTGAAAGCCTTCGCCACTTCGGTGCCAAAGCTACTTGGTTCGACCAAGCGATAAATCGATGAAAGCTGCGTGACGTCTTTGTCTAGGTCTGGGTCAGCGCTGCCAGCAGGGAGAGCTGCTTTGGCCTGGTCAAAGAAGTCTGCGGCAGAGCCAAAGTTCTTCATTTGCAGTGAGCATTCACCCATGCGCCGTAAAGTCTTTTCAATGGTGGTTTGCTGTTCTTGTTTTTCGGCTTCGCTTAAGCCATCGCTGCTTTTTTGCAATTCAAGACGCAGCTTGTCCCACTGACTTTGGGCCCTTTTATAG
Organism: Cyanobacteriota bacterium erpe_2018_sw_21hr_WHONDRS-SW48-000092_B_bin.40; assembly: GCA_030917395.1. Taxonomy (GTDB): domain Bacteria; phylum Cyanobacteriota; class Vampirovibrionia; order Obscuribacterales; family Obscuribacteraceae. The sequence continues at coordinate 27,412 of JAUPUU010000356.1, forward strand.
TCAGTCTGTTCAAACGATCTTTGGGCTGAGGTGTCAATGCGTTCTAATTTTGGGCTTAATGCCAGGGCATCGCCTACGCTGAAAGAAATAGCAAGCAATGCAGTGATTGGCAAAAGGCTTTTGATTTTCATAGAACTTGGCATCCTCTTGGTAAATTGCGACTACACTAGACGAACTGTGGGCTTTTCAATCTAGGTTCCGTCTGCTGTGTAAGAATGCCCATATTCCGCAGACAATTTTAGGAACCGACTGTGACTACTAATGGTGACATAAAGAGTAAGGAAATTAGGGACAAGCCTGAAAAAATGTCTCCGGCTAGTTCGCTTGAAATCTGGTCGTGGGCCATGTTTGATTTCGCTAACTCTAGCTATACCACAGTGGTCACCACAGCAATCTTCAATGCCTACTTCGTAAAGACTGTGGCTAGCGGCCTTGAGCTTTCTACTGCCACTCTTTATCTGACCTGTTCTCTTGGCCTGGCTAATCTTCTGGTGGTCTTGTCGGCCCCGGTAGTGGGCGCCATCGCCGATGCTTTTGCCATTAAAAAGCGCTTCCTCTTTGTCTCTAGTCTCGCTTGTGTCATTTGCACGGCTTGTCTTTCGTTGGTTCATCAAGGAGATGTGGCGCTGGCCATGACCCTGTTGGTGCTGTCCAATTTTGCCTTTGGGACGTCAGAAGATTTAATAGCGGCCTTTTTGCCTGAGATTGCTACACCAGAGAGAATGGGTCGCATCTCCGCATTTGGCTGGACTCTCGGTTACATCGGTGGCATAGCAGTTTTGGGAGCCTGCTTGGCTTATGTCTCATGGGCGCAGAAGGCGGGCCAAACCCCGGCTCAGTTTGTACCAGTGACCATGCTTTTTGTCGCAGTTATGTTTATAAGTGCTGCCGCTCCAACTTTCATTTGGCTGAAAGAGCGGGCCAAGCCATCGACTGTGAAAAATAAATTGAGTGAAATTGCCAGTGGGGCATTTAAACAGGTATTTGAGACCATCGCTGATGCCAAAAAGCATCGCGACCTTTTCACATTTCTGCTCTCGCTGCTTTGTTATAGCTGCGGAAGCACAACGGTGGTTGCATTGGCGGCAGTTTATGCTGAGCAAGTGATGGGGTTCAAAACCAGTGAATCAATCGTTTTAATCATGGTCGTTAATGTCACTGCGGCAGTCGGTGCTTTTATCTTTGGCTTTATTCAAGACAAAGTAGGCTCTGTGCGCACCATAGCTGTCACATTGGCACTCTGGTCTCTGGCGATTTTCATTGCTTTTGCTACCACAAACAAAGAAGGCTTTTGGCTTGCTGCCAATATCATGGGAATCGCCATGGGGGCCAGCGCGTCTGCCGGCAGGGCTCTGGTAGGTCGACTCTCGCCGGCTGGTCGCTCAGCTGAATTTTTTGGCCTGTGGGGGCTATCGGTGAAACTTTCGGCCATAATCGGTCCGATGACTTATGGCCTAGTGACTTATCTAAGTGGGTCTAACTACCGGCTTGCATTGTTGTCTACATTAACGTTCTTCGTTTTGGGGCTGATCGTGGTTTTCTTTGTTGATGAGAAGCGTGGCCGCCAGCAGGCACTTTTGGGCTAGAGTTCGGTAAATTGAAACTTCACCGATATCGGTAAAAACTCGGGTATGGCATCAGAAACTTCACCGATATCGGTAGAAAAACAAAAGCAGCGAAATTTCGAAGGGAATTTCGCTGCTTTTTTCTGTGCTTTAGTTTCAAATAGAGCGAATCACTTAGATTAAAAAGATTCGCTCAACATTAAACGTGCTTTTGCAAATGGGCTTCAATAAACCATAGTTTCTTGTCTACTTCACGTGAAATAGCAATGAGCAGATCGTTGGTATCTTGCTCTTCCCATTCGCTGGTTTGGGCAACGGCTTGGCGTACATGTTTGCCGTATGCTGCCAGGCGATCAGCAATTGCTATCAGATGATCGTCTTCGTTCATTTTTTCAGTGTTGGGGTATGCAGGCAAAATAGAATTTTTAGCGCTGTCTTTGACTGTGCCGTGGGCTACTCCGCCAAGAGCTGTGATGCGTTCAGCGATTTCGTCGATATGTGGATAAAGAACTTCGGCGATATCGTCAAACAATAAATGCACTTGATAGAAATTTTTGCCTTTGACGTTCCAGTGAGCCTGTTTGGTCTGGGACCACATATCAAGTGATGCGGCCAGGGTTTCGTTCAATAGTTCGATAGTCTTGGCGCGCAGGCTCTCAGGGATATCAATTCTGGTTGTGTACATGTGAGTACGTTGTTCTTTGGTGGTTGTCATAATTTGCTCCAATTTGGCAATCTGTATACCGCTGCATTGAATTCTATGGCAAGCTGAAAAAAATACGGGCAGAGCAGCAGGAAAAATTAGCTATGTTGCTTAGTCGCGGAGGAAGGTCGTTTCGGGAAATTCGATGCTCAGTAGCTTGACTTCATTTGCTCCTATTTTTTCGCATTCATCGATTTGTACCTTTTTGAGGTTTTTGTTGTTTTTGCATAGTGTTCTAATTAGGAGTGGCGATGCATCGGTCTTGTTCAAATTTATTTCGTTCAAGCTTGCAATTTTTGTGACACTAGCAATGTGTTCATTCGTTAGAGGGCGCATATTTGAAAGGCTTAGAATCCTTAGACTCTTGCATCTTGCCAACTCGGCCAATCCAACTTTACTTACTTTGCTGCCGCCAATACAGAGTCTTGTTAGATTCTTTAGTTTGATAAGTTGCTTTATGCCTTCGTCTGAAAGTAAGGTGCAAGAAGCATCTATTTCGGTCAATGTTTTGCACTGAGACAAACCTGCTGCCCCGCGATCGTTGAAGTTTGTGTAATTGAGCCGGATGCACACCAGGTCAAGTTTGGAGAGCTTATACAAGCTCTCGTTTTCTAGTGTGCAATTTTTGAATGAGATCACCTTGATCCATTTTGTATTCGAGATTAGCTCAAGTGCCGGAGTTGTCGCCTTCTCGTATCGTATGGAAAAAATATCGCTTTTTGATGGTCTGGCAAGTAGTTGTTTTAGTTCCTCTATTGATATGTCTGGATAGTCGATTTCGCTAATTACACTATTTTTCTTACTTTCCTTACTTTTCTTACTTTTCTGACTTTCCTGATTCTCGTCGACCGCTTTGCCAGAAAGGTCATTGACGCCATCTGTGGCCGCCGGTTTCGGCTTTTCTAGCTCTGGCTTGTGGTTATCGCGAAAGGCGAAAATACAGTATCCCACTGCGAGCAATAGCAGCACGGCGAGAAAGGCTGAACTGAGTTGCAGCCTTAGTTTTCGCTCGTTCGCTAGATTTTGCTCTGCTGTTTCGCCTTGAGTGCTGCTTGAACGTGCTTTGAATACCGGTGAGTTTGGTATCTGTTCACTAGTAGATCTAGACTGATTTATTTTTGCAGTTTGCTGCAGGCCAAGTAAGTTTTCTAGTACTTCTTCTGCGCTTTGATACCGGTCTTCCGGCGTTTTAGCTAGCATTTTTGTTACTAGTCGCTCTAGAGCTTTCGGGCATTCTCGGCCATTTAGCGCCGCTCTAAGGCTCGGTATTGAATCGTTTTGGTGCATTAGCAAGGTACTGAAGGCATTTGGGCCCATGTACGGAGGCTTGCCGGTAAGTGCTTGAAATAATGCACAACCGCAGGAGTAGATGTCACTACTGGCGGTGACTCTTTTGCCCATGGATTGCTCAGGGCTCATGTAAAGGGGGCTGCCGAAAACAGTGCCTATAGCCGTTAATTTCTGGCCTTCTATGTCGGGAGTGGCGAGGGCGGCAATGCCAAAATCTACTATTTTAACATTGGAAAATGCACCATTTATTGTTTTGGATTCCAGGAAGATATTGTCTGGTTTTAAGTCGCGATGAACAATGCCTTTGTTGTGGGCTGCAAGTAGACCGCGACAAACTTCAACGAAGATACTGATGGCTTCCTCTATTTCTAAGTACTGGCAATTATTCAGCTTCTCTCCCAGTGACTGACCGGTGAGAACTTCCATTGTGTAGTAAGGCAGTTGCTCGTTGACATAGCCAAAGTCGAAGACTTGAACAATATTAGGGTTGTTGAGCTTGGCGATGGCTTGAGCTTCTCTCTGAAACCTTAGTTTTGCTTCTTGGCTGAGGTTGTAAGACTTAAAGGTCTTGAGCGCTAAAGTTTTATCGAGCATCAGATGTTTGGCCAGATAAATGTTGCCCATTCCGCCTGAACCAATGACGCTCAGAATCCTATATTTGCCATCAACCATCGCATCCAGCAGCTCTACTGCGCCTGATGGCGCGGTTGCATCATCGAATGCTTCTGCCTTCAAAGGCCGATCGCGCAGGGGAATGAAAGATGATTTCGATAGTTCACGGGTAAGGTCGTCCATCTGGTCTATCGAATCCTTCTAGTCGTAACCTTCTACCCGTACTAATCTGCCCGTATAATTCTGCCAGCACTAGTACTATTCTGCCTGTACTGTTTTACCAATATTTCTTCAGCTATTGCTTTTGCCGATATTCTTCTGTGGATATTTATACGCAGCCCAGTATAGCCCTAATGTATTTATTTGGTCTAAGTACTTGCGGGCGTCGAGTCAAGGCGTCATGATATGAGGGTTATCGAGCAATCTGATTGGGTCATTTTTGGTGAAATTCATGCGAATGTACAGACGCTTATTCACCCAGCAAAATTATCTTGGCAGGTCCCTGGGGTTGCTTGCTCTTGCCGGCACAGTATTTGCTATCAGTGGTTGCGACTACATTGAAGGACTGACCAAACCGGCTGAGGAAGCTCCAGAAGTCTCGCAGCCCCACTTGAAAGTGGTCAAATTGGCTGATGATTTTAAGGCAATACAAGAAGCCAGCATTTATGTGCCGATTTATTCAGCAATTTATTATGAAGATAGACGACGCACCTTAGAGTTGGCAGCTACTCTTAGCGTGCGTAATACTGACATGAAGAATTCAATTATTTTACGCAGTGTCGATTATTATTCGACCGAAGGCAAGCTAGTGAGGAAGTATCTTTCAGCGCCAGTTGAATTGGGCCCAATGTCGACTGCTGATTTTATTGTTGCCCGCACTGATATTAGTGGCGGTGCTGGTGCTAATTTCATTGTTGATTGGTTGGCAGCTAAGGCTGTCTCTGCGCCAATTGCTGAAGCTGTAATGGTCAGCACTGGTTCTTCTCAGAGTATTTCATTTGTTAGTCGCGGCGAGACTGTAACACAGCCGAAGTAAGTTCTCAAATCTAAAACTCCAGTGCCTCTTTTGACGACTTTTTTTGGGTTGTTATAAAGTTGACGTGGCGAAACTGTTGGCGCAGTTTCTTCATCTCTTCTTGCCCAATTCTTGGGCATTCTGCCAGGTAGATAGTTGCGCATTTCTTATTCTTTTGGCATAGGTACTTGATACCGTCGGCGGTTACTGCCGTCTGGGTGAGTCGCAAAGTTTCTAGGGCTTTGATTGAAGCGAGTTCCTTCACTCCATCGTCTTTTATCAGGGTGTTTTCAGCTTTGATTTCTATTAAGGTTTGGCAGGGAGATATCGCTTTAGCGCCTTCGTCATTGAAGACGGTGTGATTAAGATTGACCCTTTGTAGTTTCAGTTTTGTTAGTTGGCTTAGATCTTTGTTTTCAAATTCGCAACGGCTGATCGTCAAATTTTCAATCCAGTTGGTATTGGCTATGCGTGTGAACTCTTTATTCGAAATATTTGAGAATTGTTCAATTATCAAGCGGTTGTCTGCTGTTGGAGTCTTTAATTTATGCTCGAATCGATCCATGTTAATTTGAGGAAGGTCATCTGCGGATGGATATATTTTGCGTATCTGAGATTGATTTGAGATCGAACTGCTAATTGAAGGCGCTGTTTCCTTTGGTGTGGAGAGTTTTTCCGCGTGGCCAATCATATAAAAATATACAGCTATAGCCATTCCCAGTGTGCTGATGGTAGCAGCTGTGATTGCGACAAAATAGACTCCTTTTCGCTCATTGTTTTTTAGGCTTGCGCGTTCAGTGCCCGCTTCATTGTTGTCGCCTAGATCATCGTCATCATCATCATCTTCTTCTTCTTCTTGCTCTCCTTCTCCTTTGGTCTGTTCGTCATCTTCACTTGCTTTTTCGCTAAATCTGCCTCGCACACTTATGCTTTGATGACTGTGTTGAATTGTCTCATCGAGGCGCAGCAGCAGCTGAAGAACTTCTTCTACGCTTGCATATCTATCGTCTGTTGACTTAGCCAACATCTTTTCTAGCAATTTTTCCAGTGCTTTTGGACAGGTCCTACCGTTCATGGCTGCCCTAAGGCTTGGAATTGGTGCGCTTTGATGCAGGAGTAAAGTGGTAAGAGCGTTGTTGCCTAAATAGGGCGGCTTTCCTGTCAACGCCTGAAACAAGGTACAGCCGCATGAATAAATGTCGCTGCTTTCCGTTACTGGTTGACCCATAGACTGCTCTGGGCTCATGTAGAGAGGGCTGCCGAAAACGGCTCCTAGTGTCGTTAGTTTTTGTGTTTCTATTGCTGGCAGTGCTAGCGACGCTATACCAAAATCAACGATTTTAACGGTTTCAGTATTTGCCAGATTGGGCTTCGATTGCAAGAAGATGTTGTCAGGCTTTAGATCGCGGTGAATAATTCTTTTCTTGTGCGCAGCCAGGAGACCTTGACAGACCTGAATAAATATTGATACTGCTTCTTCTACGGATAAGAAGCGACAATCGTCTAGCTTCTCTCTCAGTGATTGGCCAACTAGCCGCTCCATCGTGTAATACGGCACTTCTCCGTTGACATAGCCAAAGTCGAAAACCTCAATCACGTTGGCATTGCTTAGTTTGGCGATAGCCTGAGCTTCCCGTTGAAAGCGCAGTTTTTCTTCTTGAGTCAAGTTCGTTGATTTGAAGGTCTTTAAGGCAACCTCTTTGTCGAGCATTAGGTGTTTAGCGAGGTAAACACTGCCCATCCCGCCAGCGCCAAGGAGCTTCAATATTTTGTATTTGCTGTCGACAATGGTGCCTAGTAGCTCAATGGCTTGCCGGGTTTGTTCTTCGCTTTCGAGAGCCGCTGCGATGGTTTTATCGGCAACAGTAAACAAGGATGATTTGGATAGTTCGCTGATGAGATCTTCCATATCTGCCTTTTATTCTGTTGTTGAGCGCAAAAATTTTGTGGCGGTGTTTTGTATTAAGCCTTCAAACATCCCTAATGCTAGTTCGCTCCAGAATTGTTGCGGACATTCTCGAGCTGTTCTTTCTCTTGTTGAATTTTTTTCTTTTGAGTACTGAGCGAGTTGACCATCTCTTTTTCATACTGTAGCTGTTGTTGTTCGATGGCCTGCATGTTGGCCTGCTTCTCTTGCCGCAAGGCGCGCTTTTCTTGGGCTTTCAATTTCTTCTTCAGAGCATCCGGGTCTTGGGCGCCGTCTGGTCCTGGTTGCCAGTTTGGCCCCAACGGATTCGCTCCGGCCGATACGGCTGTGCCAACGCCCATGGCTGTGTTGATTTGATTGCTACTCTGATTGAGTAAATTTTCGATGGTTGTATGTTGCTGGGGGTTGAGTTCGCCACCATTTTGCTGGCGTTCGTTCTTCACCCGGTTCTCGATATTAGCTACGTCCATCTGCAGACGATTCGCCTGCTGTTCGTTGAGCTGCCCGTTCTTCAGGGCAGCGTTGATTTTCTTGTGTTGTCGCTTGATGCGAGCATTGATGTTGTCTGCTTTTTTCGCCTTACCAGCCATGCTCTGGCCCGCAAGTGCCTGACCAGGCTCCTGAGCTAGCGCCGGCGACGCAACAAGGCATTGAAAGCTGGAAACTACCAGATTTGCTGCGGCGAGTGTAAGCGTCAAAGATGCTGTGGCAATATAAGAAGATACAAGAGTGCGACGATTTAACACTGGCATTCCCCTCGGGTCTAATTCTATGCTTCGCCTTTTGTACCCAGGCCGCAAATAGATTTATCAGAGGGACGTGTCAAATGGTCCTAATTATTTAGTCAGCGCCTTCTGCCAGGCTGCGGTCGTTAGGATTGAATGAATCTGCTGGAATGGCGAAACCGCGAGTGCTTTTTCTCTCTTCAGTAGATTTCGTTTCTTTGGGAATGTCTTGCTTTTCCATTTGTTCAATTACTCCTGTTAGCGGATGCTAGCAACAGACCCTATATTGCCTCACAATTGCTAAGGAGAGGTTAATTTGGCCGTGTTTGTAACCACTTGTCAATTAGAGTCTCCACATCTGAGCGCAACATCGCTTAAGAAAAAAGGGAAGGCGAACCTTCCCTTTTGTTGATTTTCGACAATTGTAAACGAGATTTTGTCTCGAATTACTAGTTTTTTCTATCGATCGATTTGAGCTAGAAGTGGCTGCTCATAACGTTCTCCAGCGGTCTTGGTGGCCAGTCCGCTGAGGGCAGCTAGATCTTCGTCTTCAAGATCTAAACGGAACGATACAGTATTTTCTTCTAAGTAACGAACGTGCTTGGTGCCAGGTATCGGCACAATATCAATGCCTTGGTGAAGCAACCAGGCGATAGCAACTTGAGCAGGAGTAGCGCCGTAGCGATCAGCCACTTCATTGACTTCGTCAACTAGAAGCAAATTGCGTTTGAAGTTTTCGCCTTGATAGCGAGGGTCATGGCGGCGATAGTCGCCTTCAGGTAGATCGTCGAAGCTCTTGATCTCACCAGTAAGAATTCCGCGGCCGATTGGGCAGTAGGCTACAAGACCAATCTTTAGTTCGCGTAGAACCGGCATAATTACTGGTTCTAGGTTGCGTTCCCAGATTGAATACTCTGATTGTAGAGCGGAAATAGGATGTACTTTGTGGGCTCTGCGAATGGTCTGTTCGCCAGCTTCAGATAGTCCGAGGTAGCGAACTTTGCCTTCTTTGACCAGTTCAGCCATGGCGCCAACTGTTTCTTCAATAGGAACATTTGGATCAACGCGATGTTGATAGTAGAGATCGATAACATCGATTCCTAGTCTTTTCATAGAAGCTTCGGCCACAGCCTTAACTGTCTTAGGATGGCTGTCTAGGCCAATTGAATTGCCAGCCTCGTCGTATTTGAAACCGAACTTGGTGGCAATTACAGCTTGATCGCGTTTGCCTTTGATGGCACGACCGATTAACTCTTCGTTTTTATATGGGCCGTAGCGTTCGGCAGTGTCGAGGAAATTCACGCCGAGCTCTAGTGCTCTGTGAATTACTTTGATTGCTTCGCTTTCATCGGCTGAGCCGTAAGCAAAGCTCATGCCCATGCAGCCAAGACCGATGGCAGATGTAGTGAGACCCTGGTTACCCAGCTTGCGCGTGTTGATGATGCCCATGTTGACGTCCGTGTTCCATACTCAGTGACAATTGAAACCCTATCACGGCCGCTACCGCTTTACATGAAGGTAAATAGCAATAATGTTTGATTTAAACTTCGCGGAAGCCGCATTAGGCCTTGTGAAAAAGATTCATTCATCATTAATGAACTCGTAATCGGCCTGTGGCGCTGAATGTTGTCACTTACGAAAAAGAAATTTGGGGCCAGAAGCTCAATATAGAGATAATAGAAGCCTCAGAAATTCACTTTAATAATCTGTTTCAAGAAAATATATTTGGATGCATTAAGAGCAAGAGGAAGGGCGACCATGCCAGCAGCGCTATTAGTTATAGATGTGCAACAGGGCTTTGATGACCCCTACTGGGGTGAGCGCAATAACTCCGGCTGTGAAGCCAATATCGCCGCCCTTGTGGCCGCTTTCCGCCAGGCGGGCAAAGCCGTTATCCATGTGCAGCATAATTCGGTAGAACCGCAGTCGCCATTGCGGCCTGGTCAGCCTGGTAATGATTTCAAAGCTGAGGCTGTGCCATTGGCTGGTGAGAAAGTCTTTGGCAAGACGGTTAATAGTGCTTTCATTGGGACAGAGCTTGAAAAGTATTTGCGTGAGCAGGGCATCGATGAGCTTGTGATTTGTGGCTTGACCACAGACCACTGTGTTTCCACCAGTACCAGAATGTCTGGCAATTTGGGATTCAATACTTATTTAGTCAGTGATGCTACGGCTACTTTTAATCGGAAAGGAATAGATGGCCGCAATTGGCCAGCTGAAGAAATTCATCAAAGTGCCCTGGCTAGCCTTAATGGAGAATTTGCCGAAGTGCTTTCCACTGAGGCCGTGCTGAAACTGCCTTATATTTGCCTTTAATCTGCCGCTGGTGCGGCACTGTCAGCGGTGGCTTTTTCTTTTAGTGATGGTTGCTGTGCTTTCATGTGCAGAACTGGCAAAAAGAGGATGCCTTTGCGTTTTATTCCCAGACCAAGTGCTAGTGATCCCTTTTTCCTTTCCATATTTTTGTCAGTGGAAACTTGAAATGTTGCTTGCTTTGCGGGCTCTTGCGCTGGCTTGCTTACTTCAGTTTCAGATGGCTCGGCGGGCTGAGTCTGGGGCTTAGGCAAGTCTTCAGCTAAGACGGTTTGCGGCAACAATAAAGCGAATAATGAGACAGCTGTAACAAGCTGGGTCAGGTGACGGTAATTCACAGAGATGCACTCCTGTTTTTTTTAGCATCACTAACACTATGGTAATTTGCCGCCAGTTGCAACTTACTTGTAATTTGGTACTTCAGCCACTCCTTCCAAAAACTCGTCAAGCCCTATTGGCGAAGGTTCTTTGCCCGTGGCATTCTTTATGTATATTACCGCTCTGCCGCTTGGAAGAATGCGCAAGTCTGGTTCGGCTGCAAGCCCTAGAGGCCTGCTTTTGAGCGTCTTTTTGAACGGTCCACTACCCTTGCTTGTTTGCACTAGAAACGAGCCGTCTGTAGCATCGTGACCCTTAAAAATGAGATCAACAGTGCGTCCGTCATGTAACTTCTCGTGTTGATTGTTTCGATAAGCGCGGGGTGGTGGTTCCGGTATCAGGAATTGAAAGGTAGCGGAGATAAGAAAAGGTGTGCAGACCAATATGAGCATTAGAATTACAAGTATTCCAAGGATGCGCCGCATGTTGTTGACCTAATAGCACGAGATTTGCTTTCTAGTATAAGTAAAGATGTTCTGGTTTTAGTCAAATTGAATTTCTTCGATAGTTCTACAATCTATGTTCGTTGGGAAATGCCGGTACAGGGTAAATCCTGTAGAGCGATCGTACTTGCCGGTTTAAGATCGATAGATGCTAGCAGTGGAGATTGGCTATGACTGATTCTGATTGTACAAAGCGTATGCTGAACGATTTGCAAATAGCGAGCCCCTGCTTGGTGCCTTGGAAGAGCATGGATGAGACCGCTAGTGAGGCCGTGCGCTTTTGTGGACAATGCAGCAAAAATGTTTATGACATCTCTAAATTGACCACCGCTGAGGCCGCTCTGCTGCTTCAGCAAGGCGCAGCATCAGGCACTTTGCCCTGCATGCAACTTTATCGACGCTTTGATGGCACGATCATTACCGATGATTGCCCGGTGGGTCTGCGCCGTATTCGCGATATCTGGAGACGAGTTAAAAGTGTGGCCGCGGGAACAGTTGCTTTCTTTCTCGTTGGATTGCCGTTGGCGGCACAGAACAGAGATTTGCCTGCAACTAAGGGCAAAGTTGCAGCGCCGGCGCCTGCTGCTCCCCCTATCCTCCGGGGTGAGCCGACCATCACTGGTGGCAAGCCAATGATGGTACCAAGTCACACAGGGGGGATGGTTGCACCTAGTCTGCCGGTAAAAAATTCGGCGGCTAGCTGGGCAGAAGTGGCTATGACCAAGCCGTCGATAAAAGCATTGGCGATCCGCATCAAGAAGATGGAAGCAAAGCCGGACGCCTCTGAGAGGGATTTGCCGCAAATTCTCAAGCTGCGTCTACAAATGGCTCAAGAAGCTGACAGGTTAATGGTGCCAGCTTTTGCCCAGATTGAACTGGCGAAACTATACGATGCCGCCTACCAAATGAAAGCTGGCAGTAATACTGATAATTTGTTGTTACGCGATATTTTGAAAGAGCGCATTGCTAATGCTCGTCTCTTGAAAATCGATGACAGCGTTTTCCAGGAACAATTGCAGAAACTTCAGCCTTCAAAATAGCTCACTGCGTCTGCTTCGCGACCATCACCACGTGCTGGCGATGTCGATATCTAATTGGCTCTACCTGTGTTTGGCATTCATGAAATTGATCATAGCTTTTGCATTGATGATGTCATTGTCGCTCTAATCGGCAAAGCCTTATGGTTTATGCTCAGTGCTATTTAATTTATTTAGATTAGAGCTGGGTGAGATGACATCATCAATGCAAGAACAACCAGAAATATACCGCTTGCCACTAAGAACGAGATAACTGCAGCTATACCTACGGTTCGCCAGATACTTTTCTGCATGCTGATCAAGGCTATCAGTGTAATTACTGGGCTAATCATGAGAAACATGAAGGTGGTGATATCAAGATTGTTTCTAGTTAGGAATGCGTATAGCCACCAAAGCACCTCTACACACAAAACTATTTGGCAGCAGCTTTGCAGGGCAGTCTGCGGTTGGCAATTATCCTTTTCCCAGCTTGGAGGGTACATAGTCTGCTCTACCTGTGTTTGGTATTCATGAAATTGATCATCGCTTTTGTATTGATATTGTCGGGATAGCATTGCAGCGATTTTTCGGCAGCAGCTCTAGCGCTTTTGTAGTCGCCTTCTAGCAAATAGCTGTTGCCTAAACTGAGCCAGGCGTTTGAACATTTGTCATTGATGGCCAGTGCTTTTTTGGAAGTCTCTCGCGCTAGTTGTGGCTTCTTCTGCTCTAAATAAATGACGCTCAATGTATCAAGCGGTGATTCGTACTTGGGATACTTCGCCGCACATTCTTTTGCTGTTTTAATGGCTGAGGCATATTGCTTGCGGCAATAGTGGTCGTAGGCTTTGTTGCTGAGAAAAACTGCTTCTTGCGGCACCGGGTATTTCGGTAGTTCTGAGTCGAGCAGAATTTGTGCTTGCTTTTTTACTTTGCCAGTTTTGTCGTTTTTAATGGCCAGTCGCAAGGCTTTCTTCGCCTTTTCTGGTGCACCCATATTTTTGTAGCAAGTAGCTAGAGTCATAAGTCTATCGCTGACCCAATCAGCTGGCGGCTCATCGGGAACCACAATAATCTTCTTGGATAAATCCTGGTCTTCCAGTGTTATCTCTGGTTTTGTTTCTAATCTGGTTGCTGGGCGTGATTGCCCTGCCGTCATTGGGGCGACGCAGGCAAAAATTATGGCTAATAGGCCGCTCAGGGTAAGAGTCGTTTTTAGGATGGCCATGAATTAATGCGCTTGCCCACTGTATTGCTTTAGCCCTTAGATTGCTGCTATTCCCCTAAAGACGTCGCTTAATGCGCTTACGGCGCTCATAGTCGTAGCGTCTTTCTCTTCGAAATTGGGTAAACCCTTCTTTAGCTGGCTATACTGCAGCTGTAGAAGTGCACCCATAGTACCGTTGGAAATTAGTCTTGGCAGAAAAACAATTGGTTGTGGTTACCGGTGCAACCGGCTATGTTGGCGCTCGCCTCGTGCCGCGCCTGCTTGAGGCCGGCTATCGGGTGCGCGCTTGTGGCCGTTCACTGGTTAAGCTGAGCAGTCGCCCCTGGGCCAAGCATGAAGATGTAGAGCTAGTAAAGGTCGATGTCTTTGATAAAGAGTCGCTCAAGATTGCGCTGACCGGTGCCTTTGCTGCCTATTATTTTGTTCACTCTATGAATTTAGAGAACAAAGACTTTGCTTCTGCCGACCGCCTCGCCGCCGATAATATGGTTGAGGCTGCCGACATTACCGGTCTCAAACGCATAATCTATCTGGGTGGGCTGGGAGAAGACTCTCCTGATTTGAGCAAGCACCTGCGCTCCCGCGCTGAAGTGGCGGCCATTCTCCAGGCCGGTCCTGTGCCCGTGACTGTTTTACGCGCGGGAATGATTTTGGGCTCTGGCAGCACATCGTTTGAAATTTTGCGCTATCTGGTTGAGCGTCTGCCTGTAATGATTACTCCGCGTTGGGTTTCCACTCCTTCTCAGCCGATTGCTGTGCGCAATGTGCTCTATTACCTGATTGAATGTCTTAAGGTTGAGGCCACCACTGGCCGCTCCTTTGATATCGGTGGGCCGGAAGTGCTTACCTACAAAGATTTGATGCAGGTTTACTCGGTTGAGGCGGGTCTGGGCAAGCGCTGGATTTTTCCCGTACCGGTTTTTACTCCAACCATTAGTTCCTATTGGATACACTTTGTCACCCCGGTTCCCAACTATATTGCCAGACCCCTGGCAGAGGGGCTGCGCAACCCCGTGGTCTGTAAGAACAACGATATTTTGGCTTTAATTCCCCAGCCTTTGCTCGATTGCCGCACCGCCATTCGCATTGCTTTAGAGTGTATCGACCAGCACCGCGTCGAAAGTCGCTGGACCGATGCTGGTGAAATGCCAATTGTGCCAGCCGAATGGCCTAGCCCTGGCGATCCTGATTGGGCCGGGGGAACTGTTTACGAAGATAATCGTGTCATTAAAGTGAGCGATACACCAGCGCAGGTCTGGTACCGCCTGGTGCGCTTGGGTGGCAAAACCGGCTGGTATTACGGTAATTGGCTGTGGAAATTGCGCGGCTATATGGACCGCATCATTGGTGGAGTGGGGCTCAATCGCGGCCGCCGCAATGACTTAGAGCTCTTGCCTGGAGATGCTCTCGATTTTTGGCGGGTGGTAGATGTAGAGAATGAGCATAGTCTGTTGCTGGTTGCTGAGATGAAATTGCCAGGCAAAGCATTTTTGCAGTTCACTATTACTAACAATGGTGATGGCGTTACTGTTGTGCAGCAGAATGCCCGATTTCAACCACAAGGTTTGCTTGGTCTACTCTACTGGTGGGCTGTCACACCTTTGCACGAATTTGTCTTCAATGGTATGTTGCGTGGCATCGCTGCTGGAATTGACGGCAAAATTTTAGAGGGTCCCTCCCGTGTCACCAAAGTCAAAGCATAGTGAAACCCACTTTACGGCCGGTGAAGTTATTCGCGACATTGTCATCGGCATGTCTGATGGTTTGACTGTGCCCTTTGCTTTGGCTGCTGGTCTGTCAGGGGCAATTGCCAACAGTGGCTTGGTGGTTACAGCCGGAGTTGCTGAAGTGGCAGCCGGTTCCATTGCTATGGGCTTGGGTGGATATTTAGCTGCCCGGGGTGAGGCGGAGCACTACGATAAAGAACGCCACCGCGAGTGGTGCGAAGTTAAGGAGATGCCAGAAGAGGAAAGTCGCGAAATATTCGAGATTTTTCGCGCTTATGGCCTTAAAGATGAAGAGATTCAGCCGGTTGTGGCTGGTTTAGAACGCAACCACGAACACTGGATTGATTTCATGATGAAGTATGAGCTAGCTCTCGACAAGCCTGATCCTAATCGCGGTTTGATTAGTGCCCTGGTAATTGCTGGCTCGTATATTGTCGGCGGCATAGTTCCGCTTTTGCCGTACATGATCTACAGCGACTCCCACTTTGCCTTGATGATTTCGGCCCTGGTAACGGTTCTGGCCCTTTTTGTTTTTGGTTATGTCAAGGGGCGCTTCACCGGTTCTAAACCTTTTCGCAGCGCCTTCCAAACCGCTGTGGTTGGCACTCTGGCCGCCCTTGCAGCCTTTACCATTGCCAAGCTAATTTCACCGCACTAAATCGTTGCTTTGCGTTATCATATCTCTTCATTAAAATTTACTCCTGCTTTCTAATGGAGCGTTGATGCGAGACTACATTCTTTTGTATATCAACGGTCAGGAGCAGCGCATTACTGCTGCCCAGGCTTTTCAGCCGGCCAGTGATTATCTCAGGCTCGATCTCGGTAAGTGCGGCACTAAAGTTGTTTGCGCTGAGGGCGATTGCGGTGCTTGTTCGGTGATGATAGGCCGGCTCGATGGCAGCGGTGAAAAACTCGACTATGTGCCAGTTAACTCCTGTATTCAATATCTCTATCAGCTCGATTGCAGCCACTTAATTACAGTGGAAGGCCTGAAGATAGAAGGTCAGCTCAACCCGGTGCAGCAGTCTATGGTTGATCATAATGGCGCCCAGTGCGGTTATTGCACCCCTGGTTTTGTCATCGCCATGTGCGGCTTAGCTAATGATCTTAAATGCCCTTCTAGTAGTGGAGCGTCAGACTGCCAGAAACTTGGCCGTGAGAAATTCGCCTCTGGCCAGAAGCTTACAGAAGAGCTTGTAAAAGACTCATTGACTGGTAATCTCTGTCGTTGCACTGGCTACGAAGCCATTATCAATGCTGGAATGGCCATAGATATCGAGCGCTTCAAGCCTTTTGCCAGTCTCTACAACGAGGCTGAAGTCATCGCTAATTTGAAGGCCCATGCTAGTCAGGAATTGTTGCTAGAAGTCGATGGTTGCAAGGCTTTTAACCCTATTAGTTTGGCCAGTGCCAATCGCTTTTTAGCCGATAACGAAAAAGTGGTTATTGTTTCTGGTGGCACCGATGTCTCGGTCAACATGAACAAGCGTGGTCTAGCGCCCAAGGCGATCATGAGTACTTCAGCTCTTCCTGGCTTAGATGATTTGAGCCTGGTCGAAACACCTGAAGGTAGAGTGATGAGCATCGGTGCTCGGGTGACCTTGCGCCAGTTGGAGCGAGCAATTAAAGATTTGGTGCCAGAGTTCTACGATATTCTCTGGGTCTATGGTTCGCCACAAATACGACATGCGGGTACTTTAGCCGGAAATATTGCGAACGGGTCACCGATTGCCGATAGCCCACCATTTCTATTTGTCATGGATGCTGAAGTGGAAGTGACTGGCTTGGATGGCGTAAGACGTATTGCCATGGCTGATTTTTATACCGGTTACAAAACCCTTTCCTTGAAAAAAGACGAGCTAATCACTCGTATCTTCTTGCCTTTGCCTAAGGCTGAGGAGATTTTGCGTCTCTACAAAGTGTCGCGGCGTCAGCATTTGGATATCTCAGCGTTTACTGCTGCGATTCGAATTACTGTCAAAGACAATAAAATAGCCGCTGCCCGGGTAATATTTGGCGGCGTCGGGCCAGTGGTGAAGAGCGTTCCTGAAGTAGAGAAAGCTTTGCTAGGGAAGCCCCATGAACTAGCTACTTATGAGGCTGCAGGCAAGGTAGCTCGCGAAGTAATTGCACCAATTACCGATGTGAGAGCCTCGCGAGATTATCGTCTGGCCCTGGCTGAAAATATTATGACCAAGTTCTTTTATGAGAGCGGTGCGGAAGATCAAGAGAGGTCACTTGTATGTCGATAGTAGGCAAGAACATACCTCATGATTCCGCTCCTGGTCACGTTAGCGGTGAATCGGTTTATATCGATGACATTCCTCTGTCGCGCAACGAAGTGTTGGTTGACTATTTTGGCTCGCCTTATGCCCACGGTCGCATTCGTTCGCTTGATTTGAGCGAAGCGCTAAAAGTGCCTGGTGTTGTCGCTCTCTTTACATATAAAGATCTCCATCACAATGTTTTTGGACCAATTACCCAAGACGAAATTTTGCTGGTTGAAGATGTCTCTGAATTTATTGGTCAACCAATTGTTGTCATTGCTGCCCAGTCACTGGCTGCAATCAAAGCTGCTAAAAAGGCTATTAAGCTCGATATGGAAGAGCTTGTGCCAGTGCTCACCGTTGATGCTGCCATTGCTAACAATCAATATTTAGACAAGACCTACAAAATTGAGCGAGGCGATCTGGCCGCAGCTTTTGCCAGTGCTGAACACATAATTGAAGGGCGCTTTGTCATTGGTGGTGCCGATCACTTTTATCTTGAATCTCAGGCTTGCCTGGTTCATCCCGGTGAGTACGATCAACTCACTGTCCATTCATCGACCCAAAGCCCTTCGGAAATTCAGCATACCGTTGCCCACCTTCTAGGCTTGCAGCTCAATCAAGTGGTCTGTCTAATTAAGCGCATGGGCGGTGGCTTTGGTGGTAAAGAATGCCAGGCTACTCACCCGGCTGTGATGGCTTCTTTGGTGGCGCACAAAACCAAGCGTCCTGCCCGTATGATTTACACTAAAGACGATGACATGAAGTACACGGGCAAACGTCACCCCTACCAGAACGACTATAAAGTCGCTTTCACTTCTGATGGCATGATTACCGCCTTAGAAGCTAATTTGTACGCTGATGGCGGTGCTTACAACGATCTCTCCACCGCTGTGCTTGGTCGATCGCTTACTCACATTGATAATGCTTATTTTCTGCCTGTGGTCAAAGCTGTCGGAAAGATTGCCAAGACTAATTTCCCTCCTAATACTGCCTTCCGTGGCTTTGGTGGCCCCCAGGGGGTGATCACCATTGAAAATATCATCGAAGAAATTGCAGCATATTTAAAGATGGACGCCTACGAAGTGCGCCGCAAAAATTGTTATGGCATAGACGAACGCAATGTTACGCCTTATGGTCAGCTAATCACTAACAATACTTTGCCGCAGATTTTTGACGAGTTGCATCAGTCATGCCAGTACAAAGAGAGGCTGGCAGCGGTGAAGGAGTTCAACGCTAAGTCGAAGACCCACCTCAAAGGCTTGTCGTTTACTGCTGTAAAGTTCGGCATCTCCTTCACTAATCAGTTTCTCAATCAGGCCAATGCTCTGGTCAACATCTATTTGGATGGCACAATTCAAGTTTCGACCGGTGCCACCGAGATGGGTCAGGGAGTCAATACTAATATCAAAATGTTAGTGGCTGACGAGTTTTCTATTGCTCCTGAACATGTCATTGTTATGGTTACTTCGACTGAGAAGAACAACAATACCTCTGCCACTGCTGCTTCTTCAGCTACAGATTTGAATGGCTCGGCTGCAGTGATTGCCTGTCGCAAATTGAAAGAGCGTCTAAACGAAGTGGCCGCCCAGCATTTTGCTTCGCGCGAAATTGGCATAGGTGCTTATGGCCATCTAATTGTTTATAAAGATGGTTATGTCTTTGACGAGCGCCGTCCCCAGCTCAAAATCACTTTCCCCCAATTGGTGAATCTTGCCTATCGCTCAAGAGTTAGTCTCGGTGAGCGCGGGCATTACATAACACCGGGCATTGGTTTCGATTGGAATGTCGGTCAGGGTTCGCCATTCCTTTATTACACCAATGGCTGCTCATGTGCTGAAGTTCTCATCGATCGCTTTACCGGCGATTTGAAGGTCGAGCGTGTCGATATCTTGATGGACATTGGTAAGTCGATAAACCCTGGCCTCAATCGCGGCCAGATTACCGGTGCTTTCATTCAGGGCATGGGTTGGCTCACCAACGAGGATCTGCGTTATTCATCGAATGGTGCGCTGCTCTCTTATTCTCCCACCACCTACAAGATTCCAAATATCTACGATACTCCGCCGATATTCAACGTTGATACCATCGATAATGATTGCACTGTCAATGTGCGAGGCTCAAAGGCTGTGGGCGAGCCGCCGCTGTTGTTAGCTAATTCGGTCTTTATGGCAGTTAAGAATGCTCTTTCATATGTTAGTGGTGATCAGATACCGACCTTGACCACCCCAGCCACTAATGAAGAGATACTTGCTCGACTGACACAGTACAAGCTAGAGGGGCAAAAGCTTCCATTTAAGCCATGGTTCGGCGCTGATTCGCCTGTCTTGGCCAAAGCACCATCATTTGCAAAAGGTTACTTGGCCAGCGCTAACGGCAACAATAGTGGCGGCAATGGTAAGCATGGTTCTAAGACTCAAGCAAAGTCTGATCAAAAATCTGGGGCTGAGACTTGTCTCTAGTAACTTTCTATCACCGTGTGGCTGAGCTCATGGGCTGCGGCGAGCCCTTTGTGGTCGCTGTGGTAGTTGATACCATTGGTAGTGTGCCGCAAGAAGTCGGCGCTCGTATGATAGTGACTAGGGCGGGTCGCAATTTCGGTACAGTTGGCGGCGGTAAAGTTGAAAATCGTGCTATCGAAGAAGCGTCAAAACTGTTGAGCGAGTTAAGCGAGGGCGATCACAATGCGCCGAGAACTCGCTTTGTCAGCTGGAATTTAGAAAAAGATATTGGCATGACCTGCGGCGGCTCGGTGAAGATGTTCTTCGAAGTGCATAATTTGGGCACGTGGAACATCGCTATATTTGGCGCCGGACACTGTGCTTCGGCTCTAGTGGAAATTTTGCAGAGGTTGGATTGCCAGATCACCTGTATCGATACTCGCCCTGATTGGCTCGATAGCTTGCCGGGCAGTGGCAAGCTGAAGAAGCTCTTAGTCAAAGACTATACAGACGGCATAGAAAAAGTTAGTCGTGACTCGTTTGTACTGCTGCTCTCGAAGGGTCATAGCACTGATTCTCCTGTGCTGATGGAGATTTTTAGAGGTTATCAGGCTGGTCTAGCTGCTTTTCCATATTTGGGTGTAATTGGCAGTCGGGCAAAGGCTGAACGGCTGAAGCAAGATATCAAAGCTGCCGGTTTGGACGAAAAGTATAGTAGTGCCTTCCTCTGCCCGATTGGCCTGCCGATTGGCAATAATGATCCCCAGGAAATTGCCGTTAGCATTGCTGCACAGCTACTTGAGTGGCGCGATCAGGCTCAAGAAAAGATTTCTGGAGACTAGCTATTGGAGCGTATTTCCATCGAGCTGACCGATTATTGTTTCAAGGGCTGTAGCTTTTGCTATAACGGCAGCAACGCCAAAGGCAATAGATTTTGGCTTGAATCTGAGCTAGTGGGTTTTGTGCAAGATTGTGCAGCCAATGGCCTCAAGGCCGTTTCATTCGGTGGCGGCGAGCCCTTGCAGCATCCTGATATATTCAGCATTTTGACCAAACTACAGGGTAAGCTCTTTCGTTCACTCACTACTAATGGTCTATTGCTTGAGCAAAACCTCCTAGAACTGGTTAAAGCCAAACCTGATAAGGTGCATGTTTCAGTGCATTTTCCTGATGATCAAGTAGAAGTTTCGCGGGTCATTGAGCAAGTGCATCAACTTCAGTCAGTGGGAATTAAAAGTGGAGTTAATCTTTTAGTGGCTCGTTCCTGGTTGGAAGCGGCTAGGCAAGCGGCATTGCGCATACGAGAGAGTGGCATCGGCAATGAGCGCATTGTCTATTTGCCCATGCGTCACGCTGATACTCCAAGCCCCCAAGAGATTGCTACAGTGGCCGGGGGAGCTAATTTTCAGTCAATGACTTGCCTTGCTACTTGTCGTAAGAGTGAGCGCTTTTGCTCTGTGGCGGTTGATCAAACTGTTGCCTGGTGCTCTTACACGGCAGCAC
Source organism: Cyanobacteriota bacterium erpe_2018_sw_21hr_WHONDRS-SW48-000092_B_bin.40 (assembly GCA_030917395.1). Lineage (GTDB taxonomy): Bacteria > Cyanobacteriota > Vampirovibrionia > Obscuribacterales > Obscuribacteraceae. The sequence continues at coordinate 48,562 of JAUPUU010000356.1, forward strand.
GTCGTAAGCTTGTCGCTCTTAATTTTGCTGGCCTTACGGCTGCTCTTCAAGATCTCGATTTAACTTTTTGTGGAGGCATTGATGGAAACTGACTATCCTGCGGCCCATAGCATGGACACCACCTGGTTTGCTGTGGACAAAGACGGCTTTATTGCTGTGATGGAAACACAAGAGGAAGGTGCTCTGCCGCTTGTTTGCCGCAACAATGATCTAGAACTTAGTGATGATTTCGTTGAAGCCGTAGCTAAGCAAGAAGGGCTGACTGTGAAAGTCGCTCAATACTATATGGTCTTGCCCGAAAGTATTGGCCTCTATTCTTATCGCAGCGATCTGGAGTGGTCTGATGAGTTAGCACCAAGCGCTGTTACATTGAACCCAGATGGTGGAGAGGCTAAAGGCCCTGATGACGACGCCCAAGATGATAACTATTTTGAAGGTGCACCACCTTATAAGCGCCAGGGAATTCCTGAGAAACCTCTACACATCTCAAAATTGGCAGAGCCGTTGAGAGCCGGTATAAAGGCTGTAGTGTTTGAGAATGTTTCGTTCCAAGAAACGAAGTGGTTGCAACCGGCTCTCAGAGTGCCTTGCGAAATGTGGATGGATGGCGATTATCATTGCATTGATGAGCAAGGTAACGCTGTAAAAGTGCCTGAGCAGTTTTGTCCGCCAAAAGGTTTCTTCGGCTCGCCAGCTGCCAGACCTACTGGTCCTTCTGATTCTTCTGGTTCGCCTGATTCTTCCTCTTCTTCTAAGTCTCCGACAGAGAAGCCGGCTCCCTGGTGGAAGAAGTTCTTTGGTTAATTGTGGTCAGTTTCGTTAGCTGATGCCTTCGTAAGCCAATAAAAAAATTCGCCCGCTTCGGCTTGAGCATTCCGAGTCGGGCGAATTTGTTTTCTCTTGTCCCAGAGACTTAGTAGTAGGTCAACATCACGCTAGGCAGGTCGCTGCGGTGATTGGTGGTCAGTTGGCCGCTGTGAATACCAGCGTTGATGACATTGCTGCCGCCCAAGCCATTTATAGGTGGTAGGCCCATTGAACCTTCGTCACCGTAGATTTGTTCGGCCATGCCGCCAGCTTGGTAGACAAAGCTATCGAGAGTGGTTTTGGGAAGTCTCTGACTGCGCTGGCTCAGAATTGTTCTACTTGCATAAGCCAGGGAATCAAGACGCTGGTTGCTTGTAAATTGGGAAGGGCTTGGCACATAGTTGGGTTGAAAGGCAGACTGTGGGTGCGGTGTGCCGCTATTGTCACCCTGGGCTGGGGCAACGGTGCTCATGTCGAAGTCGGCGACTTGGGCCAGGGCTGCGCCTGATGACATAAAGCAGGCACACATAGTAAGAAGAGCGCGGCGGCTACCTTTAGTAAGTGAAAGCATTGACATTAAAAGGCCCTCCACAGAGGCAAATATGGCGCGCTGGTTGAAAAGTAGTAAGTGGCGCTCGGTAACATTGATAAATTACTGGCAAAGACGTGAAATTCTCGTGAGAGTCTGCGGCGCCTTTAATTTCCTTATTAATGGACGTTCGGAGGATTACTTATCGCCGCCCATGCCATCTAAAATGCCATAGCGGGGATTTGAAATTGGATTTATTTGCGGCGACTGAGAATTTTGCCTTCCAAGAGCCCCTGGGTCCGGGGGCTATTTTGTTGCGCAAGTTTTGCCAGCAGGAGGAGCGGGCCAAAGCCAACGCTGCGGCTCTGCTGCGAGATTTGGCCGCGCTGTTGGAGATTTCACCATTGCGCCACATGGTTACTCCTGGCGGTTTTGAGATGTCTGTGGCTATGAGTAATTGCGGCGCCCTGGGTTGGGTGACCGACCAGGCCGGCTACCGCTATCAGGCCGTTGACCCCAAAACCGGCAGCCCCTGGCCGCGCATGCCCCTCTCTTTTCTGGAATTAGCGAAGCGCGCCGCCCAGGTTGGAGGCTTTGAAGACTTTGTGCCAGACGCTTGCTTGATTAATCGCTATGAAGTTGGCTCAAGGCTGACCCTGCATCAGGACAAAAACGAAATTGACTTTTTACAGCCAATTGTTTCGGTATCACTGGGTTTGCCCGCAGTCTTTCTTTTTGGTGGTCTGGAGCGCACTAGCCCGACCAGAAAAGTTCAGCTCACCCATGGGGATGTCGCTGTCTGGGGCGGTTCATCGCGGCTGAACTACCATGGCATTCTACCTTTGAAAGATGGTCTGCACGAACTGACTGGGCCCTGTCGCTATAACTTGACCTTCAGGAAGGCTGGTTGAATTCTCACCAATTGCCAGTGCCTTCATGTCTAGGCTTCTCTTTCTCGTTGAATGAGGCTCTATTTTCAGCTTTTTTTGGCGAGTCAGGTTTGCCGGTAGCAAGAGTGAAATTTTCTAGAGCTGCCCAATTGCCAGTGCCTTCTTGCTGTGGCTTCTCTTTAACATCGAATGAGGCTCTATTTTCAGCTTTCTTTGGCGAGTCAGGTTTGTCGGTAGCTAGTGTGAATCCTTCTAGCTGTGCCCAAGCGCTAGTACCTTCCTGTCTCGGTGTGTCTTTTTCGGCAAGTGAACTGCGGTTCGCAGCCTTCTTGGGCGAGTCTTGGCCCTGCTGAGGATCGAACATCTCTACAGCGGGGAATCCTTTCATTGCGCTATCGGCTTGGGCTTTGCCCGCAGTCGTATCTGGCGCTTTTGTTGGCTGATCTGACTTGAGGTCTACTAAGTTTAGGGAAGGATTTTTGTCCCCTTTGTCTCCCTTTTCTAAGCCTGCACCGTCCGCTGGTTTAGCAGCGGTTTCGAGTTTATCTACCATAGTAATGCTCCGGGGGATGAGCTGATGTCAAGAAGTCACTAGTATGCCATAGAATCCCAGAATTGCAGTAAATATTTAATCCTGGTGCTCTAAGCGGGGATTCGCGCTCATTTTGCTATTTAGTACACGTCTGATCTCGGGGAGTGCTGCGTTGGCAGCAGTTTCGCCGGCGGCGATGGCTTCTAGCATTTCTTCTCGTTTAAATGCACCCAAATCAAATTGTTCTACTTTAGGTTCGATAATCACATCTGCATTCATAAGTGATTTCTCTTCAACTGAGGCCATCAAGATACTTGTCACTCGGTCAGCGAATTCAAGGGTGGTGTCAAATGAGTTTCTGTTTTCTTTCTCGGTGTAACCGTGCAGTCTGACCGCTAACACTATCGCTCCTGTTGCTTCGGCTGGAGCGGTTGGCAAGTTGGAGCTGATGCCACCATCCACCATGTATCTGTTGCCCAGTTTGACTGGCCTGTATAAGAATGGAACAGAACAGCTTGCTTGCACGGCCTTAGCGATATTGCCTTTGGAGTGCACAAATTTACCGCCTGTACTCAAGTCAACTGAGACTGCTACAAATGGTGTGGGCAGCTGTTCGATGTTTTTGTACTTGACCGGTATATTTTTTTCGACAAATTTTGCAATTGACTTGCCGCTATACAAACCCAGTGAAGGCTTGAGTTGCAGAAAGCGCATGAAGACATAGCTGGGCAGATAAATGATCTCCTGAATGACTGCTGGGCGAGGAAAGAAGGCCTTGCCGAGTTTGCCGTCTAGAGCAATCGTTTCTATTTCATGGGCGCTGAGCCGAGCAGCCGATAGGCTGCCAATCAGCGCTCCAACACTAGTGCCTGAGATAAAATCAACGTGGATTTTCTCGCGCTCTAGAACTTTGAGCACACCGATATGAGCTAGCCCTCTTGCTCCCCCGCCAGCCAATACAAGTGCTAGTCTTGGCGGGCTTTGAGCGGCCCGAGATTGATCGATAGTGGGTACTGTGACTAAGCTTGGCTTTTCAACAGATACGGCTGCACTTGAGGTTGTGGTGCTATCTGTTTTTGTTTCTGCTGGGGTCTGGGGAGACGCCGCATCGCCCACCTGCGTTGGTACGTTGCACTGTGCTGGCGCAAAAGAGGCAGTCAACATAATTGAGCATGCTAATAAAAAGCCAGCGAACTTATTTGTGCTCTTCAAAATTGCACGCTGAACATTTTCATGTTTCCTCTCAGACAGCCTAACGCTGCCTAAGATGCAAACTGACTACATTGGTTCCCGCATTTGTTTAGTTTGGTTTAAAAGTTAAATTGACGTTCGCTTTGTTGATGGTCGAGAGATATTTCGCCAGGTCTTTCAGCTCTTCATCACGCCCAGTTAGAGGTGGCATGATACCGAGATACTGGTTCTTTTCTGGGTTGGTCTCTTTGAGCATGGTTAAGAAGCCGTATATTGCCTCTTCATCCCGTTCGCCCAAGAGCTTCTTCATACTGCGATAACCAGTGGCCGTGTGGCAGCTCATGCACTGATAGCGGAACATTACCTCGCCCCGTTGCTCATTATTTTCGCCTTGGGCTGTGCAAGCTTTAGACCAGACACCAGCGTTGAGGAAGCCCTCTTGGCTTAAGCGCGGTACATCTTCTTTGCGGATGCCGTTGGAATAAACATAGTTATAGACAACATAAGGTTTGCGCAAAAGCTCACGCATATATTCGGTTGAACCAGTTGCTCCTAAGCCGCATGCAAGGAAGAGGATGGCAATGCGGAAAGTGAAGCCCTTGGGGTTGAGGTAGGGCCCAAAGTAGGCGAAGAGCACAATGGTGCCTGAGAGAATCAAGCTCAAGTAAAGTGTTCTAGCGAGAATTGAGAAGTTGCCCACACCAGAAGATTGGATGCCCGTAAAGATGGTCGACATAGTAGCTTGGGGGACGTTGGAAATGTACCAAAAAGCGACTAGTGGGCCAATAAGGAAGATCGGCAGAAGCCACTTGGCGCAGTACTTGGCCATGTAGGCACGCAGGTCTTGGTCTTGCAGTCTTGATGATGTCACCATGGCGTACATGCCAGCGATGGCAAACATGATCAACAAGCGCATAATCAGCGATGGGAAGTAAGTTGGGTTGAGGAAACCATCAAGCCAATAGTGGGTTTTGATCCAGAGCCCTGGAGTAAGCATGAAGGTGAGAATGCCGTTGATAATCACCAGAGTCATGATTGAAAGGAAGCAATAGAGTCTTGCTAGAAGCAAGTGCTGCTCTTTGCTTATTTTGTCCCAGGAATAATAGTAGACAAAAACTGTAGCCAGTTCAGCGGCAAAGAATAGATATTCCAGGGCCCAGGCAAGAGTGAAGTTTTGAATGAGAATGGCTGTGCCGTCTGGGTTTACCAGGGCGATTGCCCACCAGATTGCCACACCAGTAACTGCCCCTGATACCGAAGTCAGTATCATGAAAAAGCGGGAGTGAGTCTTTAGATAGTCATAAATTCTGTCGTCTTTTCTTTTGTACGCCAGGCCTTCGGTAATGGCTAAGAAGGCGCCGCCACCAACAGCAAAGTGTGAGAGGTAAACGTGGATGATGGCGATTATTCCGATAATCCAACCACCGCCTAAATAAGGCACAATCCAGACCGGATAATTCATGACAGGGCTCCCCAGATTGTAAATGCGATTATGCCGAGCAACAAGACCAGGCCATAATAAGTAGCGATTTTGGCTTTTTCAGCCGATTCACCCTTGTCAAAGAAGGGCACTATGACCATGCCGGAGCAGGCCAGAACCATTAATAAGGCACCGAATAGTTCGCCTTCGAATGGTCCAACTTGAGGTGGTACCAGTTTCAAGAATTGGAACGGCGCTAGGAAATACCATTCAGGTTTAATGCCGATGGGGGCTGCACCAAATGGGTCAGCTTCTGGTCCAAGACCCCAAGGGTACAGGGTCACCAGGGCGGCCAAGCCGTTCAGAGCCAGCAACCAAACCAGCAAATCTTTGAGGAAGAAATTCGGGAAGAATTTCTCGTAGGTGCGTTTAGCTGCTTCAAGCTTTTTGAAATAACCGGGCTCAGACATGCCATGCATTTGTACGAAGAGCAGGTGTAAGCCCATTAGGCCCAGGCAGAGTAGCGGCAATAGTGCCACGTGTATGACAAAGAAGCGGCTCAGCGTACCTTGGCCAATGTTGTGACCACCACGCAGTAATGAAGCTGCGGCTTCTCCAAACACAGGCATTTTAGAAGCAATGTCAAGGCCAATTTTGGTGGCAAAGAATGACACGTCATCCCAAGGTAAGAGATAGCCCGTGAAGCCAAAGCCGAGACAGATTACTAAAAGTATTAGACCTGAATACCAGGTGAACTCTCTGGGCTTACGGTAGGCCTTCATGAAGTAGGCGCTAAATAGGTGCCCGACCAGAACCGCTATAAGTAGATTGGCGCCCCAGCTGTGAATTGAGCGGAAGAACCAGCCAAAGTCAACTTGCGAATTGATGCGCAGAATACTAGCGTGGGCAGCCTCAAGGCCGGGCACGTAGTAGACCATGAGCAGAATACCGCTGGCAAACTGAATTACCATCAGCATCAGGGCAATGCCGCCGGCGTAGTACCAGACCGAATTCTTGTGAATTGGTACTTGCTTTTTCTGGGCGAACTTAAAGGCAGCTTCAAGGCCAAGGCGCTCATCAAGCCAGCCCATCAGGCCTACCTTTTTCGTACCGTTTGCTTTTTCCGTACCACTTGTCACGACAGGTTCCCCGTACTACTAGGCTTTTGAAACGATTATCTTGTCTTTTACGACTTCTACTTTTAGTGCCAATAGTGGCTTCGGCGGCGGACCGGCTACGTTCTTGCCGCTAGATGGGTCATAGCAACCGCCATGGCAAGCGCACCAGATCAGATCTTTTTCTGGCCTGAATTGCACGGTACAGCCAAGGTGGGTGCACACTGCACTAAAAGCGTGTAGTTCACCATCTTTGGTGTGAGTGATCAAGGCGGGCATACTGCCAAACTTGAAGTTCTTCCCTGAACCAGGAGGCAGATCTTTGATGTCACCGATGTTGACACTCGATACTTTACTTTCTGGCTCGTCACCACCATTTGGGGTGAGGTAGCTATAAATTGGATAGGCTGCCATCAGCGCCCAGACGCCACCGACGCAAGGCACCGCTGCTCTGAGAAACTGGCTACGGCTGCACTTCTCGCCATCACTATCTGAACTGCCGCATCCCCCATTGGAACCACAGCCGCTAGTCACTGGTTCCGCACTGCTAGTGGAGCTGGCTGTTCCAGAACTAGATTTGTCTTCGTGACAACCGCCATTGCCATCGCAGGCTGAGCTGCCGCCTTTGGCATCGCCACCTGAACCACATGACGAGCCGCTTCCAGAGCCGCCGCAGCCACCATGTTCATGTTTCTCACTTTTGTCTTCTGGTTTATGGTCTTCCATTACTCAACCTTCTTAAACTGCTGATTGGCTTTGTTCGCCTAGTTGTAGTGGCGGCTTGTTTGCTGGGTTGTGTGCTTTGTAGATTGTTTTACCGAGCCAGACAAGGTAAGCAATCAGTGCCACCGCCGACAGTACGAATACAATTAATAGATCCCACTGGGTTGATACTTGTACCGACTCTGGCTGGATGAATGGACTAACCATAAAGTGCCTGAGTTGGTGACGATTCACGATCATGGCTAGCACGCAGAGAATGCCTGCAGTCATGCCACTGGTGAATGCTGCGGCTGAGCCCTTGAAGGCAGCGAATATTGTTCCAGCCAGTGATGCCACCATCAGCACCATTGATACTCCGAATACACCGGTAGCCAAGGTATCTGCGCCCATAAACTTGTGCATAGTGTCGTGGCCAAGGCTATACATGAACCAAAGTCCGACAGGGATTTGCAACAGGGTGTAGAAGATGTAGATGGCAGAGCCGCGCTTGATTAGCCAGGCGCTGTAGTCGTTATCTTTCTTGTTCCAGTAGAGACCGTACATACCGACCAGTAAGCCAGCCACAGCTAGTGCGCCAATCATCATGTGCAAATAACGTGGTGGCACTTGTGGATCGGTTGTATTTAGATTGAGACCGTTAGCACTATGCTGGTAGAGGGCCATCCATTTTTCAGGATGCAGCATCAGTGTCATGTTGTTGCTGAAGATAAAGCCAATTACAGCCATCATTGCAACCGATACAAGCAGCACTAGTGGGCCGAATTTGGCTTTGGGATACTTGCTGCCGTCTTCGGATGCTGCTGGCGAAGCCTTATAAACGACCCAGTAGAGCAGGAAGTATGCGACTAGCAATATAAAGATGATAGCGAACCACGGGACAGCAATTAGAACAGACGATGTGTAGAACATCGGTCCGTAAATTAGCTGGACGAAGAGCAAGGGCACAATGCCCTGGGTGATTGCTACCGAGGTATAGATGGGCAGGCCTTTTACTAAGCCTCTGCCAATTCGGTACTCATATGAGCTTTTATCTTTCAGGCCTTTTGCTAAAAAAATAGCTGCGAGGAAAGTTCCTCCCAGCATAAAGTTCATAGGTATGGCGTGTAGAAAGAAACCTAGTATGAGAAGCGTTTGCAGGAGCCACAGTGGGGCAGGAAACGGAAGTGCCTGGTAGTGCGGAATTAGTGAATGAGGATCCATTTGTGTGTTACCTTTCAGCCAGGCGCTATCTCTTGCGGCCACAACTGGCAGTGCTTTAAGCGTTAAGACTGAAGGTATAATGGCACCTGCCTCATAGGGGCTACATCAACCTAGGGGCGTAAGCGACTGAGGCAATATATACGATGAGAAATTTGGTTGTCATTCTTGAGGATGATTTAGTTACCGATTCGCCTAGGTTGTTACGAGACCTTCATTACGGAACGTAAATTGGGCTCACTTTCGTTTTCTTGGTGTCTATATACGAGGCTTGAACAGTTTCACTTTAGTGACGAGCTCCTGCTCGACTGATCGACTAATTTGCTAATCGAGCAATCGAGGAACTGTCACGCTAAATGTAAGCTTTGCCAACTTTGCTCTTTAGGTGTTTTGATGACAAGTACTGTAACTGAAAGACCCCCTTCGTCGGCTCCTCGACGGGGCATTCGCAAAATTGTCTTGTCTGCTCATCTTTGTCTTGGTCTATTGCTTGGTCTTTATTTCAGTCTTCTGGGTTTGACCGGCAGCGCCCTTCTATTTAAGAGCGAATTGCATCGCTTTTTCAAACCATCTATTTATTATGTTGCCGCGCCAGAGAATACTTCGCGTTTAGCTCTCGATAAGCTCGCCCAGGTCTTTAGCGAGACCCATCCAGGTATTTCCATTTCTTCATTACTTTTGCCCATCGCTACCAATGACGTTTTGATCATTGGCTATAAAGCCGCTTTGCCTGGGCAGAAGAAACCGCAATCAATGCAGACATTGATTGACCCGTATACTGGCAAGGTTATGGCTGAGCAACTCAGTGGTGGCTGGTTCTTTCGTACCTTGCACAACTTGCATGCCAAGCTACTGCTTGACGATCTGGGCGAGGATATTCATCGCTATGGTGTATTGGCCGTATTTGCTTTGCTGCTTTCTGGTGCATGGCTCTGGTGGTCTTCTATAACTGGTCTTGTGGAGCCGCTGAAGCTGTCGAAAGTATTGAGCCAATTCAAGCAGAAAATTACAGTCAAGTTGAATGGTTCATTTAATCGCAAAGTTTTTGATGTTCATAATGTTGTTGGATTTTTCACTGCTGCAGTTTTGTCTGTTTTAGCTTTGACCGCCGCCAGTGATCTCTGGCACGATCAAGCTGTTGTCATTGTTGGGGCGCTGACCGGTGGGCCAGTGGCCTCGGAAGTGAAGGGGCCAAGCCCGAGTAGTAATGGGGGTAGTAGGGGGCCGAGTATAAAAGCATCTCCGCCGTCTTATGATGCCATGCTTGTTACTGCAAAAACTGCTCGACCAAGTATGGTGGCAGTTGCGATAACCGATAAATTAGGAGTTCGTATGGTGCAGCCTGGAGAACCTTATGTGGTGCCTCGCTGTGTTACTGTTGTGGTTAATCAAGTGGATGCTAGTCTGCGCCGAATTGACGACCCTGCAAGTTTGCCCCTCGGACAGCAAGTAATGGCCTGGTTGTTGCCTGTGCACTTTGGCCAGTGGGGGCCAGGTGTTAGCTATTATTTAGTGAAGTCAATCTGGTTTATTGTTGGTCTGTGCCCAAGCATTTTGTTTGCCAGTGGTGTCATGATGTTTATGTTGAAGCGCGGTGTTAAGCGCTAATTAGTGATTGCTATAGGGTATTCTCGTCTTCATATTGCGGCGTCTAGAAGTGTCAGATTTTCTTCAAAAAATCTGACACTTTGGGAAACGCATTGACTCATCTAAAAACACACCATTGACTAACCGTTGCCTCAATTAAAAACTAACTTTCGTTAGTTCTTTTCGAGGTTGAATCAATGAGGTTAAAAATGAGCAAAAGTGCACGCAGG
>JAUPUU010000040.1 GCA_030917395.1 Cyanobacteriota bacterium erpe_2018_sw_21hr_WHONDRS-SW48-000092_B_bin.40
CAAACAATCCTTACCAGTCTGGCAGTGTCTATATGGTCGCGGGCGAGAGTGTTGACAATGCCTATTTAACTCAAGAAGGTGAGCCAATCCCGCCACCAATGACAGGCTCGAAGGAAGATGATGATCATGTGGTATTCGTGCGTGACTTTGGTTTGACGGTGCCTGAAGTAAATCAATTCAGTGTCGATCCACCAGTCGACTGGCGCGCTAAGCCCGGCACCATTACGGTTATTACTAACGACCAGTACCTCTTTATTGTCTGGGGAGCTGGCTATGATGGTAAGCCTTTGCGTGACTTCGGTTCCAAGCGTGTGCGTTTTGCTGTAGGCAATTATCAGCGCTGGGATGCGCCAGTTATGGATAACCAGGTTGACTAGTCTTAGAGTGAGAAAGGGTGATAGTAAGTGATTGATTTGTCTGCCAGTGCACCATTGATGATTGTTTCGTTTTCGCTTGATCCGTCTAAACAAGCCGATTTCGATCGCTTTTATCATCATCAGTTTTTGCCCAAATTGCTTTCTATCTCGCCAGAAATTAAAAACATTGCTCGCTACCAAGCTGATAGCCCGGCAACTGACAATGCCGTGGCCGGTCAGTACTTAACTATCTATGAATTGGCCAATAGTGAGGCCCTCAAGCAGGCTGACAAAATTTTTGAACGAACTGGTTTTGCTGAAGAGTTAGTGCAATTTAGACAATGGAAAGAGTCTGCTCTGACGAACTTCTCGCGCACTAATTACCAACCTATTTATGAGCACGAGCGCCGTGTTTACAACGGTCACTTCGGCCGCTGTCCAATGCTTTTCTTCAGCTCTGAAATCAAAGTTCAAGATGCAGACGCCTTCCGCCAGTGGTATCAACTGTCTTATTTACCAAGGCTTATGGCCGATGTACCTACCCTCAGCGGTTGCCGTCGCTATGCCGTTTGCTCTAACGCCGGGGTTGAGGCTGCTAGTGATAAAACAAACAAAGAAAAATCGGTGCAGTACATTACCGTGATGGAAAGTGTTGATGAACTCACTCTTTCTCATTCCATTGAGCGTATGGCAGTACCTCATCGTTCTATAGAGAATGAAGGCATGCAAAAATGGCTAGATTCAGCCGTTTCATTTACAGCTACCAATACATTTAGGCCAATTTTCTGTTTGCCTGAGTAGCACCTTTGGTTCTTGATTTTGCTAAAGCTAAAAGTGTCAGATTTTCTGCTGAAAATCTGACACTTTCGGAAAATGAAAATCGAAGGTAAACTCTCGTCTCTTTTTAATAGATTTGAGGACCTATTCTTGATAGAGCAATGCCACAGCCTGACAGGCTAGGGCGTTGCCCAGACCAATAGCGTCAAGGCCTTCATGGGTCTTGGCTTTGACACTGATGCGCGAGAGCTCGATATTCAAGACCTCTGCTAGCAAGGTTCTAATTGACTCTAAATGTGGTGCCATCTTTGGCTGCTCGACAATGATGGTGGAATCAATATTGCCGATGACAAAACCTTGATTGGTGACCAGGCCTTTGACCTGGGCCAGCATATCTAGAGAGTTTGCGCCTTTGTAGCGTTCGTCTGATGGCGGAAAATGCTGGCCTATATCGCCTAATGATAGAGCGCCAAGCAAAGAATCAATAATGGCATGGATGAGAACGTCGCCATCAGAGTGACCAAGGGGGCCCTTCTCAAAGGGAATGGTCAGGCCGCCCAATATCAGCGGGCGACCCTCCACTAATTGGTGAATGTCGTAACCTTGGCCGATGCGAATTGTTGAAGACAAATTGATACCTCTAATATTCTTAGTCGCCAATGACCATCAAAAGTGAATGGGCATCAACTGTTTGGCCAGATTTTACTTTGATTTCTTTGACCACACCATCGCGGTCGGCGATGACATCTGATTCCATTTTCATAGCTTCGAAGATCATTACCTTTTCGCCAGATTTAACCGCTGCACCTTCTTTCACCATAATCTCTTTAACAAGACCATGCATGGTTGATTGCACATTACCGCTACCTGAGGCGTTGGCTGTAGCTGTAAGGTTCTTAGCGGCCCGTTCTTTTGCCGCAGAGCCTGCGCTGCTGCTGGCGCCCGAGGCGCTATTTCTGCCGTTGGTGCTGGCTTTTATCACTGTGCGAGGTTTGCTTGGGTCGATCATTTCAGTCACTGCTACTTTGAATACTTTTTGATTGACATCAACTTCAAAGCTGCGGGTGTCCGCTCTTTCAATGATGTTGCCTGTCGCTCCTGCAGGGGTTGCTACAGTGCCGTTAGCGGTATTGCCGTTGCCATTGCTGCCAGCTGCTGCTTTTGCTGCCGGCGACAAATTTAATTGCGCGGCGATGGCAGCGAAGCGTTTCATAAAGTCTTGTTCTACATAGGTGGTGAATACATCACCACTTTTGAAAGCAGCATCTTCTAGCATAGCGATGTGCCAAGGTATGGTCGTGGATACGCCCTCGATGATGAAATGCTTGAGCGCCACTTTTGTGCGAGCAATGGCTTCTTCTCTAGTTTTTCCCCAGACCACCAACTTAGCTAGTAGCGAGTCGTAGAATGGCAAAATTGTGTAACCGGGATAGCAGGCTGTATCTACTCTTACCCAGGGGTGATGGGGCAGCTCAAAGCGATTAAGCGTGCCAGGGCTAGGCATAAAGTTTTTGAACGGATCTTCAGCGTTGATGCGGCATTCAATGGCATGTCCGCGAGGAATAATTTCTTCTTGGGTGAACGATAATTTGTTACCAGCGGCAACCAGCAACTGTTCTTTGACTATGTCAATTCCAGTAATCATCTCACTGATTGGGTGTTCAACTTGAATTCTAGTGTTGACCTCAAGGAAATAAAATTCTTTGCCAGAGACCATGCACTCAACTGTGCCGGCTGAGGCATAACCAAGGGCGGCGGCGGCTTTCACTGCAGAGGCGGTTAGTCTAGCGCGCAGGTCTTTGTCTAGTTTTGCAGCTGGGGCTTCTTCTAAGAGCTTCTGGTGTCTTCTCTGGCTTGAGCAGTCCCGCTCAAATAGATGGACGATATTGCCATGTTCATCGGCAATTATTTGTACTTCGATGTGGCGGGGCTGATCAAGATATTTTTCAACATAGACTTCGGCGCTACCAAAGTATGAGGC
>JAUPUU010000357.1 GCA_030917395.1 Cyanobacteriota bacterium erpe_2018_sw_21hr_WHONDRS-SW48-000092_B_bin.40
AGAGATTGAGGCCGCCAACTTTGACAAGGGCCGCCATCATTAGGTCTGAGAGCCACTCATAGGCAACCCATTCTTTACCAGGAAAAGTATATGACAAGAAATCTTGGTGGGGAATGACATGCTTGTTTAGTATGTAAAAGCCCGTAGCCAGGTGCCAACCGGTGGAACCATCGCTGAAGATAAAAGCTGGTCGCATAAATAGTAGTAGCTGGCAGACACCGACAAAAAGAAGATCGCCAACATTTGGCAGTGGATTGGCTTTGCCCTCAGCTTCTGCCATTAGAAACCACTTGGCTTTTGTAGACTTCTGCGAATTAGTTCTTCTTTGCTCTTTTTAGATTGGTCGGCAACTGCTTCTGGAGTAGATTCTTTTTCTCCCTTGATTTTGTTTATCAGGGTCAATTTGCGTCCGCGATATTGAGCTACTTTGACAATGTCTGCTTCTTCAAAGTGCTTTGCTGCATTAAAGATGGCCAGGTAGTCGGCAACAGTAGTAGCTTTTTCTAGGGCTCTTTTTAGGGCTGCGCGAATTTGATCGGGCATTTTTAGCTGTTCGAATTTACCTGTTAGAGCGGTACATTCAGCACTGGTTGTTTGATCTTCGATTAGCTCTTTAGCCGCTTTACGGGCGAGATCTTCAATACCTAGGTTGCTTGCTTGGCGGATAAAATCGAGGGCATCGGGCTCGTTGTTTACGAGTGAATAGGCTTTGTGTAAGGCTAGGTGAGCGAGATCAGCCATTGCCGCTTCGTGGGCGTGGTGAGCAACTGTGATCAAGTCGTCATATGAGTTTGAACCGCTAACAAGTTCATCGAGTGTTTTCTTGGAGAGATCATACATCTCGCATTGCCGGGCGTATTTCGCTACTTCCATAAGGTCATCGCTGGTTTTTGCCAGGCCTAGTGCCCTTTCTACTGCGCCCCGTTTGACTTTATTGCCTTGCCCGCCAAAGCTATCGAGAGTATGGATAATGAAAAGACAGCTTTTTGCATCAGTGGCTGAGGATGAAGCTGCGTCAACGGCGTCGCGTGCTTTGCTCCAGTTTTTTGACTTCATGGCACTGACTGCCTTTTGCAATTGCTTCTGGGCGTCGATGGCCAATCCTGAGTCAGGGTAAGGACCTTTGCTAGCGGCTTGGGTCAGATTTGTGCTCGAAATTAACATGAGAGCTGACGAGAGAGCAATTACGCTCAGGCGCACTAGTTGAATTTTGAGAGGCTTTTTCATTTTTATCATTTTCAAAGGTTCGTCACGAATTGCTTGGTTCGACATTGGTTATTTTAACGGTGATTAGCTCAAATGGCTGAAATTCAAGTTCAAAGGCCGGTCTGCCCCAGACCATTCCTGCTGCTTTGGCTTCTTTCATGAGTGTGCCGTCTAGCTTGTGTATGGTGGCTTCTTGCGTACCGAGAACTTTTGAAATTTGCTTGCTCTCCGTGGCGTTGAGAAGGCGCAGGGTCAATTTATTGTCTTCATCTATATATGACGCCATCATTTTAATGGTGTGATTTTCGATTTCGACAAAGCTCATGCGGTCAAATTCGTTTTCAGGAACGACGAAGGCCGTAAGTGGATTTTCGTAAATTTCGGCGAGGCTGTAGGCCGTGGCCGCGATATTTTGCTCGGTTTCGGCTATGGGGGCCCAGGCGTAAGAGACGCGATTGAGACCGAGTGAGTTGGCGCCGGGTGTAGCAATATTTGGGCCAGCACCGCCGCCTCGAGTTCGCAGGCGGTTGCGGGAGAGATAACTTACGGCTCGAAGCAAGGTCATTGAAACTTGGCTGCCAGCCGCACCGTATTCAGGTAGGCCGACGTTGAAGAAACAGTGATTGTGAGCAATGAAGAAGCGCTGACAAGGATAGCGATCAAGGGCCCCTTCATGGCCGAGTGAAACAAAAGCTTTCTCGTCGTAAACTGGGTGAAGAGTAGCTTTCGCCGCAACAGGGCGTCTAATTAAACTGTAGTGGTTCTCGCTGATTGTTTCAGCTAGTGGCTCGGCAACGGAGAAAATTACTTCTAGTCTGTGATCTGTTGCTTTGTTTTTGAACTGGGTTTCAAAATAGACTATTGGAACGTTAGCTTTTAGGCTAATCTCAGTGGTGATTTTGTGTTTTACTGTCTTGTTTGAGCGCTTGAATTCAACCAGGGCTGGTGCTTCGCTGGCCTCGCCTTTGCGTTTGATCTTGCCTGTTTCTTTTAGGCCGACTGGCAGCATTATCTCGTATTCGACTATTAGTGAAGCGGCAATGGGGCCGTTCATTCCAGCTCTGACATCGACTATTGTCGAAGTTATTGGTTGATCTAAGGCTAGTGGATCGTAGTTGTAAGTGTCGCCACCATCAGCAGTATCGGCAAAGCTGTGACCGAGTTTGTGGGTTGTTACGCCGCTAGCGTCTCCTGCTCTCTTTTCTTTGACTATTAACTGGCCTTTTTTATCAATGTAAGCAATGAGAAATTGATTGTGGATGGCGAGGTTGTTCAGCGCACTTGTGTAGTTATCTTTGAGATTGGCCGCTGTTTCTGATTTGCGGCTAATGGCTGAGCCGAGGCCGGGTAGCTTGGCCAGGCCAAAGGCCGGTATGCCATCGGCGTAGGCGTAAGCCTCAATAATTTCGACATTTTTAAATTGCGGTACTCCGGACAATTCAAGAAATGCTTCAGTAGCGTCGTGTCTGCTTACTATCTGTAGTGAGTCAGAAAAATCGACTTCTTTTGTGGCTGTGGTTGTGCTTGAAGAGACATCTTTGGCTCTGGCGAAACGGATTAAAACCGGCATTGAAACAGGGTTTGTGGCGGTGTTAATCACCATGGTTGAGGGGCCATCGCCCTTGTCTGTGTGATGGGGATCCAGCACATCCATATAGTGCAGGCCAAGGCGAATTTCGCTTTCACTTGAACTTACTTGTCTGGTTAGTGCTTCTTGCCCCTGGCGGGCTAAGACATTTAACTGCGCAGCTAGACTTTTATTGCGGCTTTGCATCTCGTCATGCACTTCGTCAATACTGCAGCCGCAGATACTGTCGTGTGGGTGATTTTTAAGTAGAAGGCGCCAGCTGTGATCAAGCTCTTCGTGGGGATACTTGATCCAGTTTGCCAGAGCCATCATCGCTCGCAGGGGCTCAACTTTCTTAATCAGGTTGTGCTCTAGCAGACGATTTTCGCGTTTGAGATAGAGCCTGGTTGAGAGCACTCCAGCGAGCATGTAGGCCCGTTCGCATTCAAAGGCTGTGCGGTTGTCGCGCAGTTCACCGCGAACTAATTGCAAGGCATTGAGGTCGCTAGCTAATGTGCTTTTTGCTTGAGTAAGGAATGTTTCAAGCGATACTGCTTTGGCTGAAAAATTATGCTCTGAAAGCAAAGTCGATAGTGGGTCTACTGGTGATTTGCTATTGATTAGCGCGAGAGAATCACGCAGCTGATTTTTGAAATTTGGGGCGGGACGCAAGTGGTCGCCGCCAACGGGAACCAGGGCTGAGCGCAGCTCATCGCAATAAGTCAGGGCCTTGTTATTGGTTTCAATCAGTTCAGTTGATGTTTCCCAGGAAACACTATTTTTCTGCCAACCTAAGAAGCTCAGCAGATAATCAGCTAATTTCTCAGTGCTGACATTTTCGTGGAAGGCCGTTTGATAGTAGCCTCGGGCTAGTTGATTTGTCAGTACTTCTGAGCCGTCTGGACTTTGCCAAAGAAAGAAGGGGCCGCCGGTCATTTCAGGTACGCCCCGCCAGACAACGGCATTGTCGATGCCAAAGCCGTTGAGGATGCGCGGTAGATCGGCGCTGTGACCAAAGGTGTCAGGACAGTAGCCCACTAGCGCAGGTTCTGCCTTGAGGTGTCGAGCTGCTTTCATGCCGTAATGCAAATTGCGAGTAAGGCTTTCTCCGCCGACTAAAAGCTGATCTGCCAGAACATACCAGGGACCAATTGATAATTGGCCCTTCTGCACTAAGCTGGTAATGCGCGAGTTTAGCGATGGTGTCATTTCTGCTAAATCTTCGAGCAGGCAGGTTTGGCCGTCCAGCATAAAATTATCGAGTTCACCCTGCTCCAGCAGCTGCACAATCGACTCGACTACTTGTGTCAGCTGCGTGCGATAGGCACCAAAGCTCCAATACCATTCTCTATCCCAGTGGGTATGAAGGTAGAGCATGATTTGATGATCATCAGCCATCGTTAGTTATCCTCGCAGAAGTCTGGCAAAATGCCGCTTCGATTCATCTAGAGCTTCGTCCATTGATTGATCGTCTTCTCCCAAAAACTGATCATCAAATTGCATAGAAAATGCGCCCATATAGCCATAGAGCTTTAAGGCTTCGATTACTTGACGCCAGTCTACGTGCCCTTTACCGGCCAGGCGATAGTGCCACCAGAGTGGGCCGAAGGTGCCGCTATCGGCAAGGATGGTGCGATTTATTTCAACGTCATGTGCCACCACATGATCGATGGCCGTGGCAAAGGCCGAAAGATTTGCCAGGTATTCGATGCCCAGCCAGAGGCAGTCGGCGGGTGAATAGATCAGGGCAAGGCCGGGGCAAGACGAAATTAGATCGCGCCATTCTTGTGGGTCCATGGCCCGCCATTTTTTCAGCGAGACACCACGATATTCAGTCGGTGTTGATAGTCTTAGTAAGAGGCCGACGCCCAGAGCATCAAGGCTTTCTTTGATAGAAGGGTAGACGGCGGCAAAGTCTTCTATCCAATTGTCTTGACTGGATGGTCGCAAAAAGAATGATACTTTTTTGCAGTCAAGGCTCTTGGCCACTTGGCCAAGCTTTTCAATCATGGGGGAGAATTGCTTCACTGACTTTTTATCGGAAGCATCAAGGCAAAAATCTAAATTGAGGCAGGCGAACTCAACCCCTTGGGCTAGTGCCGCTTCTTTTGTTGCTTCAAGGTAGCTTTGCTCCTTGTCATCTGCTTTTTTATTTGCTTTGGTTGGGGCAAATGGGGCGAATGAATACTCCACAGACTTAATGCCCTTGGAGGTCGCCAGTTCTACTGCTCCATCTAAACCGCTACCAAATTTGGTGGCATCAAAACATAATTTCATCGCTCAAGTTTAGCAAATAAATCGACTGCGATAAGTTTAATCTAGAGGCTATTGAGATAGTCGCGGCGCACAAGTGGGTCGGGAATGTCGTTGAAGTCCATGCGAACCATCTGTTTAACGTCAAAATTTTGCCGGCGTAAAACCGAGAGCGTCACTGGGGTGTTTGGTGAGCCCACTATCAAGTCGTAGCACTGGTCTTTGTTCAAGTTGCGGGTAGGAACACCGTCTACCGCTACAATCTGGTCATCAACGTGCATGCCCGCCTTGGCGGCCGGAGTGCCGGCGAAAACGGTGTTAATTACTGCCGGTCCGTCGGGCAGTTTGTGGAACTTGACCCCGATAATGCCCACCGATTGTTCGATGGTAAAAGGCTGTCTGGCATTTAATGCCTGTTCTTGGGCTCTGGCTTTGAGCACTCTTTCGCGGTCTCTTTGGGCCCTTTGGGCGCCACTGAGCTGGAAGTCAGTAGGTTTGTTGCTGCTGGCGGAAGAATTGAGTTTTTTCGCCTTCTTTTGAGCTGGGGGTGGTACCGCCATGCGGTGCTCAATTGTGCCTTTCAGTGTGGAGCGGTCTGGGCTGTCGCTGGCGTCAAATTTTGGTACATCTGGTTTCAGTACCGGCTCATCGGCCGCCCTGGCCGCAGAGGCGGCGACGGAGCAGATGATGGTGACGGCCATTACCACTAGGACATTCAGTGTCAAGGTCAGTGTCAGGGTCAAGCCTTGGCCAACGGCGCTAGCCGAGCCTCTGCGCCCCCCTGCCTTGGCAACTTTAATTTTGGCTGTCTCTTCCATCGCCAGTATCCGTGCGTCTCTGAACTGTAATCTGGTGTCTGTAGTCTGGGGTCTGTGATTGGTCCCGCTGTCTTCACTCGTTACTTTTTCGGGGCCTTGGCCCGGATTTAGTTTATTAACGCTTGAAGACCTGTCTACTTTCTAGATTAACTGAATTTTCCAGAAAAAAATGGGTCTACGTGATGAAACCACTTAGTCAAGACGCAGCTGCCGGGACTATGTATATGAAGGCTAGCTTAAGCTCGTCAAAGAAATTGCCGACAGGTGCTAACCTCAAGTTCTAAATTGGGATGGATTTATCGTGGTTGGAGGAATGCTCGTGAGCAAAGTTACAGTTGTAGGAGCCGGATTTGTAGGCGCCACCGTGGCCCAGTATTTGGCTGATAGAGAAATTGCCGACGTCTGCCTAGTCGATGTTGTTGAAGGCATGCCCCAAGGCAAATCCCTCGATATGATGCAAGCCGCTGCCATTACCAGCCACGACTGCGAAGTTGTCGGCTCTAATGACTATGCCGCTACCAAGGGTTCTGACATCGTTGTAATTACTGCCGGTATTGCCAGAAAGCCTGGTATGTCCCGCGACGAACTACTTAAAATCAACGCTAACATCGTTCAAGGCGTTGCTAAAGAAGCTATCAAGTATTCGCCTGATGCAATCTTTATCACTGTCTCCAATCCACTTGACGTGATGACCTATTTGACCTGGAAAACTACCAAGTTGCCAGCTTCAAGAGTTATCGGTATGGCTGGTGTACTTGACTCCGCTCGCTTCCAGGCTTTCATCGCTATGGAAACTGGCTTCTCGGTTCAAGACGTTCGTGCCATGGTTCTTGGCGGCCACGGTGACCTGATGGTTCCTCTCACTCGTTTCGCTACTGTCAACGGTATTCCAATCTCTGAATTCTTGCCTCAAGCCAAAATTGACGAAATGACCAAGCGCACCCAGAACGGCGGCGCTGAAATCGTCAACTTGCTCAAGACCGGTAGCGCCTACTATGCTCCGGGTCGTTCTGTTGTGCAAATGGTAGAAGCAATTTTGAAGGATCAAAATCGCTTGTTGCCTTGCTGCGTTCAAGCTGATGGCGCTTATGGTCTAAAAGATGTCTATATCGGCTTGCCAGTAGTACTGGGCAGAGAAGGTATGAAGAAGATCGTTGACCTTAAGTTGAACAAAGAAGAGCAAGACCTGCTCAACGCCTCAGCTAAGTCGATTAAAGAGAACATTGACTTGATGAACCAGCTGCTCGTAGCTGTCTAAATCCTAGATTAAGTCAGTTGCTGAGGGCTTGGCTTGTTTGCGCTTGCTTTTTCAACCAGCGCCTGCCCTAGATAGTCCAAAATGATGAGAGAGGCCCAGATAATGGGCCTCTCTTTTGGATTCTCCTAATCTTGAAAGTTTTTGTGTCAGTCTTAGTGGCTGCTGAGGGTTCTAAAGAGAATGAGCGGATATAATACTTAGCTAGGCTCTCTGCAAGTTCGATCTCCAGTTCGATCTCTAGTTCGAATTCTAGTTCTAATTCCGGCTCTAAGTTCTTTCCCGCTTCCCTCAAAGTCTAATTCTTGTAATTTTGTTTTGTCCCCGATTTTAGGTCATTAGTGATACCACATATGAAACCAGTGCTCTTCAATAATTTCGCCCTCTCTCGTCTGCTTTTACTTAGTGCCTTTACTGCTAGCAGCTTTATGCTTGCCGCACCGGTACTGGCGTTAGAAACCTCTCCGGCAATCACTCTTGGCAGTCAGGATTTTACTCTCGATAGTGATAATAAAGAGCACGAGAAAGAGAAAAAGGAAATTGAGAATACACTTTCGAACATCGAAACATTGTGGAATGCTCACAACCTTGATGGTGTGATGTCCAACTATTCCGATGACTACGTTAACAATGACGGTCTCGACAAGAAGGCTGTCACTACTCTTACTCAAGATTTTTGGAAGACCTACCCCGATGCTAAATCGGTATCGAAAACCAAGCAAGTGAGAATTGAAGGCAATTTTGCCACTATCGAGTCGCGTGATATGGCTGTTGGCACAACCTCTAAAGAGATGCCTGGGATGAGCAGCAAGGGCGAGCTACAGTCGCTTTCGGAAGGGCAGCTTTATTTAAAGAAGATTGGTAATGCCTGGAAGATCGTGGGCGATCGTATTGACTATGAAAAAGTGAAAGTTGCTTTTGGTCTAGCTAAGCAGCTCAATGCCGTATTCACGGCGCCAGAACAAGTAAAAGCCGGAAAACAATATTCCGCCAAATTAGAAGTATCTTTGCCTCCTGGTCTCTTTGCTGTTGGTTCGATAACCAGTCAGCCTTTGCGTTTTCCTCAGCCCAGCCCAACCGATAGTCCGCGGCCTCTAGAGGCACCGGCTTTAGAACGGGTGATGAGTGCCAATAACGAAAATCGCAATGAGCTTCTCACTGCTACCGTTATTTTGACTAATCCCATGCGCACTTCTGTCATGGGCGTTTCTTTCTTGACTCGACGCATGAATGTTATTGCCGAGCCGATGCCAGTCAAAGATGAAGTACAGGTGGCGGAAGGCGATAAGAAGCTGCCACGCAAGCATCCTGTTTTTGACGACAAAGAAGAAAAGAAATCAGAAGATAAAAAAGTCGAAGAGAAGAAACTAGACGACAAGAAATCTGAAGAGAAAAAGCCTGAAGAGAAAAAAGTTGATGTGAAAGCTGATGACGAGAAAAAGTCGACGGCAAAACCTGGCGAACAGCCAAGCGGAAAACCTTCTGGTAAGAGTTCTGTGGCTCCAGTTGGCGAGAGTAAGTAAAGAGATGAGTAAGCGGCATTTCTTTTTAGGCCGCTGTTATGTCTGAGCACGACCAAAAGAATGATATCAAGGATGAGCCTGAGCACAAGGCTGCTCTAATCCCCGAACCGGTGTCTCAACCGCTTCCTGCGCCGGCGGCTAAAGAAGTCATTCACAGTGGTCGGCTCTATCAGCTATTTACTGTGGTGCTCTCTGCTGTCATTGCCTTTAGCTTAGACCGTGCAGCGAAATTATGGGCTTTAAGTCATTTGATTTTTGGCGAAGAGTCAGCTTACTGGCCGGGCGTTTTGCAGTTTCGTTTGACCAACAATACTGGTGCGGCATTTTCTTTAGGGCGAGATCACGCTCCACTCATGACTATTATTGCCACTGTTTATACTATCGTTTTTATTTGCTGGGCCCTAAATCGTTTGATTAAGGCCTCGGCTTTTGCTGCTCTTGAGAGAGTGGGTGTCGGTCTTATTATCGGTGGTGCCTGCGGTAATTTGTTCGAGCGATACAGCCAAGGTTGTGTGACTGATTTTCTCGAATTCGCCTTTTTTAGTTTCCCTATTTTCAATGTTGCTGATGCTTTAATTGATGTTGGCTTGGTTCTCATTTTTGTTGATATTCTTTTCTTGCATAAAGATGAGGGTAAGCCCGCTGATGCTCAATGACCCTGAGCTAGAAACCAGTGATTTAGTTGAGCCTCTTGAGCTAACCGTTGTTGCTGATCAAGGTTTCGCCCAGCGCTCTAGGCTCGATCAATATTTAGCTGCTCATATCGATGAGCTTAGTCGCGCTCGGGTGCAAAAGCTCATTGACGATGGCCTGATTAAAGTCAATGGAACAGTTGCCAGAGCCAGTCTGAAGTTGAAAGACGGCGATCTGGTTGAAGTAAATTTGCCACCACCTGAGGTGTTAGAGGCGGTGGCGGAAAATATTCCGCTACAGATAGTATTTGAAGATGAACATTTGCTGGTGATCAATAAACCGGCGGGCATGGTTACCCATCCCGGTGCCGGAGTGAGTAGCGGCACACTTGTAAATGCAGTGCTCTATCACTGTCAGGGCAGTCTTTCCTCGATTGGTGGAGTGGTTCGACCAGGCATAGTTCATCGCCTGGATAAAGACACCAGTGGTCTGATCATGGTGGCCAAATCTGATATTGCCCACAAAGGTCTTTCGGCGCAACTGCAAACTAAACAAGCAAAGCGAACTTATTTGGCTCTTCTTGAAGGCGTGCCTAAAGTAGAGAGCGGTAAGGTCGATGCAGCGATTGGGCGGCATCCACTGAAGCGCAAAGAGATGACGATTGTCAGAGAAGGACAGCGTGGTCGAGCTGCTGTGACACATTTTCAGGTGGTGAGAAATTTCTCTAAATTTACTCTAGTTGAATGTCGCCTTGAGACTGGTCGCACCCATCAGATTCGCGTCCACATGGCTAGTCTCAATTTACCTGTGGCTGGCGACATTGTTTACAATCGCAAAACTTCCGGTACTCTTGAAGCCAGGCACAAGCTCGGTTTGCGCGGACAAGCCTTGCATGCAGCTAGGCTTTCTTTTATTCATCCAGTGACTAATTTGCTGTTAGAATTTCAAGCTGAGCTGCCTCAAGATTTTGAGCAACTGCTGGCGAAACTTAAGTAAGGCGTTGAGAAGTGCTCCCCAAATATTTGTACATGGCTTTGGCCGGTCTATCTGTTGCTTTTACTATTTACTTTATGGCTACCACTTCGGCCCTGAATGTCAGTTACACCATTGCCTCTCAGGCGCTGCAGCTGCCTCTCCCGCTGATTGCGCTGAAGTTTTTTGCTTTGGGTGTGATCACAATGTTCTCTATTTGGAAGATTCGCTCTAAAGAGTTGAAGAGTGAAGCCAAGCAGCTGCAGTGGCAAGCCCAAGATGCCAAGCTTGCAGTGGAAATTCAATCTGACAAAGAGAAGCAGCTGGAAGCCAAGATTGCCACACTAGAAGCAGCTCTCAACTCTGCTTTAAAGAAAAAGGGTTAAGCCCATGAAGATTGTTTTGAGAAAAGTCGTTGCCGCCCTGACTGTCAGCTTAGCTCTGACTTTTAGCGCAAGTAGCCTTTGTCCGGCGGCTTCGGCCAAGAAGCTTGAAAATAAAGAGCATAAGTCGAAAGATTTTAAGGCTCAAGATTTCGCCGATGCCCAGAGGCTCTTTGATCAGTACAAAAAGTACGATTTGTCCAACGATGTGAGGTTGGTTGAGCTTTATGCCCCTGATGCCACAATTGAGTTGGGAGTTGAGCGTGAGCGCGGTGACGTTCGCTGGCAAAAGCTTAAGCGTGACAGTTTCGCTAAAGAAGTAGCGACCAGCTTCAAAGATGAGCATCTTAATTCGTTAAAGAACGAAGAGACCTTTGCCACCCCTAGCTTTAAAGAGGCGAAGCACCCCGTTAATAGCAAACCGGCCATAGAAGTTGTCTTTCACGGCACTGCTGGTCACGCCAGCATCAAGGTAATCTGGCTTTTGCAGCCCGGAGCAGATGGCCATATGCTCATCGCCAGTGAGCGCTCAGTCACTTACAGCAAGCATAAGACCAAGTTTCACGGTAGCTGCAAGTAATAGAGCCAGATAATCTCAGGGCTATCAATCGCTAGAACTGCCAGGCTTTTGGAAGTCTGAGGCTTTCAGGCCGTCTATGAAAGACTTGAACTGCTTTGCTTCTTCTTCGTCTTTCTGGTGGTCGGCGGCAATTGTGCCGTCGGCAATCACCTGGGCTGAGACAAAGATTGGTACTTTGGCCCGAAGGGCAATGGCAATAGCGTCAGAAGGTCTAGCGTCGAGGGGTTTGGTGACATCTAGTTTCTTAGCTGGGTCGTTGAGCTTGATTAAGATGGTAGCGAAGTAAGTGCTGGAAGCCAGTTCGTTAATCTCGATGCGGTCGACTTTGTAGCCAAGGGCCGTAATTGTATTAAGTAAGAGATCGTGGGTCATGGGCCGCTCAGGTTTGTGATTGTTGAGGGCCTTGTCAA
>JAUPUU010000358.1 GCA_030917395.1 Cyanobacteriota bacterium erpe_2018_sw_21hr_WHONDRS-SW48-000092_B_bin.40
CTCCACGCAAATCAATTTGTCGAATGGATAGTTCTTCTAATTCAGTCAGCCCAACCAGTGAGTGGAAGAAAGTCTCGGCTACGTCGTCGGCCCGCACCACTAAGCGGCGCAGGCGTGTTAATTCACTGACATGCTTAAGGCCTTCCTCGGTCAAAGCATCTATACGTAAGACTAAAGTAGTTAGTTGGGGAAAGTATTGCAGACATTCTAAACCAGCGTCGGTGGCCGCCGAGAATACTATATAAAGCTCTTCGAAGTCAGTTACTTTGTTTATTGTGCTCAGTAGCTTATCGTCTATATGTGCGCCTTCAAGCAAAAGTTTCTTGGCCGGCGTATGAGATAGAACATCACCCAGTTTGACATTGTCAAATTGACAGTGCGAAATTCTCAATTCCTTCAGTGAATTCAATTTCTCAACAGGTTTGAGGGCCTGGTCTGAAAGGTGACAGGAGGTCAGCTGAAACGTGCGCAGGCGCTGCAAGTTCGCCAGATCGCGCAGGCTAGTTTTGCCCAGCTCAACGCCACCTAAGCGCAGTTCTCTAAGGCCGCCGATGCGATTGACACAGTCCCAATCTTCTTCATTCATTTCAGGGAAGAGATAATCGAGCGACTGAATATCGTCTGGCTTGAGACGATTGCATTCTTTCAGGGCTGCGCGATCTAAGACTTCTAGACGCACAAATGCTCGCCGCGAAACTTCTACTGTGCCCTGGGCTGTACCTAACTCTGTCCAGTCTCTCTGTCCGTTGGTTTCAGCTCGGGCAAGCCAGAGACGGCCAGGAGAGCATTCAAAAGGAAAAGCCAGAGTGCGCCCGCCATGCAAAACTATATGGCAGCGAGTGAGCTTTTGATTGAGTTCAATCACTCCCTCGCCCGTGACCATGGTGGAGTCTAAATAGAGCTTGCGCAGATCGGTTAAGTGCTTCAGTCGGGGTAGCCCGAAGTCTGTAACACGGGTGGCGCCAAGATCGAGAATATTGAGATAGATCAAATTGCGCAAAGAAGCCAAGCCACTATCGGTGATATTACGATCGGGCAATGTGAGATAGCGCAGACCTGACAAATGGGCCAGGTGCTCTAAATCTGAATCGGTAATGTCTATTTGGCGGAAATCAATCGACTGCAGGTCGTTTGGCTTTAGTTGCCTTAGTCTTGAGAGGTCAGCGTTGCCGTCTAAGAGCAAATGCAAGTTGGCCTCGACCGGAATCGTAACCTGGCCTTGGGCATCCCCCAGTTTCTCTTCCCACCAACCGCTCTGGCCGCCTGAGCGTGTAATTAAAAATAGTAGACCAAGAGATTTATCTGACGGGAAGGAAATTGTCCTGGTCATCTAATGTTCCTGGTGAAGTGTAATAGCGAAGGTTATTTGGTCGTTTTTGTATCGATCAAGGTGGGCCTTCCTATATTTTCCACAGGCACGCCTAAATTACTCTCTAAATCGCGAGCGTAGCGCTCAGCAGTTTCAGGATCAGTACCAGTGCCGATACATACTATTTTGAAGGGGTGTGCTGTCTTCAGATAGATAAGTCCATCAACCAGGGTATCGGGCAAAATCTTAGTGGTTAAGACGATATCGTGATTCTTGAAACTAGGCCCAATCTGCTGTGATACCACTCGCTGTAAGAGTTCGTGCATCATGCCACGGCGAGCAGACTCTTCTTCTGCATGGAAGATGACAATTTCTTTGGGGCCGGGTTCTTCGCGCTCAAGCAGTTTGATAAGCATTGTCGCCAGGCTTCTAGCCTTGGCGCCACCGGTACAGAGAACGTAGATAGGCAGAGTTTCTGGAATCTCTTCCATCGTTGCAAATTTGCCCATACCCAGGCGCAGGTCGGGAAGTTCACGAAGTCGTCCTTCCAAAACACCCATACGATAGAAGCACATGACAATTAGAATTACCCCTAAAATCTGGAAACCTAGTCCTCTAGCTCCTTCAGCAGAGAAGAGCAGCACGATTTCGCAGAACAATAGAGTGGCCAAGCCAATGGCTGGAGGAAGTGGCAGTTGGTAGCCCTTGAAAGGGAAAGTCCATTTGGTTTTGTAGGGCGAGCGCTCAACCTTGAGCGGCATTTTAATGCGCAGCATCAGCACGCCAAAGCAGAAGGAACACATAACTGCCAGGAAGGCCATGCCATAGACTTGACCCAGGTTATCGACTTGCCCTGGCAGAAGCACAATCATCAAGGCGCAAATAGCCATGAACATAAAGCAGACATAGGGATAGCCTTGCATAAATGGATATTTATGAGCCCAGCGGCGCAGGAAGAAGGCTGGCAAGTTGCCTTGCTTGGCCATGGTAGTACACAGACCGATGCAGCCGACATAGGCTGTATTGACCGCTGCAAATAACATCAAAGCAGCATCCACAACCAAAACGAACAGCAGTGGCTTGCCCCCTTCAACAAAGGCCAGGCCAGAGAGCAGGCTGTTTTTGAAGTCGTTTAGCTGTCCGTCATCAAGCAGACCCAGGCATAAGAAAGAGGTTATTGGCGCCGTGATGCCGACCAAGACAACCACTGACAGATAGATGTACTTCAATGTCTTCCAGGTGGGGGTTTTGAGCTGCTCCACAATTTGAGCGGCTGATTCAAACCCAGTGATGCCGAGGAAGGCCGCAGCAAAGCCGTGAACGAAGTGTGCAGGCGTCACTGCCGTTAAGCTGTGAGTGAAGCGGGTCAGGTCGATATGGCGTTCGAAGGCCATTATCAGGCCCTTAACATCGAGGTAGAGCAACAAACAGAAGTGGAACATGGCAATGAAGAAAACAATCATTGCCGGTTCTTTAATACCGACGATATTGAGCAAACCGAAGACAATCACTGGGGCAATGGCCGCGAACACTATGTTGGTTACCGGCCAGTTCATAATGTTATCTATTGAGTCAATATAATATGCCCCAGATAGGGCACTGACCGCTGCTGTAGCTAGATAAGACAAAATTGTCAGGGCGCCCACAACAATGGCAAAGCGCTTGCCCACAGTCTGTAAAACCATGATGTAGGCGCCGCCGTTGAAGGGGCTGACAGCGCAGCCTTCTTCATAAGTGGCTTTGAACACCCACATGAGCAAACAGACGACCAAAATAATGAATGGAGCGGCAAATCCGACCAGGGGAAGAATTACCCCGGTGGTATAGAAAACCGATGTGCCGATGTCTGCACCGACAATTGCTGCTGCCAACCACCAAGCGAGTAGCGCGTCTCCATGGTGATGGTGCGCGGGCTCTTCTGTCGGCTGCCTTGATGGCTGCGGTTCGCCTGTAGCTAGGCTTGGCTCAGACTGTGTCAATTGGTGAAATGTCCTGAATGGATGCCGTTAAAATCGTTGTAAAGCTAGTTTTTGGCAACAATACACTAAGTAGAGAGGCTGCAACCAGTTAGGCTACTACATCTTTAATATGCGTCAACAGTCTGACCGTGAATAGTCGTCAATCTGATATCGTTTCGCAATATGTTTGAGCAATATGCTTATATTAGGCGATTCTCCTGTCAACTTAGTTAGTTAGTCTTGTAAGCTAACGAACTTGTGCTTTTTGAAGAGGACCAGTAATCAAGATGAATTCAACCACCACAGTTAGCGCCCTCACCCACCAGCTGCCAGCCGAAATGATGAAAGCAGTTAGCTTGTCGTTGTCTGCCTGGACTGAAGCCAATAAGGTCGAACAGATTTGGCAGAAAGACGCCACTTTGTGGACCAACAAAGATGAAGCTAAATGGTTGGACTGGTTGCATGTTGTCGCCGATCAGCAAAAGGCGCTGGCTGGGTACGAAGAGTTTGCCAAGGAAATTAAAGAAGCTGGATTCACCGATGTTTTGCTCTTAGGAATGGGTGGCTCAAGCCTAGCCCCTGAAGTATTTGCCGTGACCTATGGCTCTAAGCCTGGTTATCCGCGCCTGCGTATTCTCGATTCGACCGACCCTCAACAAATTCGTCATCTTGATGCCACTGTTGACTTGAAGAAGACTCTTTTTGTAGTCTCCAGCAAATCAGGCAGCACTCTTGAGCCAAATATTTATATGGCTCATTTCCTCGCTTTGGTTAAAGAGTCTTTGGCTAAAGATGGCTTGGGTGAAGAGGCTGGTTCGCGGTTTGTTGCAATTACCGACCCGGGTTCTAAGCTTGCTACAGTGGCTAAGAATGAGAATTTCCGTCGAGTATTCTGGGGCTATCCTGGCATTGGTGGCCGCTATTCTGCCCTTTCACCATTTGGAATTGTTCCGGCTGCGCTGATTGGCTTAGACCTACAGACATTTCTTGCTCGGGCACAACAAATGACTGTGCTCTGTCAGGAGAAAAATGCCCAGAACAACCCCGGAGTTTTGCTCGGAACAATAATGGGTGTGGCCGCTAAAGCTGGCCGCAACAAACTAACTATTGTCACCTCAGCAGCCGTGCATGATTTTGGTGCCTGGCTGGAACAGCTAGTGGCTGAGTCAACTGGTAAATTAGGCAAGGCTATTATTCCAGTAGATCTAGAAGGCTTGAGTGCCAATACCGATGTTTACGGCGATGACCGCTTATTCGTGTTTATAAAATTGAAAGGTGATGGTGGCACTTTCAATGGCTTAGATAACACCATTATCGAAGAGCGTTTGGGGCAATTGGCAGCTAAAGGTCATCCTGTGGTTACCATTGAGCTGAGTGAGAAAATTGATCTGGCCGATGAATTCTTCCGCTTCGAAATAGCTACAGCAGTTGCTGGCGCAATTATTGAAATCAATCCATTTGATCAACCTGACGTCGAAGCGAGCAAAATTGAAACTCGTGAGTTGACTGATGAGTATGAAAAGAATGGCAGTCTTCCTGCTGAAAAATCATTCTTTGAAGAAGGCCAAGTACAGTTGTTTAGCGATAGTGTCAATGTGGCTGCGCTTGAAAAAACTGCTTCTGACAAGACACTGGTGGGAATGCTTCGCGCTCATTTAGATCGTCTTGGCAAAGGTGATTATTTTGCTTTGCTCAACTACATCGAAATGAGCAAAGAGCACGTAGAAACCATGCAGAAGATTCGCTTGAATGTGCGCGACCATAAACATGTAGCTACCTGCTTAGGCTTTGGCCCGCGCTTCTTGCACTCTACTGGTCAAGCTTACAAAGGCGGCCCTGACACTGGTGTAGTCTTGCAACTGACCTGCGAAGACAGCGATGATCTAGCTGTTCCTGGGCAAAAATATAGCTTCGGTGTCGTTAAATCAGCTCAGGCTAGAGGTGATTTTCAGGTGCTCACTAGCCGTAAGCGTCGAGCTTTGCGCGTGCATATTACTGGTGATCTCGAAGCCGGTTTGAAACAACTTTCGCAGGCTGTTACTGAGGCTCTTGCCGCTAAGTAAATTTCGTATACAGAATAATTTGGGAGAAAATATGCGGGCAATAAATCAAAAATTGAGTCAAGTCTCCTTGGGCTTGCTTGCCGTGAGCCTTCAGATCGGGTGCCCGGCTATGGCTCAGAACAACGGGCCCGTACTGACTGTTTCACCAGGGGCACAAAGCTCGGCAGATTCTAGCCAAGCGGCGCAGCCTGCAAAGCCAACTGCTCCATACTCTGCCCAGAAGCCTGCTGTTGCTCCTGATCTATCAGCTACGCCAAATTTGGCTGGTCAAAATGCACCAGCTGCTCCCCTTTCGCAAGCCGAGATTTGGGTGCGAGATAGGTTCAATCCTGGTGGCCAAAGTGCCGCTCAGATGCTGCAGCAGAAGAAGCACCCGGTGAAGAGCTTCTTCAAGTCAGTAGCCAAAGGCACTGCTCAAGAATTGGGAGCTAGCGCCCACGACATGGCTCAAGACATGGTTTTTGTTTTCTCTGTGCAAGACATTGACCCTTATGATAAAACCCGGGCTCCAAGCAATAAGCAATGTGTGGTGATGGAATTCACTATGGTTGATGGCAGCACTGCCTATCTTCATCAATTTCCTGATGGC
>JAUPUU010000359.1 GCA_030917395.1 Cyanobacteriota bacterium erpe_2018_sw_21hr_WHONDRS-SW48-000092_B_bin.40
GAAGAATAGGCCGCTTGTAATTGAGAGAATGTGCAGCAATTGCAGCTTATGAGCCGAGTCAGTAACGAACTCAACATAAGCATCAACAGCGATCATTCCCAGTGAATAAGAGAGATTGGAAACAGCATAAGCTATGGCATACGAGGTAGAACCCCGCCTATCCACTGCATCTCCTAGCTCAGCCGAGGTAGGATTCATAGTAAAAGCATAACCCACAGTAATCAGGCAGAGCACAACAGTGGCGAGAGTGAGGTTAGGAGTTAGAGCCAACAACGGCATGGAAACCGCTGTAACCAATAAACCAATCACGGCGGTGGGACGCACGCCAATTTTATTAGAAACCGCATCTACAGCCGGTGGCATAAAGGCGTAAATCAAATTGGAGAAAGTAAACAGAGCTCCAACTGTCGCTGGCGTCGCCTTGGCAATGCGCATTACATGCATAGGAAAGAGCGGCTCCATCATGGCCCAACCGGCCGCCGCGAGAGCCACAGCAAAAGCAGCAGTAAGAACACTTTTATCAGTGACAATGCCACCAACTTCGGCAAAAGTATCTTTCCATGGGCCTTTAACTTTGGCTATCTGCTTCTTAGAAATGAAAACAAAACGCAAAATGAAATCGACGGCCAAGAGTCCGAGCATGAAATAAATGGTTAATGCATAACCGAAAATATCGTACATCTCACCGCCCACCAAAGGGCCGATAACAGCACCAATAGTGCCACCCAAAAGAGCGAAGCCCATGGCACGCACCCGACGCGCCACAAAGTATTCAGCCACCAAAGCCAAACCGGCAGTCCAAGTACAAGCAGCACCAGCGCCCTGTAATATGCGGGAAAAGATCACCACATCAGGAGTAGTGCCAACGAGAAAAAGAACCGCCGAAATGAAGAGCATCACCACTCCGACAATCATTGGCTTGCGACGACCAATACGATCGGTTATCAGGGCAAGAATGGGAGCGGCAATAATCAGGCCCAAGGCGTAAGCACCATATAAGGTGCTTACCATGTGCTCGTCTTTTATATGAGCCGGCGACATCGGAGTCAGAGGGGCAACGGCCCCATATAAGACTTCTTCAATACAGAGGGCGAACGAAACTACAAACAAGACCATGTTAGGAGAAGTTCGCAGTTTGTCGACCCAACCCATAAACCTAAACCATGCAAAGAGCCGCCAACCGTGATTTTAGCGCCTTTAAGCCATGAACAGCTCTTGAGATTGTCAAAACCGACCAAATTTCATATTGACAAGCTCTCCAGTTCAGCATCCAGGGCGATCGGCTTGCTATTGATATCCACAGAAACCAAGACAAAATTGCCATGGGCGCAGAGCTGCCGCTCGCCCGAGAGCAAGTTCTCGCCAAAGAGCTCGACATTGACTGTAACTGACGAATTGCCCCTTTTGACAATGCGACCAATCACTTCAACCAAATAGCCATGCTTCACCGGAGTTTTAAAATCGATGCGCTCTGATGAAGCTGTTACCATAGATTTGCGGGCATAGCGCGACGCCGTAATAAATGCACTCTTATCCATTAGCTCAAGAGCGTGGCCACCAAATAAGGTGCCATAGTGATTGGTCTGATTGGGAAAAACCATTTCGACTATTCTAGTGTCATATTTTGAAAAATCAGTTGTACCCATACGAATCTCCCTTTAGAAATAAAAAAGTTCCCGACCAAAGGCAGGAACGAGATCTCGTATGAGCCACCCGAGAGTGACCATAGATACTTGCCTCCTTGCCTCGAAGAGGTGATGTAATAGTGCTCAAGTGGGTAGCCTGACTGGCAATTTCTTGCTTCACAGTTGCGGGACAGCGGTGGATTCTCACCACACTTCCCCCACCAGATCGCCCAAAGCGATCTCTTTATTTGTTGAACACCGATTCAGTTGATGTAAGCAGTCCCTCCATTAACTGCGGCAATTATAGCCGATGGAGAACCGCACCGCCATTGGTGGCCTATGTAAATGTGCAAGAAATAGGCTGACAAAACTAACAGACCCCCCCCTATACCACTAACAATTGCCTCAACCTGTATGAGAAACTTTGGGGACCTGCGGCATTCATTTATATGTAGGCCAGGTATGTGTAGGCCCACGAACATTAACAACTACTCATCCAGTTCTTTGAACTTTTTGGAGCGTCGCTACGTCTTCACTTGTATCAACCATTTTTTGGAGATTGATTTCATGAACAGGTTACATATTTCAGCTTTGTCCCTAGCAGTATTGTTAGGCCTAGCTACCTCGGCGAGCCAGCCCGCCGAAGCCTACCGCTACGGTGTCAACAACAGACAAGAAAGACAACAAAATCGCATCTATAGCGGCGTCCAAAACGGCTCCCTCAACCGGAGAGAAACGGCCCGCCTAGGAAAACAACAATATGCTCTCAATCAAAAGGAAGCCAGATACCGCGCCAGCGGTAACGGCATGAGCAACTCAGAAAGAGCCCGGCTGGAAAGACAGCAAAATCAAATGAGCCAAAACATCTATCAACAAAAGCATGATGGCCAGGGATACGCTCAAGGCGGCCCAAATCATGGATACCCCAATAAGCCAGGCCATTCACTATATGACGTTAATCAAACCCAGCAGAATCAAGCTAATCGCATCAATAATGGCGTTCAAAACGGGTCACTAACACCACAAGAAGCAGCCAGGCTACAAAATCAGCAAACCCAGTTTGCGGCTCGCGAAGCCAGCATGCGCGCTAGCGGCAATGGACTTTCAGTGCAAGAAAGAGCTCGCCTAGACAATCAGCAAGATCGCATGAGCCAGAACATCTATCAGCAGAAAAACGACGGCCAAGGCCTAAACCCCGGCGGCCCAGGCCCGGGACCAGGCTCACCATATAATAATCGCGGCATAAACGGCGACCAAGCCAACCAGCAAGCGCGCATCAATCAAGGCATCCAAACCGGGGCACTGACCCCACAAGAGGCTCAAAGGCTACAAAACAATCAGGCTGAGTTTGCAGCAAAAGAGGCAAGACTTCGCGCCAGCGGTAACGGATTGAGCTATCAAGAACGGGCGAGACTAGAAGCAGAACAAGCCAGACTCAGCAAGCAAATCTACAATCAGAAAAACGACGCCCAAGGTATACCGCAGTAAGATCTAGAGCCCAATCAAACAGGGAAGAAAATTCCATGTTGAGCGAAATAGAGCCAGGGTCGAAGCTCAACCCCAGTCAACTTGCGCAAATCAGCAACATAAGTCTTGATTTGTTCACGGTGTTTGCGAGCTTGAATTTCAACATCTTTGGCAGCGAAATGATCGGTCTTGTAGTCAACCAAATGCCAATCGCCTTCGGCGTCTTGAAAAATTAAGTCAGGGCGCCGAGGGCGAATGTCAGGGCCAGCCTCTGAAAAACCAGAAGCGGCATCAATTAAATAGGGCAATTCATGCCGTCTTTGTTGACTTTGTGAAAGCAGGCCGTAAAGCCTGCTTTCGTAGTAAACGCTAAGCAAGCGCTCTCCCTCATCAACCAAGCGATTGAGCAAATCACCATGAGCCACCATGGCTCCCTGGGTAAAAGCAATGTCAGCAATCCATGCGCGGTCGACCTTGCGCCCTGACGGCGGCAGATTCTCCATCAAAGAGTGGAAGAAAGTACCAAGAGAAGCTGCTGTAATAATGCCCTCCGACGGCAGAGCACCGTCTCTAGGTGTCACCCGGCTGCGGCCTTGTTCATTGAGTTTAGGATCTTCCCCACTAGTTTGACTTTGCTCTAAGCCAAAGAGACTTTGAAGAGAAGCATCGCCCTCGCCAGGAAGGACAATAGTGTTCGGCTCATCAGCGCTTCTCTGCGGCACTTCAATTCCAGCAGCCAAACTAAAACTATATGGCGCTACTTCACCGTCGCTGCGAGAAGTAATAGTGAGACCAATACAATCATCCGGTCCTGGTCGCACTGCATCATCCCGGTCTAGCCCCAGCACCTGCATTATCCACTGGCGATAAGACTCGCTCTTCCGAAATGGAGCCGATAGAAAAATTCCGAGGTTATCTCGAGCCCTGGTCATTGCCACATAAAGCAAGCGTTTCTTCTCTTCTCGCTCCATCTGGCGGTCCAAATGACTGGCAACTTGATACCAGGCAGGCTTGTCTTGATCATCCAGACGAGTACTATTGAAGGCTACGCCATAACTAGAGTGATAAACAAGGCGATCGGCATTGCGCAGCAGTTGGCCTCCTAAGCAAGGTAAGGCCACCACAGGAAATTCCAAGCCCTTGCTGGCATGAACAGTCATCAGCTTAACGGCATCAGCACTATCAAGAGGGGCTTCAGACTCGCGCATGCCAAACTCGCGCATGAGAGCTAGACGCCGGGCAAACTCGCCACAAGAGAGATGTTCATGCTCAGAGGCTAAATGGGCCATCTTCCAGACATTGCGAGAGCGCTGCTTACCATCAGGTGCAGCCAACATAGCCAAATCATAATGAGTATCATCTATAACTTTCTGGACCAACTCTCCCAAGGGTAACAGTGCGGCATATTCCATCAAATTTCTCAGCTGCCGCACCGCCAGAGACAAGGCTTCAACCCCGGGCTCGCGCGCGCGCACAACATTAGCAATAGCAGTCCAGAGAGGTTGCGAGGGATGGTCGGTAACCACCCGGTGCAGCAAGTCATCGGTAATGGAACAAAAAGGTGAGCGCAGCACAGCCAAAAGCGAATGACTATCTTTAGGGTTATCTAAGAAGCGGAAAAGGTTCTCAAAATCAGCCACTTCCTGGCGGCGCAAGAAGCCACTGCCACCGAAAGTTACATAAGGAATATCGAGCTGGGCAAACATTGCCTCAAAAGATGCGAAATCACCGTTGCGTACAACTAAGACAGCACAATCACCATAGGTAATTGGTCGCACCCCACCATTCTTGGCGGCAATCTGATAGCCACCCTCAACTTTCTTTTTCAACCAATGCCCTACTTGGTGGGCCTCATAGAAAGCAGGAGTTAAGCCGCAGGCGTCTTCTTCTATATCGACGTCAAGCATGAGAACTTCAACAGCAGTAGCACTTTGCTGAGCTGCAGCAATGCTCAAATCAGCCTGCCTGGCTGGCTCTAGAGCTTCAAACGCAGCAACATAGGGCACGACTTCAGGATCGGCGTCAAGTAAGTGATCAAAAACTGAATTGACGAAGAACACTACTTCTGGGTGACTGCGAAAAGAGCGAGTCAATTTAGTAACTAGCGAAGAGCCGCTTAAACTCGAAGTTTCATTCTTGAACAAAGACTTCCACTTGTTAAAAGTAGCAACGTCGGCACCTTGGAATTTGTAGATCGACTGCTTATCATCTCCGATTAAAAAGACCCTTGTCTTGTCACCGGCCAACAGAGATAACAGCGTGGCTTGCATGTCATTGGTATCTTGAAATTCATCCACAAGCAAAGCCTGCAACTTGTCGTTGAAATAGCCCCTCGATTGCGAGCCTTCTTTTTCTAAACAAGCACAAGCCAGGCTAATCAAATCGTTATAGTCAACAGTAGTCAGTTCGCGCTTATGCTCTTCGTAGATTGCCAGAGCGCGCTCAAATAGCTGAATAATACCAAGAGTAAGAACAAAACCCCGTTCGTCTTCTTGATTGAGGGTAGCCGGAATTTTGCCGACAATTTGCTTAGCTTGCTCACGACAAGTCATCAGGGCTTTACGCAAGTCTTTGGCATCAGCTTTGGTACCACCAATATTGCCAATTGTAAGCGTAGACACCGCCATAAACGCCTGCCAACGCACAGCCACAGAATCATCGGCGAATAACTGCTGACAAAGATTCAGCAGAGTCTCACGCACTGGATTGAGCTTGTTTGCAGCATCAGCCATTGAATTCATTCGCACATAGTCGAAAGATGAATTGAATTCTCGATTAGTAGAAAGGCCAGAAAGAGCGCTACTCTGCATATCAAGCAAGACTCTTTCAGCGGTGGCACGCATGCCAGCAATAGTTAGAGAGTCAAACGCTTTCATCGATTGCTTAAATTGCATTGACCCCTTAAGCAGTCGGTTCAATATCTTCTTCACTTCATCAATTGAAAACTCTTGCAAAACATCGTGCTCACAGACAGACTCTGGTGCTGCAGCGGCGCCATAGAGTTCAATCACCATCTTGAGAGCGCGTTCAATGCTATCTTGCAGCAATTCATTTTGAGTCAACTCATCTAGCACTTCAAACTGCGGATCGATGCCACAATCAGCAGGATGACTCTTCAAAATTGATTCGCACAATGAGTGAATGGTACCGATACGAGCGCCGTCAACCTCAGCTAAACAATTGAGCCAGCGGCCATCCGCTTCTTCCTGCGAAAGAGTAAGAAAGCGCGCTTTGAGCCTTGAGCGCATCTCGGCAGCAGCTTTGCGAGTAAAAGTAACAGCGATGATATTAGACAGGGTGCAATCAGGATAGCGCCGCAGAATCTCGACATAACGCTCTACTAGCACATGGGTCTTGCCCGAGCCCGCGCCGGCTGAAACTAATACGTTTCTG
The DNA here is from genome assembly GCA_030917395.1 of Cyanobacteriota bacterium erpe_2018_sw_21hr_WHONDRS-SW48-000092_B_bin.40. Taxonomy (GTDB): domain Bacteria; phylum Cyanobacteriota; class Vampirovibrionia; order Obscuribacterales; family Obscuribacteraceae. The sequence continues at coordinate 6,486 of JAUPUU010000359.1, forward strand.
TCTACTAAATCTACAGCTTGTTGTTGTTGCTCAGTTAGCATCTATCAAATTATCCTAATAGTAGACTTAATCGCTATCATCACTAGCGCCAAGCTCGGTGATGCGACAAACTTGCTGATGGTCACAGTGCTTACAAGAATCTGGGCTGCTGGGCTTGACACTAAAGTTTCCTTTTTTGATGTCTGCCACGTAATTACCAATGTATTCTTTGGTCAAACCGATATAGTCGTTTTCACCATCCTGAAAATCAATGGTGCCAATTTGATCACCAGAAGAGAAACTGAGAAAAGCACCACTCTTTACCTGCACATTAGTATCGGCCAAAATAGCATCAGTTACAGCCATAGCATAAACCGGCAGTTGCATATTACGACCAGCTAAAGCCTCTTTCTTGCTAATCGCACCAGAGCTTGATTTATAGTCTATGACCTTGACTCGACCATCGCTTGATACATCAATGCGATCGACCCGACCGTGCATTTTCACAACTTGACCATCAACTTTTACAACTAGAGGCGGTGATGATTCGCCATCTTTAAAGCCAAAGCCTTTTTCAAAGTAAGTAGGGACAAACTCGCCACCCGAGCGCACGGCTCGCTCTTTTTCTTTGACAAAGAAGCGGCGCAAACGAAAAGCAATTTCTTTCTGCTCGTATTGCCAGAAATCAGTGTGCCTGAACTTGCGCGTCGTCTCTAGCCAGACAATGGCTGACTTAATACTACTTTCGAATATTTCTTGCAAGAGGGCTTCGTCTGCACCTAAGA
>JAUPUU010000360.1 GCA_030917395.1 Cyanobacteriota bacterium erpe_2018_sw_21hr_WHONDRS-SW48-000092_B_bin.40
AGCCCTAGTGGTACTGCAGCAACACTTAGCCGTGAAGCCTTCGTTGTTGCTAATTTATTTTTTCCGACCATAATTGTTTTAAACGCTTGCTTTGAGAATCGCTTTGGCACAGGTTCTCATGTGTTCTGCCTCGGCTTCTCGGTAGGTGGCAGCCAGAAGATTGGCATAACCATCTAGTGAGTGAGCGACGTCAGGATGATTCGGTCCTAGACATTTAGTGCGAATATCAATAGCGCGTTTGTAGTTCTTTTCTGCTAGCTCATATCTACCATCGGCTCTCATGATTTCGGCCAGATAGTGTAAGCAAGCGGCTACATCTGGGTGATCTAGACCCAGATTCATTTCGCGCAGTTCAGTTAATTGCTTCAGCAAGGCCTCAGCTTCTTTGTATTTAGTTAGCTGCAGATAGCAGATGATCAAACTATCTATGCATGCCTGGGTATCGGGATGAGCCATGCCAAGTTTGCGCTCGCGCAGATCCATTAGTCTCTTCCAGTATGGCTCTGCCTTTTGATAACGGTTGTGGTTGTGATAGAGGCAGGCAAGATCCCATAACCTGGCCTCGGCTTCGGGGCTTTCAGGGCCTCGAGCCGTCTCGCTAATGGTCAATGCTTCTTTATAGAGGTTTTCGGCAAGAAGATACTTGTTATCTGATTGATGTACAAAAGCAATGCTGGCTAAGATTTCGGCTACTTCAGGGCTTTGGCGTCCGAGGGCTCGTTCGCGTATACTGAGAGCGCGCTTGTAGAGCCGTTCTGCTTCAGTAAAACGCCCCTCGTAAATGTAAGAACCGGCCAAATTGGTGATGCAAGCCACTACTTCTGGATGATTTGGACCGAGAGTGATCTCTTTTAAACTCAAGAGCTTCTCTAAGTGGGCGCTTGAATTTTTATGGTGACCATTGGCTTGACTGACCGCCGCTAGGTTTACGAGAACGGGCACGAGGTCTACGTGGTCGTCTCCAATTGTGTCGGAGAGAATGATCAAGGCTTCGGTTAATAGAGGTTCTGCTTCTTCGTAGCGCTCGAGTGTCAAATAAACATTGGCCAGGTTGTGAAGAATGTCACCAACTTCTGGATGGGATCTGCCAAGAGCCTTCTCTTTGACACTTAGGGCCCGTTTGAACAACTCTTCGGCCTGGCGGTTCTTGTCTTGGGCCGCGTAGATCAAAGCTAGATTGTTGACAGAGGTCGCTACCTCGGGGTTTTCGGGGCCCAATACTTGTTCGTAAATTTCGGTCAGGCGCTTACAAGGCTCTTCGGCCAGCTCGTGATTGCCTTCGAAGAAGTAGAGAGCTGATAGGTTGTTTAGGGCTGCTACAACAAGATCGTCGTGAGGTTTGAGCATGCCGTCGCGGATAGCCAAAGTACGCTTGAAGCAAGGTTCAGCTTCACGATAACGTTGGGTCTCGAAATATAGTTCGCCCAGCTTTTCTGAGCATATTGCCACGTCTAGCTGGTTCTCGCTATCTTCTGCTGCCGCTAGTGCGGCCTTGAACAAGCTTTCAGCCTGTTCGAGGCGATCGGCCTCAAAGGCCTGGATGCCTTGTTCGAAAAACTTTTCCCAATCTTTGCTCATCTGAGAATGTATGTTTCCTGATTAGTCTTTCCAGAACATTTCTAAAGGAAATGTCAAGAAAATCGCTAGTACGATCACATGTTAATTCTACCCAGCTTTCAATCTGTTCTAATGATGCAAATAAGATGCTAATAGTCATTAGTGATTCTAGGGCGAATAATATCTAAGCATTGCCCATATTGGGCTAATTTGGGTGCGAAGTGAAGAAAGAAATATTTATTGCTAAGTCACGCTTTCATGCCACTGCCGATGAAATTTTTGATTGGCACGAAAAGCCCGGCGCTTTTGAGCGACTTTCACCCCCTTGGGTGGATGTTAAGTGCGTTGAGCGCAGCGGTGGCATCAAGGATGGCTCCAGGGTGGTCTTGTTGTTGGAAAAGGGCCCGGTGCGTATGCCTTGGGTGCTTGGCCACAAAGACTATGTCAAGGGCAAGAGCTTTGTTGACTACCAGATCGCGGGCCCTTTTGACTGTTGGCAACAGAGTCATGATTTTGAAGAAGACGGCCCGGCCCATTCTTATCTTACTGATCGCGTTGAGTTCTCTGTGCCCATGGGTCTGGCTGGCAAAATTGCCGCTGCTGGCTTTATTCGCTCCGAGCTTAGCCGATTGTTCCGTTACCGGCATGCCTTGCTTGCTCGAGATATGGCTTTGCTAAAGCGTTACGGCCAAAAGCCTTTGAAAGTTTTGGTTAGCGGCGCCACTGGCCTGGTGGGTGAGCGACTTGTGGCTATGCTCCTCACCCAGGGGCATTCAGTGGTACGTCTTAGTCGCCGTGGCGGTGAAGTGGCAACTGGTTCTGCTGAAGGCTCGTTAACGGCAGCGGGTGAAGCAGGTGGAGCGGTCAAAGATGCGGCTCTCACTGAGATTTTTTGGAACCCATTGGTCGGGACAATCGAGTCTAAACTTCCTAACGATTTAGATGCAGTTGTGCATTTGTCTGGTCGAAACGTTTCTGCCGCTCGCTGGACCATAGAAGAAAAACAATTGATTCACGAGAGTCGAGTGAAGAGCACGCAGTATTTGTGCCAATTACTGGCCGCATTAGAGAAGAAGCCCGAAGTGCTGGTGTGCGCGTCAGCTATTGGATATTATGGAAACCGTGGCTCTGAGCCATTGACTGAGGATGCCGGTGAGGGCTCAGGTTTCCTTGCCGAAGTTTGCATTGATTGGGAGCAGGCGGCGAATATAGCCAAGGCTTCTGGTATAAGAGTTGTTTTGGCCCGTATTGGAGCTGTGCTAAGTCCGAAGGCTGGGGCTTTGGCTAAGTTGTTGCCGATATTTTCGGCTGGTGGTGGTGGACGAATTGGCGATGGCAAACAATATTTCAGTTGGGTTTCAATTGATGATGTTTGCGGTGCCATCTATCATGCCATTGTTACTAAGCAAGTTGAGGGGCCACTAAATGTAGTGGCGCCAAATTGTGCTACTAACGCCGAGTTTACTCGGGCTATGGGGCGAGCTTTGGTTAGACCGACGCTATTTCCGGTTCCTCCGGGAGTTCTGCGTGTTGCTTTCGGCGAAATGGCGGATGCTTTGTTGATGGCCAGTGTGCGGGTCTTGCCGCAGAAACTGAAGCAAACCGGTTACGAGTTTCAAGATCCAGATTTGCTTGATGCCATTAAGTTTTTGATTGGTCGAGGGGCCGGGCACAAGTAAATGATAACTATTCTTGGTGGGTTGGCCCTCTTGGCCGTCATCATTTTTTTAGAGTAAATTGCTAGTGCTAGTCACAAGGCGGTCACCGAATGGTCACCACTTGGTTTTATTTCGAAAGTATTGTGATTGCATGACCGACACCCTACTTTCTTGAGGACCAAACCATGCCACATGCACCTGCCGAGTTTACTGAAGCCCCTTCTGTCAGAACTCTAAATTCCGTTGAGTCAGCAGCATCGAACAATATGATGAATGAAGTTCAAAATTACCAAGAGCAAAGACGTGGAGCCAATATCATCGGAACAGCCGAGACTCTCACTGGAGACGAGGCCGTAAAGAAGATGTTCAATGGCAAGGAAGTCGAGAAAATACTAAAAGATTTTGTCATTAATGAAGATCCTAACGGTGGCATAAAGAAAATCACTAAGGACAGCAATCAAGAACAGGGCGGTCTCAAGCCCATTAAAAGAGAGAACCCAACCACTGGTAGCCTGAAAGATGACTTAGGCGATTGCCTCTTGCCACCTAAGGGGCCAAAGAATATCAAAGAGTTTCAACCTAATTCTGATGCCAGTGAAGGGCAGCCTAAAAAAGGTTCTGGTTCTGTAACCATAGATTTGAATGATTCGAAGTTTCTGCGTCGCTTTTAGGGCGTAGATAGTTTTTAGCCCTTTCAGTAGAGAAGCCTTTGAGTGTCAGTAGGATGCTTGAAGGCTTTTCTATTTTATTGTCGATACTAAATAAGGTGGCAAATTTAGTTCTCAAGTCACAGACTCGTCACTGTACAGTCACCACTCGGTCGCATTGCTTCGATTATTGTATTTGAGTAGACAGCACGCAATTCTAGTGAGGAGAACAAATCATGGTATACGCGCAGTTCGAAGGTGCTCAGTTCCGAACAACTGATTCGGGCACTGCAAGCCAATCAGATTCGGCTTCAGTAAAAATGTTATTTGAATCTCAATCTTACCAACCTAAAGAGACAACTTTGTCGAGTGCGAGAGGCGGCGCTACTGTGGGTGCTGGCGATAATTCCGGAACTAAGACTGGCGACAAAGAGATCGATAAAATCATGACTGGCTTTGATATTAAAGCAGACGATGCGGCTGCCCATAAGAGTGCCATCGCTTGTCGCATGATGAAAGGCCAACGAATCGAGTATGGTCGAATCATCTCAACTGATAAGGACGGCGATGGTAAGCCTTCTTTGCCTGGTCGCGATGGTTCAAGGGGGCCAACTGATCAGGATCGAGCCAGCCGATTTGAATTGTATTTGTGGAACTTGTGTAATCGGCGCAAGTAATTTAGCTTGTGGCAAAAATTGATTTCTGCACTACCAGTGGTGTTAAGGAATTCAGTCAATTTAATAGTCTTGATCCTGTGGAGGAGAATAAACAATGGTATATGCACAGTTTGAAGGAGCTGAACCGAGTCAGCTCAATGCTGCTACTAGGGGCAATGATTCAGTATCGTCGCGAATGTTTGCTGAAGTTGGAAATTACCAGGTGGCCGAGCAGAGCGTTTCTAGTACTAGAGGTAGCAACTATAGCGCTGAGAAATCAGCTGTAAAAAAAGATATCGAGAAAATGTTGAATCAGTTCGGCATAGATGATGCTCAGCAACAGAAGCCCAAGCCCATAGACCCCGGTCATTGTCCACCGTGGATGACTCCAGGTAAGCCTGATAAGCATCCTGATAAGCCAAGTCTGACAGAGGTCAAGCCAGACAAGTATCCAGATAAACATCCGGATAAATATCCCGATAAACCAGGCGGTAAGCCCTGGAACCCAGAGCTTGGAGTTTGCGCACCAGGGAGCCCCTACAAGATCAATTGTTTTGACGATAAAGATTCAAAGCTCAGAACTAAATAGGAAATCGCAAAAGCTGGCGTGATAGTTCTGTCCGGGCTAAAGCGCCAGCTTCTAACGACTTGAACGTAGTCGGTAGCCTACTCTTGGTATGTTTTCGATCAATGATTGATCATCTTCGCCGCCATCATCGATTTTTTTGCGGATGCGCTTGATTGCTGTGCGGAGCCCCTCTGGGCTGGCGTCCGAATCCGATTCCCAGACTCTGGCAATTAGGGCTTCGGCGCTAAAAACTTGGTCTTTATGCCTGAGCAGGAACTCTAGCAAGGCAAAATCGCGGGGCAAAAGGTGAACTTCTTGACCGCCTCGCATAATGCGATGTTTGGAAGAATCAAGTTCGATGTCACCAGCCCTAAGTACAGAGGAGTTAATCAGAGTGGGACGACGCAGCAAAGCCTTAATGCGTGCCCCTAACTCCTTGATGTTGAAGGGTTTGGTCAGGTAATCATCGGCTCCAATATCTAGGCCTGTTTCTTTATCGGTAATGGTAGATTTGCCGGTGAGCATGATAACTGGCGTTGCGCCGCCGTTTTCACGAAATTCCCGCAGAATTTCTATACCAGAACAGCTCGGTAGGTCCCAGTCGAGCACTACTACATCAAAACTCGATATCTTCAGGATTTCCCTGGCTAGATCTCCATCATAGGCAGCTTCAACGGTATAGCGCTCGCTCTTGAGCCAGCCAGAGATCATGTCTGAGAGGTCTTGGTCATCTTCAACTAATAGGATTTTAGACATTCTCTCGGTATCCGTTCGATAGCTACCTTCTGGGCAACTACAAATATACCAAACCATTTGCTCTCGGGTCAGCAAGTTTTAGGCTGAGGCGAGGAAAGTCCAGCTATTGCGGTGGTGGAAGCCAAGCGGTCCGGCTTTGCAAGTATTCCTGCGCAGTATGAATATACAATCTAGGGCAGCTTGAATTGTAGAGTTCTTGTTTTGGAAGTCCTTGGAGATATTCGGCCCATGCTCAGACCCATTAGTCTAAGACTGAAGATTCTAGTGCTCGTGTCTTTTCCATTGATTCTGCAACTGGCACTTTTAGCAACAGTTGCGAACTTGCAAAATCAGGCCGAGAGCGAGGCTCGCCGTGCGGAGATCTCCAGGCAAATTGCCGACGAAGTAATTGCTATCACTCGTGATCTGGTGGCGCTAAAGACAAATTTGGAGGACTCTCCTCTTGCCCCATCAGGACAGGGTCCGTCTACTCAGTACCAGATATTGAATGACGATATTGAGCGACATTTTCTGAAATTGAGAGAGCTAACTCGAGATAAACCAGTGCTAGCTCAGTCGGTAGAAAGGTCATTCGCCGCGATGCATCGGTCGCGGCAGCTAGTTGATGATACGCGGGTGGCTTATCAGGCTGGAAAATTGAGGGGGCGGATTGACCGATTTCAGTTTATTGTTAATTTGCGCCGCCTTACCATGGAACTCTCAAATCAGTTGCTTAGTATTGGCGATGCTGGTAAAGCTGCAGCAGATGCCAGTCCTGAAATTCAGAGAAAGTTTCGCGAGAAAGTGCAGTTCGTTTTAATTGGCGGAGGCGTAGCCAATATATTCTTAACTCTACTTCTTGCGCTTGTTCTCACTCGTAGCATTGTGAATAGGCTTAAGATCATGAACGACAATAGCTACCGTCTAGCTAGTGATAAGCCTCTCAATCAAATAGTTTCGGGTAATGACGAGATTGCCCAGCTCGATCATGTTTTTCATGACATGGCCTCAGCTTTGAAAGAAGCCGCTCGAAAAGAACGGGCGATTCTGGAGAATGCCAATGACTGTATTTGTTCATTTGATTCAAGTTTGAAGTTCGTCTCTGTTAATCCGGCTTGCGAAGATTTCTTCGCCCTGGAGCCAGATGAGATTATCTCGACTCATTTATTCGACTATCTCAACTCTGAAGATACTGAGAAAGCTTGTGCCTTCCTGTCTAAGGTAAACCAGGGTACTAATCCGAGCAATCTTGCTTTGTCAATTAAGAGAGCTGATGGCGAGGTTAGAGAGGTGCTATGGTCGTCGCAATGGGCACCGACAGAAGGTAAGACTGGAGAATTATTTAGTATTTTCCATGACGTTACCGTGCACCGGGCTGCTGAGCGACTCAAGCAAGAGGTGGTGGCTATGGTGACCCATGATCTACGTTCGCCACTAATGACAGTGCAGAATTATTTGCAATTTCTTGGCGATGGTTCTTATGGTGCTCTGGCTGATTTAGCCCAGCAGTACTTGCCAGGGGCGCAGCGAAGTAGCGAGCGAATGATGCGCTTAATCGGCGATCTGCTCGACATTGAAAAGATCAATTCTGGAATGATGGAGTTGGAACGCAAGAAAGTTTCGGTGCAGAAAGTCATTGAAGAAACTATTGAGCAGTCTTCTAATTTAGCCAATGACTTTAAAGTTCGTCTGCTGAGTGAGCCAGCCAATTATTATGTCGATGCCGATGAAGAGAAGCTCTTGCGAGTGCTAGCTAACCTTGTTTCTAATGCCTTGAAGTTTTCGCCTAAAGATGGTGTCGTCACTGTTTCGGCAAAAAGCAACAATAAGGTTGTAACTTTCACTGTTGCGGATCGCGGTGCTGGTATCCCCCCTGAGATGTTAGATAGTGTATTTGATCGCTTCCAGCAGGCCCGCAACCAAACCGCGCGCACGCGAGGTGGTTCGGGTCTTGGTCTGACAATTTGCAAGGCTATTATCTTGCTACATGGTGGCAGAATCTGGGTTGAATCAAAAGAAGGAGAAGGTTCTCGTTTTAGTTTCGAATTGCCGCTAGCTAATTGAATTTATAGAATCAAAAAATGGATAAATCAATGAAAGCATTCTTCATCACAACAGCGGCTCTTGAAGCGGGAGCCGGTGTTGCTCTGGTTCTATCTCCACTGCAGGCCGTTTCGCTGTTGCTTGGGCCCGAAGTGGCAGGGCCAGGGGCTATACCAATCGAGAAAGTAGCAGGATGCGCTCTGGTTGCCCTGGCTTTACTTTGTTGGCTGGCACGCAATGATTCCCAGAGTGCTGCTGCTCGCGGTATTGTCTGGGGTATGACTTTTTACAATCTTGGTGTTATTGCTGTTCTTTGTATTTCTGCTTTGGCCCCGGTAGCGCAGACTCAAGTTCAGATGCAATCAGTGGGTACGCTGCTCTGGCCAGCCGTAGTTCTGCATACGGTTATGAGCACTTGGTGTGGCATGTGCTTGGCCAAGACTTCTAGCTAAATTTTTACGGCTGGCCGGTTTAGGTATTGCCGCATTATTTTTGCTCTTATGGCAAATGTATCTGGCTGAATCGTCCACTCGCTACTGAATGGACGAGTCATTAGGAAGATGACACCAATATTGGTGCCCAAGGTAATAGCGACTAGCCCGACTAATACTGAGTGCAGTAAGGGGCTGCCTTTGCCAACATAGAGATATGAACAGATTAAAACCACTACAGCGCAGGTGATAATTAAGGGCAGTAAACGCCAGGTCCAAGTGCTGCGACTGGCGACAATACGCACTCCGCGGCTTTGTCCCAGTTCGTTGGTGGTGCTAAGAAGAGCGCCTTGTACGGTTGCTTCTCCGTCATTGGCTGGTCGAAATTGCAGAATGGTATCACTAATATTAATGAAGACATCGGTAACTGCGGGGCTCATTTCTCCGTTTCTCATGGCGGGCCAATCTTCGCTCACGACCTTGTCGCAATAGGCAATGCACTGTTCTTGTAGAGCTTTCTTTTGAGCCTCTGGCAGTCCTCTGGCTATGCGAAATACTTCGCTGATACTTGTGGCTTCACCGCTAACCGATTGTTCCAGCGCTCGGTACTGTTCGTCTGCACTTGAGACCAGCATGCCTAGCAAAACTGAAACTAGTGTGCCGAGAATTGCCAGCAGAGCTACAATTAGCTCGCCATTTTGGGCTAGATCAATTTTGATAGTTTTTGCTGATAAAAATAAGCCTACAAGTGCTATTGCCATAAAGCCTGCGGCCCAGAAAAACAGTGGCGATAGTGACATAGATGACCTGCAATTCGAAACTATAAACCGCATAATGCTATCAGGGCTCTTAGGCCTTAGCAAGAATTGATCAGAGTCTACTTGTCACTAAGCAGTGCCGCACCGATAAGCATAGCTAAAAGTACTAGCACCCCGAAAGCCAATCCAAGCCAGTGCTTCCATGTCATCGGTTGAGCAAAGGGAACTCCTGGACGGAGAGTTGTATTGAGCTGATTGATTTTTCTCTGCACAATAATTAGGGGTATGAGACTGAAAGGGAATACCGCTAAAACTGCCCAGTCTGGCATGCTAGGAAAACGATCGGCAAATTTTATCACTGCTTCGAAAAAGAAGTAGGAGACAGCCAAGAAGTATTTATTGAAGACGATCGGCGAGTTAGTGTCACTTGAAACAGCTTCGTATTCTTTCATCATGTCGAAGAATGACAGTGGTAGAAATATGGCAAAGATAATAGCGGCAGCGGTTTTCGATTTGCCTGGTCCTTTTAGGGCGCGGAAGTGCTTGAAGGCCCATATTATTTCGAAAATACCGAGTGTGAGAACATTGAAGATTACAAATTTCGTTAGGGTGATTGGATAGCCGATTACTTTCTGTTGATCGGCTAAAGCTTCGATAGCGCCACTATTCGAACCGAAGCTCGATGCACCGTTTGGTTCTGCTTCGGTCATTTAAATCCTCTTTCTTTGGCCTAAATGCCTAGTGCTTAACGAACATCATGATGCCAGCGCCAGCAAGAACTACTACCATGACAATAATGGCAATCATAACGGGGCTGATACCGCTGCGCTCTCTGGCATCGCCAACGGAGCTCAATTCGCTGCCTTCTGGTTTTAATTTCTTAGCGCTTTTTGCGGCTGCGGCTTCTTCACTCGAGGGCAGTTCGTTGCCTTCGTATGAGCGCATGCGAGTCATGGCGCTACCTGTCAATGCTAATTCTTCTGCTGTGGCGGGAAGGTTGGGTAAGGCGTTGATCAAGAGGTTCAGGCGAATCTTCAAACCTTCTTCAAGGTGAGCTGCTTCTTGTGGAAACGCACTGCAATCCATAAGTGAATAAGTGCCATGCTCGATGGTGAGCAATGTGGCCAGAGCGTCGAAGCCGGTCAGTTTGTCTTCAAGCAAGCGGGCACCGTGAATATAGGTGCTTTTGACGATCAAAAATTCGCCATCAATTTCGCCAAATTCAGAAGCCATACGAGCAATTGCATACTCGGCTTTTTTGCCTTTTTGAATGGCTAAAAGAATTTCTTTTGTGGAGCGATTCTCCCAGATTTTTCCTGACTCGATGGTCGGTAATTCATTCATTCAGGTTGCTCCGCCAGCTACTTAGAATTATGTTTTTAGTTCGAGGGTGACAGGGCAATGATCAGAGCCCTGCACATCACTGAGGATACCAGCAT
>JAUPUU010000361.1 GCA_030917395.1 Cyanobacteriota bacterium erpe_2018_sw_21hr_WHONDRS-SW48-000092_B_bin.40
GAGATCGGCTTTGTCAGACGCGGAATGAGGAAGATGATCTAAACGACTATATTGACCGTGAGTCATGGCAGCTCCCAAACATTGATAGTTCTCTAACGCGAATCGCCTTGTTCATGGAGATTCACTAACAAGGCGATACTATCTGGGTTTTGTTGCGAAGTTGTGAATGCAAAGCTAATTGTCAGGGCGCATACCGCGCAGTGGCAACAGATCACGGCTGTCGACTAGGCGCATTCTTGCAGTCTTCAGAAGAATGACCTGGCCATTCGGTAGAACTCCACCGAAACACACCACGTCACCATTGATATAGGTATTCGCTGCTGATTCTCTCCAACCCTGGCTAGATAACTCTTCTAGTGATTGAAACTGCATTGCGGTGAAACCGTCATCGCCTTTCCCAGCCTTGTATATAATAGCTTTTCCGGTCTCACTATCAAAACCCTTGAACTGGTAAAGATCGTTACCCTCAGATTTGATCTTGACTGCGTCCGGCATACCTTGTGTGAGAATTTGATCTGCCGGAACATGCGTTGATGTGCGGATCTTCGCCATCTCATCGTAGGTGAGACCAAAGACATTCTGTCTGGGGTCATAAATTTTTGGTGTCTTTCCATCAAACCGAAACTCTGTCCAAGCATGATTAAAGGGAATTGGCTTGCCTGGCCCCTGAACAAAGGCGTCGGTAGTACCGCTAGAGTTACCCGCCACCAGAGAAACTTTCCAATCAGTGTGTTGATCACCCAGCAACTTCAAAAAAGTGGCTTGCTCCAAACAGACGCCGCTATTTAACTGAGCATAGTCACCAAGACTCTTATAGCGACCGTTGGTCATTTCACGAAAATTCTGAGTAGCAAAATCCAGATCGCCCTCAGTCCAAGTACCGGTACGATGAAATGCCTGTTTGGAGAAACGAGTGTAGGCTTCAGCCCGCAATTCTGGGGGTAGCGATCCGTACTTTAGCCTCGCAAACATCATCAGATCACGAATCAAAGGATCGTTCTTAGCAATAGTAATTCCGTATATTTTTGTGCCTTCCTCTAACTTATCGTCAAGGCGCCTAGTAAGCGCAAATTGCCGCGTCTGCTCTGACGACCGACTTACTTGGTAAGGTGAAGTGCTTTCTTCGGCAATATATAATTCTGGATACTTAGCACGAATAGATTCTATAAAAAGCTCATCTTCCCGAACATTGGCTTGACTGCGCAGATCTTCAGCCCGACCTATTCGACGCATCGGAGTCGTTCTCAGGTCACTCAACCTGCCATAGTCAGCCTCATTCAAACCAGCAATTTTATCGCCATCAACTAAACGCACTAGCTTCTCGGGCGGCACAACCTCTGTAGTGCCATCGGCATGTCTGATGATGGTTCCTTCACCGGCAACCAAACCTTCGCCATCACGCCCCAACGACCCCAACATTTTAGAACCACCAGCTGCAGCTCGGAAAGCAAAATGAAACATCGTCACGCCACCAGTTGTAGAGACAGTGGCGTTACCCAATCGATCTAACAAAGTTTTGGGATCTTCGAGGCCAACGGCAGTAACTAAAATCTCTTTACCACCACTAGCAATCTCAGCTGCGGCCAGGTTTTTAGCGTAGCTCTCTGCTTCATTGAGAAGTTTATTGCGAATGCCAGCCGTAACATCGTTCTTGAGCTGGTTACGAATTGCTTGCCCGACAAGGTTCTCATCCACGCCTTCAGCTGCAAGTTTCTTAGCTAAAGTAGCTATCTCTTTCTCTCCGACGATCGCTCCTTCGCGGGTTATTTTAGCCAAAGCGCTAGTGAGAACTTCTTCTGAACCTTCTTTGAAGAGTTTGGCGGTGGCAGCCTCAGTGAGCAATTTGCGAGCGGTCTGGCCAGCCAATTGTTCGCCAACCACTAGCCCCTTGAGGCCTAAAGCCTCTGGCCCCATGAAGCCAAGCGCAGCGGCAGTGAAGCCCTCAAAACCTTGCTTGAAAATATTCTTTGCTGATTTATCAAAGTCACTGCCTTGTATCGCCTTCATCATGGCCACACGATAGAGGGCCCCACCAGCTCCAATTGTCGCAAGTAGAGCGAGACTGGTACCACCAGTAAACAAGGCGCCTCCAATGGCAGCAATAGTGATAGTGGCATTGACAAAGGCTTCAGCAAATTCACCCTTAGAGTTTATGTAATTTTTCTGCGCTTCAGAGAAATTTTTGACAGCATCGTCAAACTGCTTGCGCTGCTCAGGTGTTAGCTTATCTAGCTCTTTGGCGTGCTCGGCCACAAATTTATTGAGATTGTCTTGACTGGTATCGGCCGACACTCGACTGTAATCCCAAAACGATTTTAGAAACGGATCAAAGTCACTAGTATGGCTATCGAGAGCTCTTTGCGAATCTAAGGCGATTTGACGCACACCAATATCGGTAGGAGAGAGTAATTCACGGAAGCGCCACTTATCGTCTTCTTTGACTTTTTCAATGACATCGCTGGTAATCAGGCGATGGTATTTTGTGTAGTATTCATCGGCAAGCTGCTGTCTTTGCGCTGGCGTCATCTTTGCCAGAGTGTCACGTAGAGTATCTTGTTCGACCTTATCGCCCAGAGCGAAGAGACGAAAGCGATCAGCATCAGTGAAGGAACCATTGCCATTTTGATCACGCTGTGTAAGGGCGTAGAGCGTTACTTCTCTTTCATCGCCCGTACCAAGCACGGTGTCTTGGAATTGCTTAGTAGGTTGATCAGGATTAGGAATGAGTAATCTGGCCCGATCTTCAGGAGAGGCATGCAAAATAATATTGATACGGTCGACATTGTCGCTGGTGAGCAAAAGCTTTTGCTCTAACGGAACCAGCCCACCGTCAAAGACAAAGCTTTCATACTCCTTCAATTGCTTGTCGGAGCCTGCAATCATGTTGCCTTCTTTTTTAGTATAACGAGCACCCATGCCAGCATTTGTTACCGCACTTTCAACAGAGTAGTGGAACCACTTGCTTAGCTGTCTATCTTCGTCAGTTTGAGGAGCAAGCATGCGCTGGCGCAAAGTAGGATCGGCCCTGAAAGCCTCTTCTATATGACTAATTACTATCGCTGGCTGAGCTTCAGATTTAAGACTATCCAGCAAAACCCTTGTAACAGCACTAGTTTGACCAGGAGCCTCGTGAACAATAGCATTAAAGACATAGCGTTCTTGCGCAGATGCTGGCGCAAAGTATTGGTCGAGCCTATCCTTCAAACCATCCTGGTTATTTAGATATCGCTGCCTCTCGTCCTGAGACATCCCCTCAATGGCTGCTATGCGAGACCTATGGTCACGACAATCATTTAAGCGTGCTTCAATATCGCGATTAGCAATTGTTTGAGACTGCTCGTAACTTTCAGCTTTGAGCTTGTTATTGAGCATATTCATCACTTCTTCGCGATGATTATCATCAAAAGTGCCTAAAGCACGATCAATATTTTTCAGCTCTTCTGGATGACTCTTGAGATATTGCCAGTCAGTCTTGCTCAGGTTCTCGACCGAACCAATCAGTTTGTTTTTATCAGTACTGGCACCAATTCCAGTAATCCAGAACCCTTCATACCGAGAAGAAAGCGCCTCGGCAATGAAAGTACCGTGGTTGCGCAATTGCGCTTCCCAAATTGCTACCTCTCTATTGTCACCAGCACCATGCAAGGCTTTATCAACTGAATTATAGTAATTCAAAGCCCGCTCGTCTTCTGGCGTTTTGGCGGCTTCATTAGCCAAGCTAAGCTGTTCGCCGCGCTCAAAATCTTTACGATCTTGCTCACTGGCGTTGACCATCGACCTGGTGATATCTTCGCGATTGGTGTGATACCAATGACTATTACCTTCAGCAAGAGTAGCAAGACTGACACTGCCGCGGTCAAGAAAATCTTTTGAAATCTGGGCATCGGTAGTATTGACGCCACCAAACTCGTCAGTAAAAGCCGTTTCAATTCGCTTGTAGCCATCAGCGGCTTTAAATTGACTGCGAGCAATCGGAGTAGCTTCTCTAAAAACATCATTGAAAATATCAGGACGATGTTGCTTCAAAGCATAATCTGCCAAGTTGAGAGTATCTTCGTCAGTACGGTTGTCGCTGCCCTTGAAGTAAACTTTCAGGGCTTCTTTAGTTTGCAGCGAAAGGTTCTTATCGCTGAGCAAGTCAGTTTCAAGATCGCGACCATAGTCATTTTGATACTTAGTCTTGGCCTCAGCAATCTGAGCAGCTGTAAGAGTACTCAACGAATCGCGAATTTGCTTCTCGGCGCGCACCTGGCCATCCGTAAAAGGTTGTTCTTGACCAGAATAAATAGCATACTCAGACGGAGCCAGCTCTTCCAGCTTAGCCAAAGCCTGATGAATCTGCCCAGTATTATCTGCTACACCATCTTTTCTTTTGAATAAAGCCTCGCATTGAGCTGCATCAGATTTATACAGCTTGGCGTTCAAATCATCTTGCAATTCAACGTTGTACTGGTTCTTGTAAGTCTCTTTCAGCTGGGTCCTCTCGGCCTCAGTCATGGGTTCTAAAACATCAGAAATTTTCTTAAAGTCACTAGAATTGTCATGAATGATAGTAGCAGCCTGATTAATCTGTTCTTGCTTTTGCTCAGCAGTAAGAGGCGGTCTATCAATTGTTTTGGCATCACCTGAAGTATCTGTTGCAGGTTTGTTGGGAATACTTTCAAGCAAGACATTGTTCTTGTCACGCAACTCACTGCCTTTATTGTTTTGTGTCAGAGTGTTGCCATTGACAAAAGCAAAGTTAGTGCTAGCGTCAGCAATAGTAAAAGTATTACTAGCAGCATTAACTGTCACTTTAAGCTCTCTGTCGGCTTCGCCAGAGGTTTTCCAAACTTGACCGTCAGAACTGGTCCACTGTTTACCTTTCTCATCAGTAAAACTATTCAACTCTTTGTTATCGTTATAGCCAAAGGTTCGCGTAATGCCATTAGCATCTATCGCTTCGATTACATTACCTTTCTCACTCTTGACGCTCTTAATTGCGAGTGATTGACTGTGAATCTCCACTTTAGCGAAAGTGCCATCCGCACTATCGACCACAGCCCTAAGAGTGCGAGGGTTCTCACCCTGAGCTAGCCAGTTCTGACCATCCTTGCTCTTCCACTCTTTACCATTTTCTGTGAATGAGTTGAGTTCACCTTTATCGTTATAGCCAAAGGTACGAGTTTCGCCTTTAGCATCTTTGGTTTCTATCACACGTCCATGATCATCCTTTGAGACCACACTACCATCAGCATTTCGCACTGTAATGGGTTCAACTTTAATCTGCTGCTCACGCCGTTTTTCCGACTCCCTTTTCTCGTCTTCTATCGCCTTTTCTTTCTTAGCCTCAAGCAGCAAGGCTTCACGTCTCTTCTCTTCGGCCTCTCTGCGACGCTTGGCTTCCTCTATTTCACGCTGTTTAGCAGCATCGTCTGAACCTTTTTTGCTCGACGACTCTTTATTTGATTCAGGATTATTCTTAAGAACCATGCCTTTCTATACCCGTAGAGCTGCAGTAAAAACAAAAAAAGGTGCCATCCCTAAGCCGCAAACTTCCGCTTTGGCACAAGATGTGCAGGGATAGTAATTTGAGCTCCAGCGCTGATGAGATCAGCATCGGCAATTCTATTAGATGAAAGAATTTGATTAGAAACAGCTCGGATGCTAAGGAAATCAATGACTGTTGTCGAGTCGGTTTTCTTACATTCGCTGAGCAAATCTAAAACCACAGAGCGGAGGGTTTCGCCAGAACGAAACTCATAGCTTGCACTGCCATCAGCTTGCAATCGAAACAAGCGACCGTTGCGGCGATCGCCCCAGATAGAGGCACTCTCCGTTAGACCAGGCATGCTTGGCGCTGCGAAACTCGACTGAGACGCTTGCTCAACTTGTCTTTGCAGCATGGCGACCTTTGCCACCTGAGAACGAAAACTCGACAAGGATGGTAGTAACTTACCAAAGTCAGCCACAGCGCTAGCGGGGTTCGGTTCTGCAGCGACAGAGACCTTAAGTGAACTGTTAGATTCAAATACTTCGAATTCTGGCAACATTGGCTTCGCCCTCGGCAAATTATGAGACTTAGTAAGTTGTTGAAGCTTTTAGCAGCCCGGCCTTTGACTGGGCTGACTGGTGACAACTCGGCCATACTAAAAGGAAGTTGTTACTCAGTCGTTAACGCCCCAGAGAAATTAGCCAGGCGAGATGGAAATGCAAATTGCCAGAATTTGAGAAAGTCGATGCTTCCCTTAGTACAACTAGTACAACTCTGCAGCTGAAGCTCTAGTACAGACCTCGAAAAGCCCAGAGCAAGCGTTGCAAAGCGGCTAGATATAGCCAATCGCATCTCTAAAATGCTATAAAAACTGAACTTTCTGATGGGAACTCGCCAACCCTTGGCAGGCAACTCTCTTTCTGGATTCCAGTAC
>JAUPUU010000041.1 GCA_030917395.1 Cyanobacteriota bacterium erpe_2018_sw_21hr_WHONDRS-SW48-000092_B_bin.40
AGCAATAATGCATGAAAGTAGCCAAAATACGCAGAAACGGTCATAAAATCGATTTACACCATTTAGGCGCCAGAGGGCACCTAATAGCTTTTGTTGAAAGGACATCAGCGTACCTCCGAGAGCCCGGTTAAGAGAGCAAGGCAAATCAAAGTAAAGGAAGTCATAGCTTCCACGTAGCGACAAACAATATGCAGAACACCAACCAGGCGTTAAAAAGCCGGATGGAAGAGAGTTCTGAATTTCGGACTAGTAAAATGCGGACAAGTACAAAGTGCCAGATTAATCAGAATCCGGAGGCTTGTCAAGCTCTTTCTTTTACCAACAGCTTCACGCCCGATAGACTGAATTGTTTCTTCCGAAGTTATCTGCATTGTTTTCAAATCTCTGTCAGTTGTTTGGAATGGGACAAAACAAAATGGAACCTTTTGAGACATCTGATGTCTCTCTGAGCAGAAGGATTCAGAGTAGTCTTGTCAGCAAAGACATTTCGCTTCTAATTTAGGCGTGAATCCACAAATGAAACAAACTTACAGAACAAAGACTACAGAGGCAGCTTATGTCCACTTCAACGAAACAAGACGAAGCACAAGAACATCTCACGATGGAAGAAAGACTGAGCGCTATTGGGGCACATATAGATGACCTGATTACCAAAGCGAACGAAGCGAAAGCTCGACTAGAAAGCAACCTAGAACAGAAAAAAGATGTGAGCGTGGAAGCGCTAGACGAGCTAAAAGCAAGCTTGGACAAAGCTTGGTGTACCGTTGATCAGGCCTGGGAAGTGGCTAAAGCGGGCGCTCTAAAAGCGGCCAAAACATTTTGCCAACCGCATGAAGACGGTAATCAATAGAAATTAGTCATACAAACTGACAGTAAACGGCCAGGGAACGACGTGAATAACATCTATATCTGGCCGCACATTTGCTATTCCTTGCATTCTTTTATCGGCACGGTGGTATTCAGCACCGGTATCAATTGAGTCTCACCCAAGCCGAAAAAAGTAGGCCTTGCCGCTACAAGTTCTAATTTTTTCTGGTCGTCGGTAATCTCGACATTAACCAGATACTTTGCCGAGCTACGGAGACTTTCGCCTGTATCATTAGCAATTTTCACGGCCTCACGCAGCACCGCTTCACGATCACAGACTGGCGTCTCTTCCAGAATCTTTGATGCATCTATAGCTCCCGCTGTCTCAGCCATAGCCTTAGCCCGCTCTTCAATTTGAGTTTCGTTCACAACGTTCAAACCCTCACAGTCACAAGTTTCAGGCATCTACCAACCAAATCGGTTTCAGCCACGCATATGGCAGAGCATAACAATCAGTTGTGACTGAATCTTGGCAATCTCGTGACCGAGCCGTGACCATATATGTCACTTAGACGGTGCTATTCCACTTTCCCATTGCCATCTGGGCTCGCCGTTTCTGGCTCTGCTGCTTGACCTTGAGCTTGTGCTTCACCGTGTTCTGGCGCTGGCTCAGAGACACCCTCAGAAGCAGTAGCCGAGCCCTCAGAACCCTTACCCTTGCCTTTGAAAAGTTTTGATACTAGCGCTACAACACCGACTATGCCAATGATGATGAACTTCTTCAATACCAACAGAATACCAAGGCCCCATTTCCACAAGGCACCAAATATGCCGAACTTAGCCGCGGCTGCCATGGCACCGCCACCCAGTATCAAGCCAGCCAGTCCATATCCTGCCGCTTTGTCAGTGCCTGCGACATATTCTGCATAAGTCTGACCTTTGTTGAATTTGACGTTTTGTAGAAGCGTGGCGACCTTCTGTTTTCCTAGTTCCAGCTCTTTTGGCGACACAACCAGATTCATAGAAAGCACACCGCGTCGGCCCAGCATGCGAGTGTTGTAGTTGATGGTATCAGCAGGTGCATCTGCTGAGTCTACTTCTTTGACTTCAATGGCCCATATCATCTGGTGGCTAGCTTTGTCATAGCGAGGCTTCTCGGCCCATCCGCCGACATAATAAGGTTGAATCTTTTGAGCGATGCGCTCTTCGTTTTGTTCCTTATTGGCTTCCTTGAACGTGTTGAGCAGATCGTTTGCATTTATTTTGTCTGCGTCGTCTTCTGTGACGTAGCCACAATCTTCATAACGACAAACTATAAAATACATATCGGGAGAATCTTTGCGTGGTGCAATAATTCCCAGCACACCTTCACCCGATGAGCCTTGTTCCTTCAAGAAAGCAATCGCTCTTTCTGGCTCCACAAAACGAAATTCTTTTGGCAATTTAACCACTGCCAGCTTGTCGCCTAAAACAACAGTTTGCTCTTTCGTCTCTGAGTCTGCCTTCCCAGACTTTTCCTTAGTCGAAAGCTTGGCCTGATTCGGCTCTTTTGAATCTTGCTCTTTTGCCTGAAGAGACAATGGAGATAAGGTCAATATGCCAATCGTGAGAGCTGGAGCAATCAGGAAATAGGCGCTTCTTCGTAAATTGAAGCAGACTGGTGATTTCATAAATTCTCCTGACGCGACGATGGCAATGATTCTTGGTTAGATGTTCTCGTCTTGAGATCTGCTCCGTCAAGCCCAGACAGCGCTACTTAACCGTATTCAAGCGCGGACAAAGCTTGTCAGACATAAGAAGAACGGAATATTGTCGGTGCCCGAAAAATGCCAATAGGCTGCCATTAAAGTTACAGGGTTAGTAATAACCATTGAGGCGAACAACGGTCTCAAATTTTCTTCCAACCTTAGTAAACCGAGGGTCAATAGTTATGGCAAAAGAGCGACAGGAAGCTGAGATCAGCAAGATCAAACCGCTAGAAGGAGAGGCTCAAGGCATCAAAAACCTGGGCGGCACTCTGCTTGCCGAAAAGCCAAACGATACTCCCCCGGCCTCACCTGTCACCGCCAAATTTGAAAGCCCGACTCTTTCTGACCTGAAGTCTGTAAATTCAAACGATTGGGCGACCTATTTGACCGACCAAACTAAAAGGGAAGAGCAAGAGTCTAAAGAGCGCCCCTCTTCAGCGCGCCGTGACCCTGACTTCAATCTCTCAGAATTCGTTGATCGGCGTCGAGAGAAAGATGAGCGGGCACTGGCAAAATTAGACGAAAAGGACCTGAAAGCAGTAGGCGATGTGGCCAGCGCACTGGCCGGTCGAAACCCCGCTGATAGCGCTCTAAAAGCCATTCAACAAGCATTTGGCGACAAATACGACCAGAACAAAATGGAAGGCTTTGATAGAGCACTCCGGCTTGAACTAGAAAGAAGAGGCTTAGATAAGACCTGGTCTACCAGTATCGCCTGGGGTCCTGATGGCGCTGGTATTCAGATTCAAGATAAGCGAGTCAATTTGGCCCTGAATGGTGGAACAGAGTATCTCTCGTATCAGAGCACAATCGGCAAGTTCAACAACTAGCTTTTGAACAGCCTTGCCTTTGTCATCACTTAAGTACAGACACCAGATAAGAAAGCACCACAACCTCAAGTAGAAAAATTGCCAGCACAATAGTGGTGCCGCTTCTCTCTATTTTCGCGGTCTGTGCCGTTTCGGTGGTATTAGGCAGCAGCCACCAGGTAAACTGCTTGACCAAAGCTGGCATACAAATAAATGAAACCACCCCAACCGAGCACAAAGAGGTAATGGCTACAGCCAGAGCCATATTTAAGCTATTCAAAAGGGGAACAAAGTAGTGTCGCTGCACCACTAGAATAGGATAGAGCGCCAACACCACTAGGGATGCCGTCTTCCAGGCAGGCGTCACCGGTTTGCCGGAAATAGTTGGCTCCCAGCCAGGAAAAGTCGACCCTATCACCTGTAATCTGGTGGCGGCTTCAAACTCTTTATTCTCCTCTACCAGAGCCAGTCTCTGCTCTGAATGCAACCAGAACTCTAGGGCGTCGGTGCCACCGAAGTGGAGAATACTACTCCAGTAGTTGTCGCGACCGGGCACAGGAGCTTGCAGATAGCTCCCTTTGTATCCAGGAAAGCTTGACTGAGTAGCCTCAAGTTTACGCTTCCACTGAAAATATCTATCTTCTTTACCAGGAGCCACGTAGGTCTCAATAGCCACAACAGAGCTACCGTGCTCAGAAAGTGAGGCCCTAGCAGCGCATTCTCTCACTTGACCTTGAAACTCTGAAGCAAGCCCATCAAGCTGCGACTTCCTTTCATTTGAATTCAACCAAGCTGAGCATGCTTCCTCGCTGTCAAAACGATGAATAACAGACCATATGGCAGGTAGTTTTTGATCTTGTTCGGTTTCAGTGGGAGCAAGATCAGGAGGAATAATTTCAGCACTAAAGAAGCCCTTAAGAGCCAGGGCACCATAGGCAAAATCAGTTAGCCAACGGTTGAAATTTAAAGACTGAATCTCTGCGGGGGAGGAAATTTCAAAACTGGTGGCTACACTTTTGATCATGATTCAAATAAACTGAGCCTGCAGATACTATGGATGTGGTGTAATCAGCAAGATACAAACGACATCGACTCTATCATACTCAATCTTCTTCAGTGTTCGCTATCTGGTACCAGCACACTATGGCCGCGGCAAGACAGACCAATGTAGCTACAACGGCAATCATATTCAGCATACCGACATTGTGCCAGCTGACGAAATAGGTGATCCAGGGCAGGTGCATCATGTCCACGGAGCAATACCAAAGAGCCGAACTTTATTATGCTCGTCCTTCGCCACAGCTTAAATGGTGAAATCACGCTGGGAGCAGATTCAATTATCTATCGTTTGTTCGCAGGACCGGTGCTGCTCGCGGTAAAAACCATCCCTGGTCTCTCTCACTGGAGAACCTGCGTTATGTTTCTACTGTACCACCCATTGCAGTTGCTCGAATCATAATCCAGGACTATTTGCCATCATCCGAAAGACGTATTTAATATCGATACCAGTAACAAAAGATCTTACTTCGCACCCATAGACTTCAGCCTGGCTTCAACTTTCAAAGCTTCTGCTTCTTTACCAGCCACGTGCAAAATTAGGCACTGATTCCGCAATACTTGCATCAGATTAGCTTTGGTACTGCATTTCTCAACCAGTACCGCAGCTTTCTTAGAATAGACTTCCGCTCTAGGATAGTTGCGGGTCACCATGGCCAAACTAGCCAGATTTGAATAAAGCATGCCGAGGTTGGCGCCGACCATTTGATTGTCTGGTGCCAGTTTGTACGCCTCTTCGAGTTTTGTCACTGCCAAATCAAATTTGCCTGCGTTCATAGCCTCGGCTGCTTCATTGTTCAGTCGAAAACCACGGGCAGTAGGTGACTCTGAAGCAGAAGGCGGATTACTAAGAGTTGAAGCCTTAACGGCAGCAGCGCCAGGTGAAGCGCCAGGAATTTTCTCGACTTCAGCGTTTTGACCGCCAAGTAGTTCACTTGACGAGCTTGAAGAACCAGTTGAACCCGACGCGCCAGAAGCAGTACTTGAACCACTAGGAGCATAAGCCGCGGCCAGAGCGCTGGTATCACCTTCAGTCAGAGCACAAGCTTTGTCAACGGGATAAATGGTGCCGAACATAATATCGCCAGCGTTACTGCTGTGCTTGGCGATTCCCAAAGCGTGGCCGATTTCGTGAAGCGCTACCCGTCGAGCATAATTATCAGTCAAAGTCGGCATTGCCTTTGGTGGCACAGTCAAAAGCATAATCTTGGCGGAAGTAATGCCCTGAGCGTCAGGAACAACAATGGTCTCGCCGTCTTCAATAGTCGAAGTCATTTTTGAGCGATCATTTGTCCACTGACAGGTAATACCTTGGCCACCATCTGTTTTATCCACGAATACAAACTGAATTTTGCCACCACTAGCAATCATCCAATCGTCAAAAGCTTGCTTCACTATTGTCTCTAGCTGCGGCCGATAGCCCGGCACTCCCTTACCAGAAACAATGCAAACAGGAATAGGTAGACGACTTTTGGGCCAATTGAAGTGGTCTTGAGCAAAGGCACTCGAAGCCGTCAAAATAGAAAGTGCAGATGATAAAAGCAACGCTCTTTTCATTGAAAAATTCACCCTATCTCACCCTTTATTAGTTTGCGCTCTGCAGTGCCAGTGGCGCAGTTTGCTCAATTTGTCTGGCCAAATCAAATGGGAAGGGAATTGGTTTGCGCGACTTCTCGTCTATCAAAACTATAGTCGACTGTGACACAGCACAGCAGACACCATCTTTATAGACTACCTGAGCCAGTTTAAGAGAGCTGCGACCAATATTAACGAGCGCCGTGCCCACTTCTACATCACCGGGATAGTGCAATTCAGCCTTAAAATCAACGTCAATGTTAGCCAATACCATGGTCTTTCCTGGACCGGCCAATGAACCATTGCGATCAAACAACAGGGCAGCGCGACCCGACTCAAATAGAGTGACGAACACGGCATTGTTCACATGACCGAGCTTATCGGTATCACCATAACGCAAGTTCACCTTTGTCCAGTGCTTATAACACTTGCGATCAAGTAGAGCCTCTTTCGACAATGCAGGTTTCATTTACTTGGATATCTCGCGTTTATTCGGGCTTTTGCACTTTGAACATGACGATAGAAAGTGGTGGCACTACAACCGACAAAGAGTCTTGCCGGCCATGATGCCAGTGAGAATCACTGTGCACGCCGCCATGATTGCCGATGCCACTGCCGCCATATACCTCAGCGTCAGAGTTGAGCATTTCTTTCCAGTAGCCACCCTGTGGCACGCCCACTCGGTAATTCCATCTTGGTACAGGTGTGAAATTACACAACACCAGAATGAAATCGTTTAAATGCTTTCCTTTGCGCAAGAAGCAGACAATAGATTGCTCGTTATCTTGGCAGTCAATCCACTCGAAGCCACCAGGATTACAATCATATTCATAGAGAGCTGGCTCGGTCTTGTAGAGATGGTTGAGATCGCTCACCCACTGTTTGACACCAGCATGAGTAGGATACTCCAGCAAGTGCCAATCGATGCTGCGCTCTTCGTTCCATTCAATCCACTGGCCAATTTCGCCACCCATAAACATCAGTTTTTTGCCGGGGGAAGAATATTGATAGCCAAAGAGCAAACGCAAGTTGGCAAATTTCTGCCAAGCATCACCAGGCATTTTTGAAAGTAGTGAATACTTACCATGCACCACTTCATCGTGAGACAAAGGCATGATGAAATTTTCAGAGAAGCTGTACATGCTTCTGAAAGTTAGCTTATCGTGATGGAATTTGCGGTGAACAGAATCAAGACTCATGAACTGCAAAGTATCATTCATCCAGCCCATATCCCACTTAAGACCAAAACCTAGGCCGCCAACATAAGTTGGGCGAGTGACTTGTGGCCAAGCAGTTGATTCTTCTGCCACCATCATTACTGATGGATACTCGGCATAAACTTTCTCATTGAGCTGGCGCAAGAAATTAATTGCTTCAATATTTTCTCTGCCACCATATTGGTTGGCTACCCACTCGCCGTTCTCTCTGGCATAGTCGAGGTAGAGCATTGAAGCCACGGCATCTACGCGCAATCCGTCGATGTGATACTTATCGAACCAGAACATGGCATTACTCAAAAGGAAGTTAGCAACTTCGTAGCGGCCATAGTTAAAGACATAGGTGCCCCATTCGCGGTGCTCACCAAGTCGTGGGTCAGCGTGCTCATACAAGTGAGTGCCGTCAAACAAACCAAGGGCATGGCCATCGCGAGGGAAGTGGGCAGGAACCCAATCAACCAAGACACCAATACCAGCCTGGTGCAATTTATCAACCAAGTACATAAAGTCTTCAGGCGGACCAAATCTACTGGTGACAGCGAAGTATCCGGTAGTTTGATAACCCCATGATGCATCAAGAGGGTGCTCTGAAACTGGCATCAACTCAACGTGGGTGAAGTTCATCTCCAGCACGTACGGAATCAACTTGTCGGCCATTTCGCGGTAGGTCAACCAGCGATTCTCATCTTCTGGTACACGCATCCATGAGCCAAGGTGCAACTCGTAGATAGAAACTGGTTTGGCCAACGAATTTTTCTTATCGCGAGCTTCCAACCACTTGGCGTCGTTCCATTTGTAAGTGTCTAAATCCCAAACAATCGATGCTGTGCGCGGGCGCATTTCACTGGCAAAACCAACCGGGTCAGTTTTCTGGACATGACCATTAGCGCCATCAATGAAATACTTGTAAAGAGTACCGTGACCAAGAGCAGGAATAAATGCGGACCAGATGCCTGAGGAATGGTTTAAAACCATCGGGTTTTTATCCGCATTCCACTCGTTAAAATCGCCAACCACTGACACTCTGGCGGCATTAGGAGCCCAAACGGCAAAGTGCGTACCCTTGACGCCATCACGCTCAAGTTGATGAGCACCTAGCTTTTCATAAATGCGATAATGGGTACCCTCTGAAAATAAGTGCACATCAACATCCGAAATGAATGCTGCGTTACCCGATTCTTTAGTGGTCATGGTCAATTCCTTATTTCAGCAACATGCCGTCAGCGCACTACTGACAACCGCTCGTGACTCAAAATGATTATGTCACCTTCTAAATATATGAGATTGTTGTTGCGATGAGTTTAGTAATCATTGTCATGGGCGTATCTGGCGCCGGGAAGTCGACAGTGGCACAGGCACTGGCTCAAGCCCTAAATTTTCGCTATTTTGACGCCGATAATTTTCATAGTGATGTTAACAAAGCGAAAATGGCAAGTGGCCTTGCGCTGACAGATATAGACCGTGAACCTTGGCTCAATAGTCTGGCTAGCGCTATCAGTCAATGGCAGAAAGAGGAGCAAGGTGCTGTACTGGCCTGCTCGGCCTTGAAAGAGTCATATCGCAAACGCCTGAAGGCTGGCCATGCCCCCAGCCCTGCACCTGAGGATCCGCAAGAGCATGCGTATGAGAATCCACAAGAGCACCCAAATAGAACCGGGGCGGCAAAGTTTGTCTATCTCAAAGCGAACTACGATGAAATTTACCGGCGCATGGAGCAGCGCCAAAATCACTTTATGAAGGCAGAGATGCTCAAGAGTCAATTCAACACTCTCGAAGAGCCAGCCGATGCCATCGTGGTGGATGCCACTGGCTCACTAGAAGAAATCGTTGCCCAGGCGCTTGAAGAGCTAAAGAGCTGAAGTGCTGAAGAGTTGACGAGACTATTTCAATTGGCTTTCTTCGGGGCGACTGGAACGTATGGCTCGGTCTTTCGTGGCCGCGAAGGCGGAGCGAGAATGGCCATTTCTTTGCCATTCCAGGTCATTTTCATAACTGGAGTTTGCTCAGCTCTGCGATCGAAGCGAACTTCTTGTTCAACACTATCTTTAAGCGCATTAAAAGCATCACTCAGCTTGGTCTGCTGACCATTGCACTTTAAAGACTCAATTAAACCGTGGGTGAATACGCCATTTTTATAGCGCTTTGATTCCCACGAACGTTGACCAGCACCACTCGAAGAAATAACGATAGTGCCCTCGCCAGCAATACTACCAAGATCAAAATTGTTAGTACGAATCAAACCTTTGCCACCATTAACGGCTGCTGCACCACTATTGCATGAATCAAGCACCAAGAGCACTCGATCACATTGGGTGCGCCGTTTAATTGTTCTGGCTAAGTCTTCAAGCTCGATAGCAGTAGAAAATAAATTATCGACATTGGTATCATGCAAAATCAAAAAATTCTGACCAGCAACATCTAGCTCTTTCGGGCTACCGTGGGTAGATGCATAGATGAGAATGACGTCGTCTTCCATCACCCGCCGCGGCAACCAATCGTCACCAATAATGCGTCTAACTTCTTGCTCAGTGGCATTTTCGTTGGTCAATAGCACCACATGATCTTTAGCGAAATTGCCATACGTGGTAAGGAAATTGGCAAAGTCAGTAGCATCTTTTGCTGCATATTGCAGATGGGGAATGCGTGGGTCTTCAAAGTCGTTGATACCAATGACAAGAGCCCACTTATCTCTTATGGGCCTGTCGGTGGCGACAGATTTGTCAAGATCAGCGGCAGTAATTTGCTTTGATACTGTTGTCGGGGGAGATTTCTGAGCGACAATATCCAGGGCTGAGCCGTCCTCTTTATCGCGACCGTTAACTGATACATGGGCGAGATGGAAGTAGCTAGTTGCCGCCAACTCAAGCTTAACGTAGCGAGCCTCTACTGGCTCACTGAGCTTGATGTTCCACACATCAGAAGTTTTAGTAAAGGCTTTAACCGGCCTCCAATCTACCTTATTGGTTGATACCAACACAGTCAAACCTTGAGCGCGTTCTTGCAATTGACGTCTGCGATTTTCAATAACCAAACCATCAACCAGGCAACTACGGCCGAGATCAATGACTATATTGGGGTGGTCTTGCAACTGTGTATGAAAGGCAAATTCAGGAGCAATCACCTGGTTCGATAAAAGCCGTGCCACATGCAAATCTTCGGCACCAGTAAGCAAACAGCTTTTTTTCTCATAACCAGGATAAGTGGAGCTAACTGAATAGGTGGCCGACTGCGAGAGACAATATGATCGCGGCTGCTCACTAGCAGCGCTGACGGCAGAACATGGCAAAGAAACCAATTGCAGCCCTAAGGCACTAACTACTCCAAACAAAAAGAGATGTAGGCAGAAAAATAGAAAGAACCGACAATTTTTATGCACTAACCAACACCAGACAGGACCCCTATCACAATGGCACAAATTAATAGCATTGCCATCATCCCAGAAGATGAGTCGACACCTTAAGGAACAGATGTTTTAACTTTAGCGAACGTGCCTGGGGCGACCGGCAGCACGTTCTAGCGAAATTGAAAAGCCAGGTCCCGTAACATCAAAAACAGCACAGGTCAAAAGCCACAGAGCAATAAGATAAAACAAGGTGCGCCTCATCCACGAGCTAAATCGAAAGAGAAGCAAGGAGAAAACGAGGCACGAAATATAACATACGACAGTCAAAAAGTACTTCGGCACAAAAGAATAAAGAGGTGCTCCAAAGCAAGACACTATCTGGTTACAAATTCCGAGCAGCAATCCATAGCAGAGAATGAAAGCAATTGGATAGAACCACAGGACAAAGGCAATCAAAAAATGAGGCTCATCCAGAAAGCCACGTAGCTTGCTCTTAGTTTCTGTTGCGGCAAGGCCCAATTGGCAAATCTCACAAAATCGACAGATGCTATGTCTAACCTACACTTGGTTTAGAATAGCATTGTAGTTACTATCCCTGACAGGTGTTCTAAACAGAGGTAAGCCATGGCTAAGCGCATCAGTGAAATAGCAACTAGCACGACAATCAAAGGCTGGCACTTAAACGACAGCGAGCATGACGACTTTGTTGTCGGCCTTGAACAGGCCAGCAGGCACGTCGGTAAGAACTGCGCCTTTATTGAGTCTATCGCCAAAGATGCATCCGATGAAGATGCACGCAATGCCTGCGGCCACCTTATGCAAACCTGCGGCATTGCCCCGGAATTTCGCAACCAGCGCATTCGCATGACTGCATGGGTCAAATCAGCCTTGGCCGAAACCTCTATCGGACGAATAGAACTCGACATTATTGGCAATTGGGGCTGGTACTGTCGATGGAAAGGCACTTTCGACAACATGAATAACAGACCAATCTTAGCGGACACAGACTGGCAGCAGTATGCCCTAGTGGTAGATGTGCCAGAAGAAAGCACCAGCATGTATTTCGGATTGTTTTTAATCGGCGTAGGTAAAATGTGGCTCGACGAAGTGAAATTCGAAGTAGTCGACAAGACTGTGCCGCTAACGGGTCTGCTAGCCGCACCAACGAATCTTAATTTTGAAGAACAGCTCTAGCATGACCAGCAACGTGGTCCTCTAACTCTCTTGCTCAAACTCATACCGCTGCTCTGGAGTCATGCGCCTATAATCCCATTGCTCCTGGCTATTTAAGCGATTGTATAAGCTGCGCTCATCGTTACTCATCCGCTCATAACTAGCTTGATCCTGCTGACTCAGGTGCTCATAGTTATAACGCTGGTCTTTGGTCATGCGCTCCAACTCGTATCGTTCTTTAGAGTTCATATTCACAAGAGCCTCACTAGAGGAAATTGCTTTGGACACGGCAATATTCTATTGGCCACTTACTAAGGCGAGGTTAAGCTCGGGTCAAGATTCCTCTGCTAGTCTTTGGCAACAGCAAAGGGGTCAAGCAGCCTAACTTGACCTTGATAAACTCCAATTTGCGAAATACCAGGATCAGTCATGCGAAAGCCATGGTCAGTAAGAATGCGCAAGAACATGGCGAGATCACTCAACGTTGCTGGTTCAGCTTCTGGTTGAATCACATAATAAATAGTTCTGCCCTCAGCTTGCATAGTACCAGAGCTCAACACTGGCAAATCAAACGGCTCCAACGCCCTGGTGACAGTACGGGAACTAATTTTCAAGATACTTCCATCATGTAACTTCAGCACGACAGAGTCAGACCCTGTGGCTACAACCGACTCGCCTTCAGCCGAAAAATCGCAAAAGGCTTTTCTGTAGAGAGAAAGATTGTGATTAGCTCTTGCCTCAGGTCCTTTTATAGACCTTATCAAATCAGAAACTTTCATAACGCCCCCAGAGCCGAGTAATAACCTTAGCACCAGTGCGCTCCTAAAGAAAAGGAGACACACCGGAGTGAATTTCAACTTAATCTCGCTGACCCCGGATTGCCAGTTTGCCCCGGTAAATTGAGGCCATAGCCCAAGAGTTGGTTGCCAAAGCAAAGCCTCACTTACCAGGAGTAAATACAATGCGAGATATCGACAACATCTGCCAAGAGACCAGAAACGATAGTAGCTCTCAATATAAACTTCTTGAAGAATGTACAACGAAAAAAGGGCTACTTGAGCTTGATAGAAAAACCGATGATCAAAACAAATTTGACAAACTCGGCTTTCCTAAAATCGACATGAGCGGCTTTGGCCAAGAAGCGCCATATAAAGCCACTGGAGCAGCAGACTACATTCGACACCAAATTGAAAGACTCCTTACTAACGACGAATCATACGACAACAAAATAAAACGCTCAGTCGAAGGTCAGATGACAGCGCAAGAGCGCAAACAATATGAAGCAGAAGAAAAGGCATTAACCCAGCACAAGAGAGATGTATTAGATTGGGGATTGAAATCAACCATGAACCCAGAGCCTTACCCTAAAGCACCAAACGCACCTATGCATGATGCCATTGACAGAAGAGTGCAAGAAGCCGAAGCTGCCATTGGCAAGCAAGTACGAAGAGAGATGTCGCCTGGCGAACAGCGCAGACTCGATGAACAGTTTCAAGAATATAGAGACGCCATAAGAAAGGCAAACGAGACCAGAGATCCACTCGGCACTGGTGGAATGTATCGAGCCAAACCAGAACCTGGACCTGCTGTTAAAGATTACTTCAAACGAGTGGGAGCGGCAGCTGAAGACTATTTGAAGCGGCACTAATTGCTTTTAGAGCGACAAAAGAAGGTCTAATCTTACTGACCGTGGCTTGCCAAATACCCCCACTAATATAAGTGCATCAGCGACACATTACTAGCCGGAGCAAACTATATGAGCGATCGTGTTGAAAGAGCAGTAGAGGCCGTTAATGGAACCCAACCCATTACCCGCCTAGTCAATAGCGAAATGAGCAGAGAAGAGCAAGTGCAGTTTGCTCGCACACTCTGGGAAGGCGGAACCAATCCCCGCACTAGCGCACCTGGTGTTTGGACAAGAGATGTAGGCGGTGCTGAAGTGACATTCCGCACAGTTAATGGCGAGAGGCAGGTTTCGGATATCGTCGTCAACGGCAGAGACATATACGACACTCCTGAAGAATCTCGCAGTCGACAGTACAGAGAGCAAGCATCTACAGCAAGGGCTAACCAGCCTGCCAACCGCGGTATTGGCTCCGACGGCCGCTATACAAGTGCGCCTGAGACTAGAGAAACAGCTGAAGCCGCACGAGCGCGCCAAGATTACGAAAGATGTGTTGATGGTAGCGGCAACCGTTCCTCAAGACTTGAGCGAGCCGTATGTTCGGATGCTGTTGGCCACACCGTTCCCGGTGACCAAAGACAGCCAGTACAAGAGCGCACCATGGTTCCCACTAAACCAGCCTCTAAGTCTATGAGCTTCAATCTTCCACAGTTAGAGTTGATTTAGAGCAGCGACCTCTACTTCGAAACTTTGCTATTCAACACTTACTACTAACAACTTGCTATTCAACGCATCCTATTCAACAAACAGGCCATAGCCAGCACCACGGATATTGCGAATGACCGACTCAGAATCTGGTTTGTCGAGTTTGAGCCGTAACCTCTTAATGCAACTAGTCAGAGCCTCGGTTGTTGAGTCACTTTCACTGGGCCAAATATGTTCCAGCAAGTGAGATGGCTGAAAATACTCGCCCGGGTGTCGCAGCAAAAACTCTAGCAAGGCAAACTCTTTCGGCATTAGATTGAGCGTTTTACCTGCTCTTTTAGCCGTATGGCTTTTGGTATCAATTTCGATATCACCAGCTTCAAGCTTGCTGCTGAGCAAAGTGACAGGCCGCCTCAACAAGGCAGTTATGCGAGCAGTCAGTTCTCGCCCGTCAAAAGGCTTAGAGAGATAATCGTCAGCTCCCTCGCCCAGCCCTCTGAGTTTATCTTCAATAGCCTTTTTGCCAGTAAGCATTAGAACAGGTGTGGTACCACCCCTACTGCGAAAGTCTTTAAGAATATCAATACCCTCAACTTCCGGCAGATTCCAATCAAGAATAACGACATCATAAGGGTCGAACCTTAGCCGCTGCAGACCGTCTCCACCATTCTGTATATGTTCTACTATGTGACCTTCCTTCGTCAGCCAGCGAATTACAAGCGAAGCTAATTGCAGGTCATCTTCGATTATTAGAATCTTGGCCACTAAGACCCCCTATGACAATCTATCTTCGTTGTTCACTTGCG
>JAUPUU010000362.1 GCA_030917395.1 Cyanobacteriota bacterium erpe_2018_sw_21hr_WHONDRS-SW48-000092_B_bin.40
AACGTTCGTAATTACGTTATAGTCCTATTTTGGGAAAGAAAAGGTTAAGGCTTAACTAATCGATCCAATTGGCCCACCAATTAATTAAGTGCTCAATGACTGAAGACGAATTTTGGAAAATTGTTGATTCGGCGCTGATTGATGAAGCTTCGCCATTCTTTCTTGAAGATCACTATCTGAGCTATTGGAATGCCTTAGAAGCTTTGCCAGATAAAGAGCTTGCTGGATTCGCCCAGATGCATTCGCAAGTTATGCAGCGTGCTTTGGCAAGAAATCTGCCGCAAGCTCCTTTCGTTTTAAATCAGGGTTGGAGTGATCAGGATCTTCAAAACTTACTAACTGGCTTGATTTCTCGCGGGCGCAAGGTCTTCAGCGATTTTTTGCTTGATCCTGAAGGTGCTCTGCAATCAATTGACCGACCGTCGCTTTTGAGCAAGTGTGAGGCTTTTGGCTACGCGCCAGTGGCGATTTACTGGGAGAGGACAGGAAAATCTCTGTTTGATTATGTTCCGGCTCTCGATGCTTAAGAGAGGATGTTTGGCCTGCCAAATGATCACTAATCCTCACACTTAGCTCGTTGTAATGAATTTTAGCCAGTTCTTCTGGTATCTTTACTACTTCGCAAGTCTTGGCTCTCAGCCGATTAAAGGTTCAAGTTATGTCTCAAAAACATCTCATCGACGCCATCGAGTCAAAAGATCACGACACTAAGATGTGGAAGTCTCGCATCAGCGCTGCCAAAGGTGCTTATCAGCAAGGAGAGTTTCGCCAGTGCGAAACACTTTTATTCAGAGCTATCGAGCAGGCTAAGCAGCTGAAAGACCGTGACTTTGCCGTAAATGTTTGCCATGTTGGTCTTGGGGCAATGTATATTGCCACAGAGAAGTGGAAAGATGCAGAAAAGCATCTGGACCAAGCGATGCACGCCTTGTCTGGGGCTAGTGAGCCTGCATTGCGAGAGCTTTATGCTGTTGCTCTGCGCTTTCATTCTCAGATCTATCTGGAGCGTGATGACCATGCTTCTGCTGAAAGAGAGTTGCGCCAAGCCATGCTCATTTTGGAAGACCTCAATGAAGACGGCGCAGTGCAGCTAGCTTATGTTATGAGCGATTTGGCCGTTATGTATGTCGTTGATGGCAACCTCTCTGATGCACGAGATTTGTTGTTCTCTTGCATGGAGCTGTTAGAGCTTACAGTCGGCTCGGGCAGCGCTGAATACATGCGTGCCAGCATGATTTATAGTGTTTGTCGGCAAGAGGGTGTGGAAGATCTGCTCACTCAGGGTGAGGATGGCATTTATGCCATGCAGTATCAGCTCGGTCAAAAGCATCCAAATGTTGTCAGAGCTTTGCGTTGGTATTTGAAAAAGCTGATGGAGCTTGGTGAAACCGATAAAGTGAGAGAAGCGCAAAAACGCTTTGATCTGCACGCTGAAAAGCTTGGCGTATAGTTCGCCTATTTCTTCGATAGCAGAGTTTTCTTCGATGCTTCCAAGCGAGCCACTATTCCATTGAGTTCGTCAGTGATTATGCTGAGGGGAAAATCGCCGTGATGGCTGTTGGGAAGCTCTACATAGCGGAGGTTTGAGTCGTCTTTGCTTTGTGTACTCGATTGTACTTTTGTTTGGTGAGTTTCTTTGTAGGCCGCTATCAGTTGTCTGCTGTGGGTGACTGGAATTCTTTGGTCTAGAGCGCCGTGGATTATCACCACAGGCTGAGCCACCGAACAGCTAGTTGTTTGTACTGCTGCATTGGCCTCTGATGAGTCTGATCTTTGCTTGTCCTTGACCATGAACGGCATGCAGCTTATATCAGGTTGGGGAAAGAGAAAGGATGGATAGAGTTTGAAGTAGTTGATGTTGTCGCAAGCGGCTTGCGCCAGGCTGTTGTAGGGTGCAACCAATAGCAGGGCGGCGCAA
Organism: Cyanobacteriota bacterium erpe_2018_sw_21hr_WHONDRS-SW48-000092_B_bin.40; assembly: GCA_030917395.1. Classification (GTDB taxonomy): domain Bacteria; phylum Cyanobacteriota; class Vampirovibrionia; order Obscuribacterales; family Obscuribacteraceae. The sequence continues at coordinate 1,919 of JAUPUU010000362.1, forward strand.
TTTCTGTTCAAGGCCGTGTTCGCGGCAATGCCTGTTCCCATGGAGCTACCCATGGCAATTATTTGCTTTGCTTTGGCTTTTTTCTTCTCTATCAGATAATCATAGGCAGCGATGCCATCGCTCAACAGGTTGCTTGTGCTGGCCTTTCCTGTGCTTTCGCCATAACCCTCGTAGTCATAAATTAGTACGTTGAGATTGCTGGCTAGGGCTGCGTGTGCTAGGCCAATCTGTTGTTCCATTTGGCCCTGGCCGTGGCTAATTAGCACTGTATACGGTGCGTGGGGCCTAGGGAAGTAGAAAGCGCTTAGGTGACCACCGTTTGCTAAGGGCACATTTACCCTCTCGCCAGCTACACCGTATGGTTTGAGGAAGATATTCTTGTAGGCATTATTTATCTTTTGGGGGAAGAGTAGGTAGGGAGCCAGCTCTTTTGGTGAGAGTGCCAAATAGAGCGCGACCAATGGCGTGCCTAATAAGGCTGAAGCTATCAATGTCACCGAGAAGCAAACAAAAATCTTCTTTGATTTCGTCATTCGCCTGCCTTTTTGCGTGATGTTTTCTGCTGGCTGATATTTCAAGTCACTAGTTCCGATTCTAGTGGTTGCCGGTTTCATCACCGAGAGCGGCAAACAGTTTGCTAAGTGTTTGGGCAAAACGGTTATTATAGGCTTGTCGCTCAGTGGCCTAAATTGCAGCCTGGTTTGCTCTAGGAGATTTATTGAAGAGATTTGCTTTCACTGCCGGTTGTGTAGTTATCGCCTTATGTTCATCTGCTGTTACTATGTCAAAAGCTGCCGTTGCCGATAGTAGTGCCAATGACATTGCCCAAGGCAAAGCCAAAAAGAAAGCAGACCTGGTCGGCAAAACAATCGTCATTACAGGGGCTTCTAGTGGCTTTGGAGAGGGTGTAGCGCGGCGGTTTGCGGCCAGGGGAGCCAATGTTGTCTTAGCCGCTCGCCGGGGTGAAGTGCTTGAGCAGATTGCCTCACAGTGTGGCCCTAATGCCCTTGCAGTGGCCACCGATGTTAGCAAGCCCGAGCAAGTGAAGGCCCTGTCTGAGGCGGCTTTAGCCAAGTTTAGACAAATTGATGTTTGGATCAACAATGCTGGAGTAGGCGCCTTCGGCCGCTTCACTGACATT